>JANOJQ010000094.1:0-9848 GCA_031418815.1 Lysobacteraceae bacterium
GTTTTAAACAAATATGTTCTCTGACCCCTTTTTGCGCGGTTTTTCAGGCCAGGCGCGCCGCCAGGACTGCGGCGAAGCGCGCGGCGGCGCCTTCGCCGTAGGGCAGGAACACCGATGGCTCGGTGAGCTCAAGCTCCAGCAGCTGCGGGCCCGCGTCCGACGGCAGCAGGTCCACGCGCGCGTAGGCCAGCGTGCCGAAGGGCAGCGCCGCCAGCACGCGCGTGGCCACGTCCAGCTCGGCCGCCGAGGGCTGGCGCGGCGTGATGCTTTCGGCCTTGAACAGCGCGCTGGTGGGGTCTTCGCCGCGCTTGAGCAGCGGCGCCTTGCGGATGCCGTGGCTGAACTGGCCGGCAAAGAACATCAGCGCGGTTTCGCCGTGTTCGTCCACGGCCTGCAGGTAGGGCTGCACCAGCACGTGGCGGCCCTGGTCGAGCAGGCGGGCGGCGTGGGCGATGGCGGCCGGGCGGTCGGCGCGCAGGTAGCGCTGGGCGTCGCGCGAGCCGGCGCCGACGGTGGGCTTGACCACGAACTGCACCAGGTCGGGCAGGGTGGCGGGGTCGTCGCCCGGCGCCAGGAAGTGGCTTTCGATCACCGGCAGGCCGCGCGCGGCGAGTTCGCCCAGGTAGCGCTTGTCGGTGTTCCAGCGCACCACGTCGGGCGGGTTCCACAGCGCGGTCTGTTTGGCGGTGCGATCGCACCAGGCCAGGAATTCCGGCAGGCGGTCCACGTAGTCCCAGGGCGAGCGCAGCAGGGCGGCGTCGAAGCGCGCCCAGCTCACGGTCATGTCGTCCCAGGCCACGACCGAGGCTTCGATGCCGGCTTGCGCGCAGGCGCCGCGCAGCGGCTCGAGGTCTTCGTCGAGACCGAAGGCGGCAATCGCGGTGACCAGCGCAAGCTTCATCGCCGGCTCAGAGGTTCTGGTAGTTCGGGCCGGCGCCGCCTTCCGGCGTCACCCAATTGATGATCTGGTACGGATCCTTGATGTCGCAGGTCTTGCAGTGCACGCAGTTGGCGGCGTTGATCTGCAGGCGCTTGCCGGTCGGCTGCGCCGTGTCGGCGACGATTTCATACACGCCCGCCGGGCAGAAGCGCTGGCAGGGATTGCCGTATTCCTCGGCGCACTTCGTCACGCAGACGTCGGTGTTGGACACCTGCAGGTGCACCGGCTGGTCTTCGTCGTGTTCGGTGGCGGCGAAGTACACGCCGGCCAGGCGGTCGCGCGGAGCCAGCGTGCGCTCGACATAGTCGCGCTTGGGCTTCTCGGCCACGTCGAGCTTTTGCAGCGAGTTCCAGTCGGGCTTGCAGCGCCAGGTCCACGGCGACAGGCCGGCGGTGGCGGTTTCCCAGGCCGAATTGACCAGGCCGAACCACAGGCCCTTCTTGAAGCCGGGCTTGATGTTGCGCACCTTGCGCAGCTCGGCCATCGCCGGCGACGCGCGCAGCTTGGCGTCGAAGCCGGCGCTGGCCAGCGCGTCGGACTGCGCGGCCAGGTGTTCGGCGGCCAGCATGCCGCTGCGGAAGGCCTGGTGGGTGCCCTTGATCTTGGGCACGTTGAGCAGGCCGGCGGCGCAGCCGATCAACAGCGCGCCGGGCATTTCGACCTTGGGCAGCGACTGCCAGCCGCCGGTGACGATGGCGCGCGCCCCGGCGCTGAGGATGGTGCCGCCCTCGAGCAGGGACTTCACCAGCGGGTGGTTCTTCCACTGCTGGAAGGCTTCGTACGGCTGGTAGTTCGGGTCGCGGTAGTCCAGCCCCGACACGTAGCCCAGCGCGACCTGGTTCTTGTCCAGGTGGTACAGGAAGCTGCCGCCGTAGGTGTGGCTGTCGGCCGGCCAACCCAGCGTATGCACGATCTTGCCGGGCGACACGCGGCCCTCGGGCACCTGCCAGAGTTCCTTGATGCCGATGGAATAATTCTGCGGGTCGGACTCGGCGTCCAGGCCGAACTTGCGCACCAGCTGCTTGGTCAGGTGCCCGCGTGCGCCCTCGGCCAGCACGGTGACCTTGGCCTTGATGTCGATGCCCTGGGTGTAGCCGGGCTTGTGCGTGCCGTCCTTGGCCACGCCCATGTCGCCGATGCGCACGCCGCACACGGCGCCGGCGTCGTCATACAGCATCTCGGCCGCCGCGAAGCCCGGGTAGATCTCCACCCCCAAGGCCTCGGCCTGCGGCGCCAGCCAGGCGCACATCGCGCCCAGCGAGACGATGAAGTTGCCGTGGTTGTTCATTTGCGGCGGCACGATCGGCGACTTGGTGCCGCCGGTCTTGGTGAGGAACCAGAATTCGTCTTCCGTCGCGGCCACGCACACCGGCGGCGGACTGTCGCGCCAGCCCGGCAGCAGGGCGTCCAGCGGACCGGGCTCGATGACGGCGCCCGACAGGATGTGCGCGCCGATGGTGGACGCCTTCTCGATCACGCACACCGAAAGCTCGGGCCGCAGCTGCTTGAGCCGGATCGCGAACGACAGGCCCGCCGGGCCTGCGCCCACGGCCACCACGTCGTATTCCATCACGTCACGCTCGGTCATCACGGCCACTCCATACGCTGAAGTCTGGATTGTCCCGGTTTGCCGGCGACCGGGCAATGAAGGAGACTTCACGCGCCCCCTCGGATCCGGAATGCCCTTCGCATGACTGCCAGCCCCGATGCCCTGCGCCAGGCCCCGCTGTATCGCGTACTTCACGCGCTGGCGAAGGGCGAAACCAGCAGCGAGGCGCTGACCGGTGCCAGCCTGGCGGCCATCGCCCGCGACGGCCATCTCAACGCTTGGGCCTGGGTGGACGCCGCCGGTGCACTGGCGGCCGCACGCGCCAGCGACGACCGCCGGGCCGAGGGCAAGCCGCTGGGCCGTCTGGACGGCGTGCCCATCGCGGTGAACGACAACTTCGACGTGGCCGGCATGCCCACCGGCCTGGGCCTGCCCGGCCACCCGGGCCTGGCCGAACACGACGCGCACGTGGTCCGCCGCCTGCGCGGCGCCGGCGCGGTGTTCCTGGGCAAGACCAGCATCGACGAGGCCGCCTTCGGCACCACCGGCCGCAACCCGCACCACGGCGACGTGCGCAACCCGGTGCTGCCCGGCCGCGCGGCGGGCGGTTCGTCGGCGGGCGCCGCCGCGGCCGTGGCCGCGGGCCATGCGGTGGCCGCGCTGGGCGCCGACACCCTGGGCGCCGTGCGCATTCCCGCCGCGTTCTGCGGCCTGGTGGCGCACAAGCCCACCTTTGGTGAACTCAGCTGCCGCGGCCTCGCTGCGGGCCTGCGCCGGCTGGACTGCCCGGGGCTGATCACGCGCACCGTGCAGGACGCCGCGCTGCTGCTGCCGGTGCTGGCCGGCTACGACGCCGGCGACCCGCGCTCGCGCAAGCGCCGCGTGCCGCTGTCGCCGCCGGACTGGGTGCCGGGCGAACTCAAGGCCGGCGTGGTGGCCGACCTCGCCGCACTCGGCGTGGACGCCGCGGTGGTGGTGAACTTCAGCGCCGTGATGGCGCGCGTGGCGCCGGTGTTCGGCAGCGCGCTGCCGGTGGCGCTGGACGTGGCGCCGCTGGACGTCGCCGCCACCCGCCGCGCCGCGCTGCTGCTGATGGAAGCCGAGATCCTGGCCGCGCACGAATTCCGCCTCGACGGGGCCTCCACGCGGCTGCGCTGGCTGCTCGATTTCGCCAGCCGCAAGACCGCCGCCGATTTCGCCCGCGCCGACCGCCGCCTGGACGAGCACGTGATCCAGGTGCGCCGCCTGTTCGAACAGTTCGACGTGCTGCTGCTGCCCACCACCGCCTCGCCGCCGCCGGCTTACGGCGCCGACGAACCGGCGAACCTCGCCGACCTCACCGCGCTGGCCTCCCTGGCCGGCTGCCCCGCGCTGAGCCTGCCGCTGCCCGGCGGGCTCGGCCTGCAGCTGGTGGGCGCGCCGGGCAGCGATTTGCGCCTGTTGGAGCTGGGGCAGGTGATTGCCGCGGTCGCCGATACCGGTGAATGAAATGTACCCGGTACATTTTCATCTTCGGTGAGACGGGCCGGGGTTTTTCTTGGCCACGGATTTACGCGGATGAACGCGGATAGAGCAGGGCGGGTGGGCTTCACGGTGTGCCTGCAGCCGCCGGCTAAACTGCTGTCATCGCGTTTTAATTCGCGTTCATCCGCGTGAATCCGTGGCAAAAATGCTCTTCCCACCCGACTTGCCGGACCTCCCCGACGCACACCTGCAGTTCGAGCCGCAGTGGCTGGGCGCGTCCGAAGCCGATGCGCTGCTCGAGGCGCTGCGCGAACAGATTGCGTGGGAAACCCACCGCATCCGGATCTTCGGCCAGGAACACGACTCGCCGCGTCTGAGCTGCTGGATCGGCGATGCCGGCGCCAGCTACGTGTACTCGCGCGTGCGCTTCGAGCCGCGGCCGTGGCCGGCGGCGCTGTCGGCGCTGCGCGCGCGCGTGGATGAAGCCAGCGGTGTCGCCATGAACAGCGTGCTGGCCAATCTCTACCGCAGCGGTCAGGACGCCATGGGCTGGCACAGCGACGACGAGCCCGAGCTGGGCGAGCGGCCCGTGATCGCCTCACTGAGCCTGGGCGCGACGCGGCGCTTCCGCTTCCGCCATCGCCGCGATCATTCCAGGACGTTCGCGCTGGAGCTGCCGCACGGCAGCCTGCTGCTGATGTCGGGCGACACCCAGGCGAACTGGCAGCATGCGCTGCCGCGCACGGCCAGGCCCGTGGCGCCGCGCCTCAACCTCACCTTCCGCCGTATCCATCCACATCCGCTCCAGGGTCATTCCCGAATTCAGGAATGACCCTGGAGCGGCTGTGGATGCCGTCACGGCGTCTTGGGCGCCGCAGCTTCGGCGCGCGCGCCTTCGGTGAGCGTCCAGCCCACGACGTCGGTGCTGAGCGCGGACATCGCGCCGCCGAAGGCAGCGACGATGTCGTCCACTGCCGGCGTGCGGCCGGCAATGCCGTGCCGGAAGCGCTTGCTGGCGACGATGCCGCCGCCGCGCAGCTTCACCAGGCGCGCCTGCACTTCGATGACGGCCTCGGGGGCGCCGCCTTCGTACACGGTTTCAAACTGACGGACCTCGATCCACAGGCCGTAGTCGCCGCGGGAACTGCCGCCGCCGGTGCGCATCACCGAGCCGATGCGGCCGGAGTCCTCGAATGCTTCCACCAGCGCGGTCTGCAGAAGATCCGGGGCGTTGTCGGCCCAGCGCGCGCCCTTGTAGGTCTGCATCTCGTTGGCCGTGGGTCGCACGGCGATGCGCGGGGAATCGAGCATCGCGTTGGCGGCGTGCACGCCCAGCGACAGCGACCAGTCCACCTTCGGCCACGCCGAGTCCACGGTGACGGCCGTGGCGGGCGAGTAAACCCTCACCTCGGTCTTGGGCCCGCCGATCGAGCCGCAACCGGCAAGCAGCGTGGCGATCACGCCGGCGGTAAACAGGGAAGCGCGGCTCATGGTTCGAACTCCTCGGGTTGCTCGCGGCCCAGGATGAAGCCGGCCGGGTTGGTTTCGACCTTGTCGGCCAGGTCGTCGAGTTCGCGGATCAGCGAGCGCAGCTGGCGCATGGTTGGGCCCACCTGGCCCAGGCCGTCGTTGCTGAAGTCGGCGATCGCCTCGCGGTTGTCCGAGAGGATGCCGTTGGCGCTTTGGCTGGTGGTTTCCAGCTGGGCCAGGGTGCGGTCGAGCTTGGCGACGATCGCGGGCAGCTTCTGGACCACCCCTTGGTCGATGCCGGTGATGGTCTTGTCGGCGCTGGCGAGCGTGGCCTCGAGTTTCTCGCTGGCGGCGCGCGCGCTGCGGATCAGGGCGGCGATCTCCTCGCGCTCGCCGGCGATGCTTCCGGTGACCTGGTCGAGCTGTTCGAGCGTGCGGGCGATGCGGGCGATGTTCTCTTCGCTGAGCAGCACGTTGACGCGATCGACGATTTCGTTGGCGGTGGCGGCGATGTTCTGCAGCGCCGAGGGTTCGCTGGGGATGGTGGCCACGCGCTTGCCTTCCGGCGCTTCCAGCGCCGGGCTGCCGGGGCTGCCGCCGGTAAGCTGGATCACCGCCGTGCCGGTGAGGCCGGTGAGCGTGAGCTTGGCGCGGGTGTCGGTCTTCACCGGGGTGTCGGCCGACAGGCGGATGCGCGCCACCACCTTGCGCGGGTCGTCGCGCACCAGCGACAGGTTGCGCACGGCGCCGACGCTGATGCCGCTGTAGAGCACCTGGCTGCCGACGCTCAGGCCGGTGACGGCCTCCTGGAACACGACGTCGTATTCCTGGAAGGACTTCTCGGTGGTGTACTTCGCCGCCCACAGGGCGAACAGCACCGCCATCAGGCAGACGGCCAGCGTGAAGGCACCGATGAGCACGTGGTTGGCGCGGGTTTCCATGGTCAAGCCTCCTTGGCCTGGGCGGCCTGCGCAGCGCGTCCGCGCGGGCCGTGGAAGTATTCCTGCACCCACGGGTGGTCGAAGCGTTCCACTTCGGCCAGCGGGGCGTTCACCAGCACGCGGCGGTCGGCCAGGACGGCGACGCGGTCGCAGATGGTGTACAGGGTATCGAGGTCGTGGGTGATCAGGAACACGGTGAGGCCGAGCGCGCGCTGCAGGGTCTTGATGAGCTCATCGAAGGCGGCCGCGGCGATCGGGTCGAGCCCGGCGGTGGGTTCGTCCAGGAACAGCAGGGCCGGGTCCAGCGCCAGCGCCCGCGCCAGCGCCGCGCGCTTGCGCATGCCGCCCGACAGCTGCGCCGGCAGCTTGGCGCCGGCGTCCTCGCCCAGGCCGGCCATGCGGATCTTGAGCATGGACAGGTCGTGGATCATGTCTTCAGGCAGTTCGCCGTAGTGTTCCTTCAGCGGCACCGCCACGTTCTCGGCCACCGTCAGCGAGGAAAACAGCGCGCCGTTCTGGAACAGCACGCCGGTATTGCGCTCGATGACGCCGCTGTCGCGGCCCGCCTGCGACAGCGCATCCACGCCCAGCACCTCGATGCTGCCGCCCTGCGGCTCGCGCAGCCCCAGGATGGCGCGCATCAGCACCGATTTTCCGGTGCCCGAGCCGCCCACCACGCCGATGATCTCGCCGCGGCGCACGTCCATGTCCAGGCCCTCGTGCACCACCTGGCTGCCGAAGGAATTCTTCAGGCCGCGCACGCGGATGGCCGGGGCGTCGTGGTCGACCGCGCTCACCAGTCCATCTCCATGAAGAACAGCGCGGCGAAGGCGTCGAGCAGGATCACGATCGAGATCGCCTGCACCACGCTCGACGTGGTGCGCTCGCCGACCGACTGCGCCGTACCCTGCACCTGGAAGCCTTCCAGGCAGCCGATCAGCGCGATCACCATGGCGAACAGCGGCGCCTTCGCCAGGCCGACCCAGAAGTGGCGTACTTCCAGCGTTTCCTGCAGCCGCGTGATGAACATTTCCGGCGTGAAGCCGAGCGAGGCGATGCAGACCGCCATGCCGCCGGCGATGCCGGCGATCATCGCCAGGAAGGTCAGCAGCGGCAGCATCACCACCAGCGCCACCAGGCGCGGGATCACCAGCAGCTCGATCGGGTCCAGGCCCAGGGTGCGGATGGCGTCGATTTCCTCGCCCGACTGCATGGCGCCGATCTGCGCGGTGAAGGCGCTGGCGGTGCGGCCGGCCAGCAGGATGGCGGTGAGCAGCACGCCGAATTCGCGCAGGAAGGCGATGCCCACCAGTTCCACCACGAAGATCTCGGCGCCGAAGTCGCGCAGCACCGTCGCGCCCAGGAAGGCGATCACGGCGCCGACCATGAAGCTGAGCAGGATCACCAGCGGCACCGCGTCCAGGCCCACCTGTTCCATGTGGTGCACGGTGGGGGTGACGCGGAAGCGGGCAGGCCGCAGCAGCACGCCCAGGCCCGTCTTCAGGGTCAGCCCCAGGAAGCCGACCAGGGCGAGCGACTCGCGGGTGTAGTCCTCGACCGCGAAGCCCATGCGGCCAAGCATCTGCCGGAAGCCGTAGTCCTTGCGCGGGTCGCGCGGCGGGTTCTCGCAGATCGCCTGCACGGTGCCGGTGAGGGGCTGGAACTCGGGCTGCACCTCGACGGTGGCCAGGCCCAGGCCCACCTTCACCGCGTAGCGCGACAGCATCATCGCGCCGGCCGAATCGAGCCGGGAAATGTCGCGGCCGTCGATGTCCTCGGCGTTTTCCGGCGCCTCGCGCAGCAGCGCCAGCATCTGCGCGGCGTTGGCCAGGGTCCAATCGCCGCTGGCCACCAGGATGCCCGGGTGGCTGTCGCTGTGCTCGATGCTGGGCCGTTCGCTCATGCCGGCGTGGTTTCCTCGGGGTCATCCATCCAACGGCGATGCACGGCGGGTGAGGCCGCGGCCCGCATCCCTGCGGCGGGGCCTGCTGCCGAGGATAGCCGCCGCGGCGTGCGACGGGTACCGGCCACCGGCGATGGCGCAGGGCCGGTTCAGCCGCTGTCCCGGTGCCGCCGCCGATTCATGCCATCCTTTCGCCGATGAATACCCCGGTCCCCAACAGCCAGGCCACCTACGAAGCGCAGGCCGCGTTCGTTGCCGAGCTGGCCACGCGCCTGCACGCCTACGGCACCTCGGCCCAGCGGCTGGAGGGCGCCGTGGAGGCCGTGGCGCACCGGCTGGGCCTGGACTGCGAAATCTGGTCCAACCCCACCGGCATCATCCTGAGCTTCGCCGACCCGGAGCGCGGCCAGCAGAACGGCATCACCCGGGTCATCCGGCTCGAGCCCGGCGACCAGAACCTGGGCCGGCTGGCCGCCACCGATGCGATCGCCGAAGACGTGCTGGCGGGCAAGCTCGACCTGGTGTCGGGCTTCGCGGCGCTGCGCGCCCTGGACCGCCCGCCGCGCCGGCGCGCCGAGGTGCTGACCGCGCTGAGCTTCGGCCTGTCCGCGGCGGCCGTGGCGGGCCTGCTGAGCGCCGGCTGGGCCGACGTGGTCACCAGCGCCATCATCGGCAGCCTGATCGGCGCGCTGTACGTGCTGGGCGCCGGGCGGCCGCGCCTGGCCGAGGGGCTGGAGGCGATCGCCGCCCTGGTGGCCACCCTGCTGGCCGCCGCCGTGGCGACCTTCATCGAGCCGCTCTCGCTCAAGACGGTCATCGTGGCCTCGCTGATCGTGCTGATGCCGGGCCTGATGCTGACCAACGCGGTGAGCGAGCTGTCGAGCCAGCAGCTGGTGTCGGGCACGGCCCGCTTCGCCGGTGCGCTGATGATCCTGATGAAGTTGACCTTCGGCACCGTGGCGGCGATGCAGGTCGTGCGGCTGCTGGGCTGGGTGCCGATGGAGGCCGTGCCGCAGCCGCTGACCTGGCAGGCCGAGGCGGCGGCGCTGCTGGTGGGTGCCTATGCGTTCGCGGTGCTGTTCCGCGCCTCGCGCAGCGACTACCCGCTGGTGATGGCCTCGGTGGTGCTGGGCTACGTGCTCACCCGCATCGGCGGTGAAGTGCTGGGCCTGGCCTCGGAAGATTTCGCCGGCGGCGCCTTCTTCGCCGGCATGGGCGTGGCGGTGGTGAGCAATGCCTATGGCCGCTGGCTCAACCGCCCCGGCGCGCTGGTGCGCGTGCCCGGCATCATCCTGCTGGTGCCGGGCAGCGTGGGTTTCCGCAGCCTGAACTTCGTGATGGAGCGCGACGTGTTCCTGGGCCTGGACACCGCTTTCGCGCTGCTGGCGGCCCTGATCGCGCTGGTGGCGGGGCTGCTGTTCGGCAACCTGATCCTGCCGTCGCGCCGGAACCTCTAGGCGGTTTTTTGTTCTTCTCCCAAGTCCGGGATGGTCCGGGGGTCTTTCGGGCCCTGGGATCTGGCGCCGGCCGCACCGCGAAGGCGAGGGTCGCTTCTGGCGCCGGCCGCACCGCGAAGGCGAG
>JANOJQ010000095.1:0-15461 GCA_031418815.1 Lysobacteraceae bacterium
GAGCACGTGGCCGACTGGCGGTCGTGCGTGAACGAGGCGCGGTTCGGCTTGGTCTGGGGGGCAGTCGGAGCGGCGCGGGGGTGCTATGTGTCGGCGTTGGACTACAGCAAGACGCGGGTCGCCTTCGGCCGGCAGGCCCGCCAGGTCCAGGCGCAGCCCGCGCTCGACCCGCTGCACCGCCAGGCCGGCGCCGCGCAGGATCTCGGTGGCCTTGCTGGCCCAGGGCGACAGGGTGCCCAGGCGCGGCACCACGAAGCGCGACTGCCCGCCTGCGGCGGGCTCGTCGCGGCCGGTGCAGCCTTCGAGGATGCGGCCCAGCACGGCAAGATCGGGCGAGGCGCCGGTCTCGGGCTGGACGAAGTAGACATGCCACGCGCCGGTGACCCGAAGGCCACCGACGATCAGCTGCAGGCGGTTCTGTAAACGGTCGCGCCGAAAGGGCGACAGGGCCGGGAGGCCCTCGAGGACGATCATGTCCGCACAATTCCGTGGGAAACGAGCGCCGTATTGTAGACGAAGGCCGGGCACTCGGCCGGGCCCTCGTCGGGCTGCGGGCCTCAGCGGGCCGGTTTGGCCGCGATGGCGTCCAGGCGGGCCAGCATGTCGGCCGGTTCGACGTAGCCGCCCAGCTGTTCGCCATTGGCGGCGTAGATGGCCGGCGTGCCTTCCAGCCCGATCCGGCGGCCCAGGTCGAAGTCCTGGGTGACCGGGTTGGTGCAGGTGCCCTTGGGAAGGACCTGGCCGGCCTTGGCGGCGGTCATGGCCTTGAGGCGGTCCGGGGCGCACCAGACGGCCACGGCCTTGTCGAACGACTCGCTGCCCAGGCCCGAACGCGGGTAGAACAGGTACTCCACCGTGATGCCCAGGCGGTTGTAGACGGCGATCTGTTCGTGCAGCTTGCGGCAGTAGCCACAGTCGATGTCGGTGAAGACGGTGACCACGTGGCGGGGCTTGGCCGCCTCGAACACGATGCGGCGGTCGGCGCCGACGCTGGCCAGCAGGTCCTTGCGCAGCACGGCTTCGCTGACCTGGGTGAGGTTTTCGCGGCTGGGAATGTCGAACAGCGCGCCCTGGATCAGGCGCTTGCCGTCGTTGGACAGGTAGACGATGCGCGCGCCAAGCGCCACTTCCCTGAAGCCGGGGATGGGCGAATCTCCGATGTGGGTGATCTCGCTTTCCGGCGCGACCTCCTTCATCGCCGCGCGCAGCACGGCCTCGCTCGCCGGGGCGGAGGGCTTGGCGGCGCTCGCGGCGCTCGCGGCGGCCGGAGCGGCGGGCTTGGCCGGCGGCTCGGCGGCGCAGGAGGTCAGGCTGGCCACCAGGGCAAGTGCGGAGAAGGTTTGGCGGATCATTCGGTCGTCCTTGGCTGGGGTCCGGCTCCGACCCCGGGCGGGTTCGGAAAGTTCCGGCGATTGTGGCATGGCCCGCCGGATCAGGCCCGGGGGTGGTGCTGTTGGTGCAGGCGCTTGAGGCCTTCGCGCGCCACCAGGGTGTAGATCTGCGTGGTGGAAAGCGAGCTGTGCCCGAGCAGCATCTGCAGGGCCCGCAGGTCGGCGCCATGGTTGAGCAGGTGCGTGGCGAAGCTGTGCCGCAGGCCGTGCGGACTGACCTTGGCCGGGTCGATGCCGGCCACCACGGCCAGCCGCTTCACCACGTTCCAGAACTGCTGGCGGCTGATCGCCGCACCGGCGCGGCCCAGGAACAGCGGGGCCGCGGCGCGGCCTCCGGCCAGCGTCGGCCGGGCCTGGGCCAGATAGGTTTCGATCCAGTGCAGGGCCTCTTCGCCCAGTGGCACCAGGCGCTCCTTGCTGCCCTTGCCCATCACGCGCACCACGCCCTGGCGCAGGTTCAGCGCGGTGGCCGGCAAGTTCACCAGCTCGCTCACGCGCAAGCCGGTGGCGTACATCAGCTCGACCATCGCGCGGTCGCGCAGGCCGGCGGCAGTGGCCACGGCCGGGGCGTTGATCAGTGCTTCCACTTCACTTTCCGACAGTGCCTTGGGCAGCGAACGGCCCAGCTTGGGCGGATCGAGCAGCGCCGTGGGGTCGGTTTCGCGCACGCCCAAGCGCACCTGCTGGCCGAAGTAGGCCCGCAGCGCCGACAGCAGCCGCGCATTGCTGCGCGCGGCATAGCCCGCCGCAGTGCGCTGGGCCAGGTAATCGAACAGCCCCTGGCGGTCCACCCCGGACAGGTCGCGGCCGCGGGTGCCGAGCCAGCGCGACAGGCCCTCGAGGTCGCGCCGATAGCTCTGCAGCGTCAGCGGCGACAGGCCCGATTCGGCCCAGGCGCGGTCCAGGAAGGCCGTGATCGAGCGAACATCGGCCGGGGCGGCTGGGGGCAGCGCCTGGGCGGCCGCGCGGCGATCGGCGGGAAGCGATGGGGTCATGCGCGGAAGCTTAGACCAAGGCGGCGGCGCGGACCCGGCGCACACCGGCCTTCACCGCTACGCCGTTACCATTCATCCATGAACCAGACCGTGCCCTCGCCCCTTCCCACCGCCCTGCCCGCGCACCTGGGCTGGCGCCTGCTGGCCCTGGTGTACGACGCGATGCCCAACATCGCCCTGTGGTTCGCCGTCAGCGGCGTGGCGCTGGCCGTCGTGCCCGGCCATGCGCCGTTCGCGCCTTGGAGCCTCGGCCAGTTGGCGCTGTGGGCGCTGTGCTGGGGGATCAGCGGGCTGTATGCGGTGGTGTCGTGGCGCGGCATCGGCCAGACGCTGGGCATGCGGCCGTGGCGGCTGAAGGTGCTGGGTGCCGATGGCCGCATCGCCGGCGCACGCGCGCTCTGGCTGCGCTATGCGGTGGCGACGCTGTCGCTGGCGGCCGCCGGGCTGGGCTTCGCCTGGTCACTGGTGGATCGCGAACGCCGCACCTGGCACGACATCGCCAGCCGCACCGTGCTGGTGCGCCTGCCGCCGCGCTGAGCGCTACTCGCGCCGCGCCAGCACGCCCCAGCTCAGCCCCAGCAGCATCACTGGCGGCAGCAGGTAGGCCAGGCGCGCGTCGAACCGGTACACGTCCGACAGGCTCACCACCAGGCGCTGCGCCAGCAGATAGCCCACGCCGATGACGATGGCGATGAACAGGCGCTTGCCGAAGCCGCCCGACCGCAGCGACCCGAACGCGAACGGCAGCCCGGCCAGGCACAGCACCAGCACGTTCAGCGGGTAGAACCAGCGCGCCCAGTAGGCGTTCTCGAATGCCTTGGCATCCAGGCCGTTGCGCTGCATGTACTCGATGTTGCGGTCGAGCTCGCGGGCGCTGAGGTAGCGCGGGCGCGAAGCGGCCGCGGCCAGAGCGCGATCGTCCAGGTCGCTCTGCCAAACTTCTTCGGCCAGCACTTCGGTGCTCACCGAGCGTTCGCCAAAGCGCGAGCGCTTGACGTCGCGCAGTAGCCACTGCTCGCCGCGGTGTTCGGCGGTCTTGGCTTCGGCCATGGACAGCAGCTTGCCCTGGCCGTCGAACTCGAACAGCCGCACGCCGCGCAGTTCGGTCCATTCGACGCCGTCGGTCCGTCGGTTGGCGCCGTCGCGGGCGTTGAGGAACACATTGCCCTCGCGCACCCACAGGCCCGACACGCGCGCCACCACCACGTCGCCGGTCTTGGCCTGGGTCACCACCGACTGCGCGCTCTGCTCGCCGAACGGCGCCACGGTTTCGGCGTTCACCACCATCAGCGCGGCGAGCGTCATCACCGACAGCAGGGCGCCCATGCCGATGCGCAGGCGCGACATGCCCACCGCGCGCATCGCGGTGAGCTCCGAGCGCGCGGCCAGGCCGCCCAGGCCCAGCACGCTGCCGATCAGGGCCACGGTGGGGAACACCTCGTACATGCGCCGCGGCACCGTGTAGGCGGTGAACAGCACCGCATGGCTGAGCGTGTAGCTGCCCTCGCCGATCTCGTCGAGCTCGTTGACGAAGGCCGACAGCAGGTCGAAGCCCACCAGGACCGCCCACGCCCCGAGCGTGCTCAGCAGCACCGTGCGCGCCAGGTACAGGTCGACGATGCGCGGGCGCAGGTTCACGCGGACACCCGCTTGGGCGCGCGCAGCCGGCCATCGGTTCGGAACAGCCATGCGGCCAGCAGCGCCAACGGCACCAGCAGCCACCACAGCCCGGCCCAGGCCGGCAGCGCCGACGTGGCCAGCCAGCCCTTGCCCAGCAGCAGCAGCACCATGGCGTTCACGTAGATCAGCAGCGCCGCCAGGATGCGGCCGTAGCGGGCCTGGCGCGGCTCGCCGCGGCCCAGCGGCAGCGCCAGGAACCCCAGCACCAGCGCGACCAGCGGCGTGGCGATGCGCCAGTGCAGTTCGGCGCGCGCGGCCGCGTCGGTCCGGGCCAGCAGTTGCAGCGTGGAGCGCGCTCCGAGTTCGTCGTCGGCGCCGTTGGGCTCGGCATCGGGCACGCGCAGCTCGTTCACACCAAAGCGCATCAGGCGGAAATCCTTCGCATCCAGCGTGCCCTCGACCCGGAAACCGTCGCGCAGGCGCAGGAAGCGGGCGCTGTCGCCGGCGACCACCAGTTCGCCCTCGCTGGCCGTGATCACGTCCAGCCGGCCGTTGCGTTCGGACTGCACGAACATCTGCCGGAAGCGCGTGCCGTCGGTGCTCAACTCGCCCACGTAGAGCACGCCGCCGCGGCCCGGCAGCTCGATGAACCGCCCGGCCTCCAGGCCCGCGACCAGGAACGAGCGCCTGGCGGTCTCCACCATCTCGCTCGCCACGCGCGCGCCGCTGGGCGCCAGCCACAGCGACGACACCGCGATCACCACCGCCACCGGCACGGTCACCAGCGCCAGCGGTCGCCAGAGCCGCTGGGGCCCCAGGCCCACCGACGACAGCACCGCCATCTCGCTGTCGGCATACAGCCTGCCCACCGACAGCAGCAGCCCGATGAACAGCGCCAGCGGCAGCAGCAGCGGCAGCACCTGGATCGAGCGCAGCCCCAGCTGCGACAGCAGCAGCGCCGCCGGCACCTTGCCGCGCGCGATCTCCGACATCAGGTCCACCAGCAGCCCGCCCAGCCCGACCAGCAGCAGCACGGCGGCCACGGCGGCCACGCTGAGGGCGAACTGGCGAAGCAGGTGGCGTTCGATCAACAGCATGCCGGGGTTCAAGGCCTTTGCCGGGGGAGGAAACGAGGGGGCGGGCCTTGCCAGCCCATGGCTTGTTAGAATCGCGGGGTCTTCACGGACCGTCGCCGCCAATGGCCGCTTCGATCCTGACTCCCCCAATTGTACGGAATCAAACACCATGGCCCTCGAATTTCGCCTGAACCCCCTCACTCCGGCCGCTGCGGACACCGATTGCGTCGTCATCGGCGTGTTCGGCGACGGCCGCCTGTCGCCCTCGGCCCAGGCCATCGACCAGGCCAGCGGCGGCAAGCTGGCGGCCCTGATCGAGCGCGGCGACGTGTCGGGCAAGACCGGCCGCACCACCCTGCTGCCCGACCTCGCCGGCGTGAAGGCGCCGCGCGTGCTGGCCGTGGGCCTGGGCGACGCCGCCAAGTTCGCCGTGCCGCAATACCTCAAGGCCGTGGCCGACGCCGTGCGCGCGCTCAAGGCCGGCCCCTCCGCCAGCGCCCTGCTCACCCTGGTGGAGCTGCCCGTGCCGGGCCGCGACGCCGGCTGGAACCTGCGCCAGGCCGCCATCGCCGCCGACCACGCGGCCTACAGTTACACCGCCACCCGCACCCGCAAGGGCAGCGAGGACGGCCTGAAGACGCTGGTGCTGCCGGCCGACGATGCCGCCCGCGCCGAGTTCGAACGCGGCGTCGCCATCGCCGCCGGCGTCGAGCTGGCGCGCGAGCTGGGCAACCTGCCGCCCAACATCTGCAACCCGGCCTACCTGGCCGACGCCGCCCGCAAGATCGCCGCCGAACACGCCAACGTGGCCGTGGACGTGCTCGAGCGCGCCGACATGGAGAAGCTGGGCATGGGCTCGCTGCTGGCCGTGGCCCGCGGCTCGGCCAACCCGCCCAAACTGATCGTGCTCACGTACACCGGCGCCGGCGCGGCCAAGCCGCATGCGCTGGTCGGCAAGGGCATCACCTTCGACACCGGCGGCATCAACCTCAAGGTGCAGGGCGGCATCGAGGAGATGAAGTTCGACATGTGCGGCGCCGCCACGGTGATGGGCACCTTTGCCGCGGTGGCCAAGATGCAGCTGCCGATCAACCTGGTCATGGTGGTGCCGGCGGTGGAGAACATGCCCGACGCCGATGCCTACCGACCCAGCGACGTGCTGACCGCGATGTCGGGCAAGACCATCGAGGTTGGCAACACCGACGCCGAGGGTCGCCTGATCCTGTGCGACGCGCTGACCTACGTGCAGCGCTTCGAGCCGCAGGCCACGGTGGACGTGGCCACGCTGACCGGCGCCTGCGTGGTGGCGCTGGGCAAGTTCGCCGCGGGCCTGATGAGCAAGCACGACGACCTGGCCGACGAACTGCTGGCCGCCGGCGAATCGGTGTTCGACCGCGCCTGGCGCCTGCCGCTGTGGGACGAGTACCAGACCCAGCTCGAATCGGCCTTCGCCGACGTCTACAACATCGGCGGCAAGAACGCCGGCGCCATCACCGCCGGCTGCTTCCTGGCGCGCTTCACCGAAGGCCAGCGCTGGGCCCACCTGGACATCGCCGGGGTCGCCAACGGCGACGGCCGCAAGGGCATGGCCTCGGGCCGCCCGGTCGGCCTGTTGTCGCAGTGGCTGATCGACCAGGCGGGTTGAGATGGCACGCGCCGATTTCTACCTGATCGGCAAGCCCCGCTTCCGGGAGCAGCCGCTGCTGCTGGTGTGCGAGCTGGCCCGCAAGGCCAGCGACGCCGGCCTGCCGATGCTGGTGCTGTGCGCATCGACCGCCCAGGCCGAGCAGCTCGACGACCTTCTGTGGTCGTTCGACCCCGACGCCTACGTGGCGCACCAGATCTTCGGCGCCGACGAGGACGAAGAGGAAGTGCCGGTGCTGCTGGCCGCCCCGGAACACGACGCCGGCCTGCGCCCGCTGGTGCTCAACCTGCGCGACGCCGCCGTGCCCGACGGCTTCGAGCGCGTGCTGGAAGTGGTGCCGGCCGACGACTCCGCCCGCGGCCCGCTTCGCGAGCGCTGGAAGCAGTACGTCGCCCGCGGCCACGATGTCAAGAAACACGACATGTGATTTTTGCCACGGATTTACACGGATGAACGCGGATAAAACCAAAGGCGTTTGCTCTTAATCCGCGTTCATCCGTGTAAATCCGTGGCCAACCGACTTTTTCAGCGGCCCGCCAGGACCTGTTCGACGGCGTCGATGGCCTTGGGCACGCCGTCGGTCAGCACCTCGGGGGCGTCTTTCGTGACCAGCACGTCGTCCTCGATGCGGATGCCGATGCCCTGCCACTTCGCCGGCACGCCCTTGGTGCCCGGGGCAATGTAGATTCCGGGCTCGATGGTGAACACCATGCCCGGCTCGAGCTCGCGGAATTCGCCGGCCAGCTTGTATTCGCCCACGTCGTGCACGTCCAGGCCGATCCAGTGGCCGGTCTTGTGCATGTAGAACTTCTTGTACGACTCGCTGGCCAGCGCCTGCTTGAGCGTGCCCTTGAGCAGCCCCAGCGACAGCAGCCCCTCGGTGAGCGACTGCACCGCCGCCTCGTGGCCGGCGATCCACGGCTTGCCCGGGCGCGCCTGCGCCAGCGCCGCGTCCTGGGCGGCCAGCACCACTTCGTACAGCGCGCGCTGTTCGGCGGAATAGCGGCCGTTCACCGGCCAGGTGCGGGTGATGTCGGAGGCGTAGTTGGCGAACTCGGCGCCGGCGTCGCACAGCAGCAGGTCGCCGTCGGCGGTTTGCGCATTGTTGTCGCGGTAGTGCAGCACGCAGCCGTTGGCGCCCGCGCCGACGATGGGCTCGTAGGCCGCCACGGCGTTGTTGCGGCGGTAGGTGTACTGCAGCGCCGCCTCGACTTCGTATTCGTGGCCGCCGATGCGGGTGGCGCGCATGGCGGCCAGCTGCGCCTCGCAGGCGATGCGGGCCGACTGCCGCATCAGCTTGAGTTCGCCCGGGCTCGTGAACAGGCGCAGCTCGTGCAGCAGGTGCCCCAGCTCGAGGAATTCATGCGGCGGCTGCGCGCCGTGGCGCACCTGCGAGCGCACGCGGTTCACCCAGCCGATCAGCTTGAGGTCGAACTCGGTGTCGCGGCCGAAGTGATAGTAGACGCGCGAACGGCCCTCGAGCAGGCCCGGCAGGATCTCGTCGAGGTCGGCGATCGGGTAGGCGTCGTCGAACCCGTGCGAATCCACCGCGCCCTCGGGCCCGGCGCGCGGGCCGTCCCAGGCTTCGCGGTCGGCGTCGCGCTCGCGGCAGAACAGCAGCGCCTCGCCGTGCTTGCGGCCCGGCACCAGCACCAGCACGGCCTCGGGTTCGGCGAACCCGCTCAGGTACCAGAAGTCGCTGTCCTGGCGGTAGGGGTAGTGGGTGTCGTGGCTGCGCACCCGCATCGGCGCGCTGGGCAGCACGATGATCGCGTCCTCGTCGGCCATGCGCATCAGCTGCTTGCGACGGCGGGCGAACTCGGCGGACTTGATCATGGCCGTCGCCTCAGTTGAGCTTGCGGCGGTGCCGGGGACCCAGCACGCAGTCGCTGTGCAGCAGCAGCGCGGCGACGCGGATGAATTCGGTCACTTCCTCCAGCGCCTCCTCGTCGGCCTCGGGGTCTTCATAGCTCAGGTCGCTGGCGGCGATGCGGGCGATGTCGGCCAACGCCTCCTCGGACTCCTCGGACAGCGGCGGCTTGGCGCCCGACGCCAGGCCGAATCCGCCCAGGAACCCGCGGCACCAGGCCACCAGGCCGTCGCCGCGTTCGCTGACGGGCCGTTCGGCGTCGGGCAGCAGCAGCTCGAAGTCGAAGTCGGGCGAATCAAGCTGGCTGGTGCTGGCCGCGTACAGCCGGTCGATGGCGCCGTCGGCCACCGGCGGCGACAGCAGCGGGTCGGACATCACCTGCGCGAACCAGCCCTCGCGGTCATGGCGACCGGCGCCGGCCAGGTAGCCGCAAAGCGATCCATGCAGTTCGCAGGGGTCCAGGCCGGCCTCGAGGCCCTGGAGTTCGGCGACGACGGCGGCGTATTCGGGAAGCTGGGCTTCGGACATGGTTTGCCTGCCTTGGGGATGCCGGCATTCTACCAAGCCGGGGCGGTCCACTCGCGCTGGCCGCTTGTGGCCTTGTTGGCGCCACCCTACACTCGTCCGCTAGCACGGATCGAATCAGGGGACCTCCGGGCCAAATGGCGCTGTGGCGAAATCATGGCAAGTCCGGGTCGCCCCGCATCGTGGTCGCCGGCCTGGTTGTCGGCGCCCCAGGCATGGCCTGGGCCCAGTCGGCCGGAGGGTCGGGCGGTTTCCTGCTGCAGCTGGTCCTGTTCACCATCGCGCTTCTGCTGGCATGGCTGCTGTGGCGCGTGCGCAGGGACCGCCTGCAGCAGGAAACGTCCCTGCTGGGGGAAATCCGTGAGCGCGAGGAGCGCCTCAACCTCGCGCTGTGGGGCTCGGGCGACGAGTTCTGGGACTGGAACATCCAGGAAAACACCCTCTACCGCCTCGGCGCCAACCAACTGCTGGGACAGGGCAGCCGCGAAGAGCTGACCACCGAAGACTGGCGCACCGAGTCCATCCACCCCGAAGACCTGGCGCGGGTGCAGAAGCTGCTGCAGGAACACATCGTCGGCCACACCGACGTCTTCGAGTCCGAACACCGCATCCGCAATGCACGCGGCGAGTGGGTCTGGGTGCGGTCGCGCGGCAAGGTGGTCGAACGCGACACCAGCGGCAGCCCGCTGCGCATGGCCGGCACCGCGCGCGACGTCACCGTGCTCCGCCGCGCCGAGCGCGAGCGCCGCGTGGCGCTGGAAGTGCTGCGCAGCATGAGCGAAGCGGTGGCGGTGATCGACCTCGATTTCCGCTTCATTTCGGTGAACCCGGCGTTTTCCCGCATCACCGGCTACAGCGAAGAGGAAGTGATCGGCGAGAACAGCCGGCTGCTCGACTCCAGCCAGCACAGCGCCGAGTTCTACCGCCGCGTGCGCGACGTGCTCGAGCGCACGGGCCACTGGGCTGGCGAGATGTGGCAAAAGCGCAAGGACGGCGAGGAGTTCCTGGGCTGGATCGAGATGAGCGAGGTCCGCGACGCGATGGGCCTGCGCAGCCACTTCGTCGCCGTGGTCAACGACATCACCGACAAGAAGCGCGCCGAGCAGGAGCTGCGCTACCTGGCCAACTACGACACGCTTACCGGCCTGCCCAATCGCGCGCTGCTGTCCGAGCGCCTGGGCCGGGCGATCGTGCGCGCGCGCCGGCAGGAAACGCGGGTGGCGGTGCTGTTCCTCGACCTTGACCGCTTCAAGGACATCAACGACTCGCTTGGCCATGCCGCCGGCGACCGCCTGCTCAAGGCCGCGGCCACGCGCCTGCAGGCCACCGTCGGCGCATCCGACACGGTCGCGCGCCTGGGCGGCGACGAGTTCACCGTGGTGCTCGAGGACGTGGAGTCGGTTCCCGCGGTGGAGCGCATGGCCCGGGAAATCCTCACCGCGTTCTCGATGCCGCTGGAAGTGGACGAGCGCCACGACGTCAACATCACCCCGTCGCTGGGCATCAGCCTGTATCCCGACCACGCGCTGGTGCCGACCGACCTGCTGAAGTTCGCGGACACGGCCATGTACCAGGCCAAGGCCGAGGGCCGCAACACCTACCAGATTTACAACGAGACCATGGACGCCGAATCGCGCCGCCGCGCCACGGTGCTGGCGTCACTGCGCAAGGCGCTCGACCGCGGCGAGTTCCGGCTGGTGTACCAGCCGCGCATGGCGCTGGCCGACGGCCGCATCACCGGCGTGGAGGCGCTGTTGCGCTGGCACAGCGCCGAGCTTGGCGAAATCCCGCCCACGGTGTTCATCCCGCTGGCCGAGGAATCGGGCCTGATCCTTTCCATCGGCGACTGGGTGCTGAGCGAGGCGATGCAGACCCTCAAGCGCTGGCGCAGCCACGGCTTGAACGAGATTTCCATCGGCGTGAACGTGTCGGTGCTGCAGCTGCTTCGCGGCAACCTGCCAGAGCAGATCCGCAACCTGATCCGCGACCTGGGCGTGCCGGCCAACCGCATCGAGCTGGAGGTCACCGAATCAATGGTGATGCAGAACGCCGAACAGACCACCCACGTGCTCAACGAGCTGCGCAAGCTGGGCATCACGCTGGCCATCGACGACTTCGGCACCGGCTATTCTTCGCTGGTCTACCTCAAGCGGCTGCCGATCGACACACTGAAGATCGACAAGGAATTCATCGGCGACCTCACCCGCGACCCGGATGACGAAGCCATCACCGCCACCATCATCACCATGGGCCACTCGCTTGGACTGAACGTGATCGCCGAGGGCGTGGAAAGCGAACAACAGCTGAGCTACCTGCGCGAACAGGGCTGCGACGAGATCCAGGGCTTCTGGCTGTCGCCGCCGCTGGACTCGCACCGCTGCCTGGCCTTCATCCGCAGCTGGCAGCCCGGCACCGTGGCGGCCATCCCGTCGCCGTATTGACCCCAACGGCGGCCACGCCTAAGGTGCACTCGATGAACCCCTCCGACCCCGTTGCCCAGCTGCAGGCCCTCGCCGAGCGCCTTGATCGCCTGGCCGAGCAGCACCGCCGCGTGCTGGAGGAAAACCGCAGCCTGCGCCAGGGCCAGGAACAGCTGGTGGCCGAGCGCGCCGCCCTGCTCAACAAGAATGAACAGGCCCGTTCGCGGGTTGAAGCCATGATCACGCGGCTCAAGTCGCTGGAGCACAACGCGTGAGCGAACCGGTCAACGTCAAGATCCTCGACCGTGAGTTCACGGTCGGCGTGGAGCCCGACGAGCGCGAAAGCCTGATGGCGGCCGCGCACCTTCTCGATGCGCGCATGCGCGAGATCCGCGGCAGCAACCGCATGGCGGCGCTGGACCGGGTTGCGGTGCTCACCGCGCTCAACCTCGCCCACGAACTGCTGCAGCTCAAGCAGGCCGCCGAGCAGCGCGACGTGGCGCTCAACCGCACGCTGGGCGACCTCAACCGCAAGCTCGACGGGCTGTTCGACGCGCCGCGCTGACGTTCACCCAACGTTTCGCCTCGCGTCCTATACTCCACTGGTCCTCTGCCGTGTCCGACAGCGTGCAAAACATTCGCCTTGTCCCATAAACACGACCCGGGAACCTGCGGTGATCGCGGTGTGCATGTCCGCCCTGTTGCGGAAAGCCTGAAGCAGTCGCACAGGTACCCACTTGATCCCAGGGATCAAGGTCGTTTCGCCCGCATCGGCATGGTGGAGGATATTCATTGACCCTTTCGCGCGCCGAACTACGCCGCGATTTGCGTGCGCGCCGCGCCGCGCTCACTCCCGGCGCGCGCCTGGCCGCCGCCGACGCGGTGGCCCGCCACCTGGGCGAACAGCCCGACCTTCGCGAACCCGGTTATGTCGGCGGCTATTGGGCCGTGAACGGCGAACTGCCCCTGCATGCGGTGCAGCTGCGGCTGGCGCCCGGGCAGGTCTGGTGCCTGCCGGTCGTGCAGCCGGACGGCTGCCTGCGCTTTGGGCCCTGGCGCGCGGGCGACCCGATGCAGCCCAATCGCTACGGCATCCCCGAGCCGGTGCTGTCCCACGAATCCACCCTCGCCCCCGGGCAACTGCAGTGGGTCTTGCTGCCGCTGCTGGGCTTCAGCCGAGACGGCGGCCGGCTGGGCATGGGCGGCGGCTATTACGACCGCACCTTCGCCTTCCGCCGCGACGCGCCCGCCCCGCCCCGCCTGGTGGGCGTCGGCTATGCCTGGCAGGAAATGGCCCAATGGGCGGCCGAGCCCTGGGACGTGGCCCTGGACGCGATCGCCACCGAGCACGGATTCGTCCCGGCCGGGCGATAATGCCGGCATGAAGAACTACTGGCTGATGAAGTCCGAGCCCGACGAGTTCTCGATCGACGCCTTGGGCAAGGTCGGCCGGGAGCCCTGGAGCGGCGTGCGCAACTACCAGGCGCGCAACTACATGATGAAGGACATGAAGGTCGGCGACGGCATCCTGTTCTACCACTCCAACTGCCCCGTGCCGGGCGTGGCGGGCCTGGCCGAAGTGGCCTCGACGCCCTATCCCGACCCGACCCAGTTCCAGCCCAAGTCCGACTACTACGACGCCGCCAGCAAGCCCGAAGAGCCGCGCTGGTGGCTGGTGGACGTGGGCTTCAAACGCAAGTTCGAGCGCGTGGTATCGCTCGACGAACTGCGCACGCAGGCCGAAGCGCTGGGCGATTTCGCCCTGCTCCGCCGCGGCAACCGGCTGTCGGTGCTGCCGGTGACGGCGGCGCAGTACAAGCACATCCTCTCCCTCGCCAAGCCCAGGAGCCCTTGATGTCACGCGACGCACAGAAGCAACTCGCCGCCGAAAAGGCCCTGGAGTTCGTCGAGGACGGCATGGTCGTCGGCGTCGGCACCGGCTCCACCGTGGCCTTCTTCATCGACGGGCTGGCCCGCATGAAGCACCGCATCGAGGGCGCCGTGTCGAGCTCCGAGCAGAGCACGCGGCAACTGCAGCAGCACGGCATCCCGGTATTCGACCTCAACGCGGTCGGGCCGCTGCGGCTCTACGTCGACGGCGCCGACGAATGCGACCCCTGGAACCGCCTGATCAAGGGCGGCGGCGCCGCGCTCACGCGCGAGAAGATCATCGCCGCGGCGAGCGAGAAGTTCGTATGCATCATCGACGCCGCCAAGCAGGTCGAACTGCTGGGGCAGTTCCCGGTGCCGATCGAAGTCATCCCGATGGCGCGCAGCCTGGTGGCGCGCCGCATCGCGCAGATGGACGGCCAACCGGTGTGGCGCGAAGGCGTGGTCACCGACAACGGCAACTGGATCCTGGACGTGCACCACTGGCGTATCCAGGACCCGGTGGGCCTGGAAGCCAAGCTCGAGCAGATCACCGGCGTGGTGGCCTGCGGCCTGTTCGCGGCCCGCCCGGCGGATGTGGTGGTGATTGGCGGCGAGGTGCGGGCGGTGCGGAGCTGAAGAAAAGGAACCAGTGAAGAGGAACTAGAAACTAGTGGAAGCCGGCGCGCAGCTCCTCACCAGTTCCTGGTTACTACCCTCTAGTTCCTGGCTTCAGGCCGCCGGGGTGTTGGCGGCAAGCAGGCGCAGCATCGCGCCCAGGCCGCCATGCAGCGCGCTGACGTCGTAGCCCAGGCGCTTGAGCACGAAGGCCGCCGCGGCCGAGCGCTCGCCGGTGTTGCAGTACACGACCACGCGGCTGCCCGAGGGCAGCGCGCCGGCGATGTCCTCGCGCAGGCGGTACAGCGGTACGTTGATCGAGCCGTTGATGGCGCGCTGGGCGTGCTCCTCGGGCATGCGCACGTCCACCAGCGCGGCGCCCAGCTGGGCCAGCTTGGCCGCCTCGGACGGCAGCACCCACGACAGCATCGGCGGCTTCAGCACGGCCTCGAAGGCTTCGCGCGACAGGCGCATCAGCACGCCGCCCTGCATCATGCGCACGGTGGCGTTGCGCGGCAGGTTCGACAGCAGCGCGTCCTCGCCGAAGGTGTCGCCTTCGCGCAGGTAGGCCACCACCTGCGGCGCGCCGTCGAGGTACTTGGACACCGACGCAGTGCCTTCGCGCACGACGTAGAAATAGTCCGGCGCGTCGCCCTCGCGCATCACGATCTCGCTGGGCTTGACGTTCACCGGCTCGAACAGCTGGAACATCTTCTCGATGTTGCCGGTGGGCAGCCGGGCGAAGGCCTGGCTGCGCAGCAGGCGGAACACCCAGTTGTTGCCGCCCGGCCCGGTGCCGTAGTGACGGTTGTTCTCGTCGCGGCTGAGCTGGTCCCAGGTGATGAGCTTCTCGAGGTAGCGGCGGTCGATCCGCATCACCCGCGCCTTGCCCGACACCACCTTGGCGGTGAAGCGGCGCGGCACCGCGTCGTTGAGCGAGTAACGGCCGTGCGGCGCACTGGCCAGGTGGGCGACGCTGCGGCCATCGGGATAGTTGCAGCGCAGTTCGCCGTCGAGCAGGTAGACGGTGTCGTCGTCGAGGTCGCCGGCTTCGAACACGTTCTCGCCGCGCGAGTAGTCGGACACGGAGGCCTCGCGGGCCAGCTGGTCCCGGGTTTCCTGACGAAGGGACTCCAAGGGGAACAGGCGGGCCAGGTCGGTGGCGGGAACGGGCATGGGCGGACTCCTGGAGCGGACGCTCCGAGTCTATCGCCGGGGAGGGTGTTTGGGGTAGCGGGTCGAACGAAGGTTCGACCTGCCTTCCGTCCGGCCAGAAAAAGGTTCTTCTCCAATGTCCGGGATGGTCTGGGGGTCGTCCGGGCCCCGCGATCTGGCGCCGGCCGCACCGCGAAGGCGAGGGTCGCTTCCGGCGCCGGGCGCACCGCGAAGGCGAGGGTCGCTTCCGGCGCCGGTCGCACCGCGAAGGCGAGGG
>JANOJQ010000096.1:0-4557 GCA_031418815.1 Lysobacteraceae bacterium
GCCCTTCTGGTGGGCGTGCTGCACGCCCTCGCAGACCCGGATGAACAGCTCCAGGCGCTCGCGCAGCGGCAGCCGGTGCTGCTCGCAGAATCGCGTCAGCGGCTCGCCTTCGATCAATTCCATCGCGAAGTAGGGGAAACCGTCCGGCGTTGCCCCGGCGTCGTAGACCTGGGCAATGGCCGGGTGCTTCATCTGCGCCAGCAGCTGGCGCTCGATCTCGAAGTAGGCCAGGTGGCGTGCGTCGAGACGGCGCGCGTGCAGCAGCTTGAGCGCGACGGTGCGGCGCACCGGTTCGAGCTGCTCGGCCCGGTAGACCTCGCCCATGCCGCCGCGGCCCAGCAGCGACTCGATGCGATAGCGACCCAGCCGGGCGCCCGGCGCCAGCGCAGTGGCCGGGCCCGCTGCCGGCGCGGCGCCGGCGGAGCGGGTGGGCAGCCCTTCGGTGGGCGCGAGGTCGTCCTGGTCTTGCGCGGTCATGGTGGCCTCTCGCGACATTCCATGAGCTTAACGCTGGCGGCCGGGTCGACCGGCCGCCTTGCCGGCCCGCGATCCGACGCCTACAGCGCGTCTTCGTCGCCCGACAGCTTGATTTCCATGTTGTCGGCCGTCTGCGCGGCGATGTCCATCGCCGATTCCAGCTCGGACGCATTGACCGAATCGGGCAACTTGATCACGAAATACAGCACGTCTCCCAGCAGCTCCCAGCTGCCGATCTTGTTGGTGCGGCTCTCGCCCATCAGCTCGATGGCCTTGGCGCCGTTGATGCCGTCCTTGGCCGCCGGCGCAAACACTTCCCGCACCTTGAAGCCACCCACCGACTCGGTGCGGCCCGACACGAACACCAGCTGCGTGCGGCCCTCGGACTTGTAGGAGTAGGTGACCTTGTAGTCGCCGTCGGCGTCGACTTCGTACTTGATGCCGCGGGCATCGAGACGGGTTTCAACCGATGCGTCGACGGCGGACGCGGCGGGAGACAGTACGACGCCAAGCAGCAGCATCGACACGGCGATGGATCGGGCGTTCTGGCGCATGGTCGTCCTTGGTGGGTGGTGAAGGCCCGATTCTGGAACCGGAAACCCCCTGCCGTCCATGCCCGCACCCCGGGGCGGGCCCGGGCGGTGCCGTTGCCCGGCATCGGCTAGACTCGGGCAGCGACCGCCCCCGCCCCGCCATGACCCCATCCGACCCCGACCCGATCACCACCCAGCTGACCCTGCTCAGCGGCGGACCCCGCCGGAGTGGGCCGCGTTCGGCCTGCGTGGTGGTGATCCACGGCGAAGGCCTGGGCAAGCGCGCGGACATCGAGGAGAAGCCGGTCGTGGTCGGGCGCTCCCAGGAGGCCGACCTGCACATCCCGCACAAGTCGGTGTCGCGCCGGCACTGCGAGATCCGGCGCGACGGCGACGCCTACCGCATCCGCGACCTCGGCGCGACCAACACCACCCGGGTCAACGAGCAGCCCATCACCGAGGGGCTGCTGGCCGACGGCGACCACGTGACCCTGGGCGAATCCATCCTCAAGTTCATCAGCCACTCCAGCGTCGAGGCCCGCTACCACGAGGAGGTCTACCAGCTGGCCACCCACGATGCGCTGACCGAGCTCTACAACCGGCGGCACTTCATCGAACTGGTGGACAAGGAAATCGCGCGCGCGCAGCGCCATGGCCGGCCGCTGGTGATGTGCATCATCGACGTGGACCTGTTCAAGCCGGTGAACGACCGCTACGGCCACGTCGCCGGCGACGGCGTGCTGCGCCAGCTGGCCGCGGTGGTGCGCAGCTTCGTCCGCGGCGAGGACGTGGCGGCGCGGATTGGCGGCGAGGAATTCGCCGTGCTGCTGCCCGAGTCGGACGTGCCCGCGGCCCTGGCCTTCTGCGAGCGCCTGCGCCAAGCGGTGGCCGACAGCGAGTTCATTCTCGCGGGCGAACCGCACCGCATCACCATCAGCATCGGCATCGCCGCCATGCAGCCCGACCGCGCCGAACGCAGCGCCCTGATGCAGGCGGCGGACGCGGCGCTGTACCGGGCCAAGGACGATGGCCGCAACCGCGTCTGCGTGCAGGGGCAGGACTAGCGCGTCGGGTCGTTGTCCACGGCGCCCGCGCCGCCGTGGCCGCGATGGTTGGGCCGGATGATCAGGTACACCAGGCACGCCCAGGCCACCGCCGCGGTCCAGCCGGCCAGGATGTCCGAGGGATAGTGCACGCCCAGGTACACCCGCGAGGCGCCCACCCACAGGGCGAAGCCGACGCCCAGCGCGGCCACCGGCCAGCGCCAGGCCGTTGGCCAGGCCAGCAGCACGACGGCCGCCACCAGCGTGGCCGAGCCCATGGCGTGGCCGCTGGGAAAGCTGAAGGTGTGCTCGGGCGCGATCGACAGCCAGAGGTCGGGCCGTTCGCGCGCGAACACCGCTTTGGCGGCCATGTTGAGCAGGGCCGAGCCGCCAATGGCCAGCCCGAAGAACAGACCGCGCCGAAGGTGGCCCAGTGCCACCAGCACGGCGAACAGGATCAGGTCCGAGGGGATCACGCCCCAGGCGAAGCCCAGACCGCTGGCCACCTGCATCAGCCCATCCATCGCCGGCGAACCGGCATCGTGCGCGAAGCGCAGCAGCGGCTCGTCGAAACCCAGGGGGTCGGCTTCGCGCACTTCCTCGGCCAGCTCGGCAAACAGCGCCAGCGGCAGCGCCACGCCGGCGAACGCCAGCAGCAGCCGGCGCGCGCGCCGCGCCAGGAACCGCGACACCGCCTCGGCCACGCGCGGCCAGTGCCCGGCCAGCCGGTTGATCATGGTCAGCGCGTTGGCGCCGCGTAGCGCCTGGCCACGTAGTCGTCGATCACCGCCACGAAATCGTCGGCGATGTTCTCGCCGCGCAGGGTCATAGCCTTCTGGCCGTCGATGAAGACCGGCGCCGACGGCGCCTCGCCGGTGCCCGGCAGGGAGATGCCGATGTCGGCGTGGCGCGACTCGCCCGGCCCGTTCACCACGCAGCCCATCACCGCCAGCGACAGGTTCTCGACGCCGGGGTACTTCAGCTTCCACACGGGCATCTGCCCGCGCACGTGCTCCTGCACGCGCTGCGCCAGCACTTGGAAGAATTCCGACGTGGTGCGGCCGCAGCCCGGGCAGGCGGTGACCAGCGGCGTGAAGGCGCGCAGGCCCATCGTCTGCAGCAGCTCCTGGGCCACCACCACCTCCAGCGTGCGCGGCGCGCCGGGTTCGGGCGTGAGCGAGATGCGGATCGTGTCGCCGATGCCTTCCTGCATCAGCACCGCCAGCGCGGCGCTGGAAGCCACCATGCCCTTGCTGCCCATGCCGGCCTCGGTGAGGCCCAGGTGCAGCGGGAAGTCCGAACGCCGGGCCAACTCGCGATACACCGCAATCAATTCCTGCACCCCGCTGACCTTGGCCGACAGGATGATGCGGTCGCGCGGCAGGCCGATCTCGACCGCCTTCTCGGCCGACTCCAGCGCCGACACCACCAGCGCCTCGCGCAGCACCCGGGCCGCGTCCCAGGGCTGGGCGCGGGCGGCGTTCTCGTCCATCAGGCGCGCCGCCAGCGATTGGTCCAGCGAGCCCCAGTTGACGCCGATGCGGACCGGCTTGCCGTACTCGATGGCCCTCTCGATGATCGAGCCGAACTGGGTGTCCTTCTTCTTGCCGAAGCCGACATTGCCCGGGTTGATGCGGTACTTGGCCAGCGCCCGTGCGCAGGCCGGTTCGTCGGCCAGCAGCTGGTGGCCGTTGTAGTGGAAATCGCCGATCAGCGGCACCGGCACCGACATCATGTCGAGCTTCTCGCGGATGCGCGGCACGGCCGCCGCGGATTCGGGGTTGTTCACCGTGACGCGAACCATCTCCGAGCCGGCGCGCCAGAGCTCGGCCACCTGCTTGACGGTGGCGGCGACATCGGCCGTGTCGGTGTTGGTCATCGACTGCACCACCACCGGCGCACCACCCCCGATCAGCACCTTGTCGACCGCGACCGCCCGGGTGGCGCGGCGCGGCTGCGAGCCGGCGTCACTCATGCGGCTTCCCCTTCGGCCACGGCCTGGCGTTCGCCCAGCAGCACGTAGTCGCCGGCGTTGAGCAGGACCTCCACCTCCGGCAAAAGGTCGGCGCCGCGCGAGGCAAGCTCGGGGAAATGGCTGGCGACGTCGTGGATCACTTCAATGCGGCTGCCCGATTCGATGCTGGCGTTGGACACGAAGCAGCGCCCGCGGGTGCCGTCGATCGGGAAGATCTCGACCGCACGGCAGAGCTGGCGACTGCCGCCGTCGGCGCTGACCACGCGCAGCGCGACCGCACTGGCGCGGCGCGAAAGCAGCTCCACGCCGGCCGAGAGGCTGCCGTCGTCCTCGTAGCGCAGCCAGCGCATCACGCCGACCATCCACTCCTGCTCCTCGCCCTCGTCGCCGAAGTTCAGGCCCACCAGCTCACCGACGCGGGCGCGCGCCTGGTCGGCGCTTTCCCAAGCCATGCGATAACCGCCCAGGCTCTGGTCGAGCACCTTGCCGGTGAAGCGCGCCACCTTGGTCATGCCGGCGGCGCCCTGGG
>JANOJQ010000097.1:0-10858 GCA_031418815.1 Lysobacteraceae bacterium
CATCCGGCGGGAACGTACTTGCGATTGGCAGTAAGCTGCTCATCGCGCGTGAAGGGCTTGGTCAGGTACTGCTCGGAGCCGACGATGCGGCCGCGGGCCTTGTCGAACAGACCGTCCTTGGACGACAGCATGATGACCGGCGTGCCCTTGAACATCTGGTTGTTCTTGATCAGGGCGCAGGTTTGGTAGCCGTCCAGGCGCGGCATCATGATGTCGACGAACACGATTTGCGGCTGGTGGTCGGCAATCTTGGACAGGGCCTCGAAACCGTCGGTCGCCGTCACGACGTCGCAACCCTCCTTCTTGAGCAGGGTCTCGGCGGTACGGCGGATCGTCTTCGAGTCATCAATGACCATGACCCGCAATCCGGCCAGGTGGTTCTCGTCCATCTCACTCCCCATTGCAATGCTTTCCCTGGCAGCGCAGGCCCCAGTCCCGGAGCCCGCAGCTTATTAGCTTATATCCCAGCCGGGCACGAAAGTGTCAAGCGCGTCGCGCTCCGGCCGTGACCCAGCGCACGATCCGGGGACGCCCTGCTAGGCTAGTAGCCCGGACCAGGGAGTGGCAGGCGCTGATGGCATTGGACGTGGCCGTGGTGATGGACCCGATCGGCAAGATCAAGATCGGGAAGGATACTAGTTTCGCCATGATGCTCGAGGCCCAGCGCCGCGGGCACCGGCTGCACTACGTGCTGCCCGGAGGGCTGTGGCTGGACGGCGCCAGGGCGATGGCGACCACGGCCATGGCCGTGGTCCGCGACGACCCGGCGGACTGGGTGACCCTGGGCGCGACGATCGATCGACCGATTTCGGACATGGACGTGGTGCTGATGCGCACCGACCCGCCGGTGGACGCCGATTACCTGCACGACACCCACATCCTGACGGTCGCCCAGGCCGAGGGCGTGTTGGTGGTGAACGACCCCAGCGGGCTGCGCGACCTCAACGAGAAGCTGGGCGCGCTGCTGTTCCCGCAGTGCTGCCCGCCCACCCGCGTGTCGCGCAATGCGGCCACGCTGCGGGCCTTCGTGGCCGAGCACGGCGAGGTCGTGCTCAAGCCGCTGGACGGCATGGGCGGCCGGTCCATCTTCCGGGTCCGGCACGGCGACCCGAACCTGAACGTCATCCTGGAGACCCTGACCGACAGCGGTCGCCACCTGGCGCTGGCCCAGCGCTTCATCCCCGAGATCAGCGCCGGCGACAAGCGGATCCTGCTGGTGGACGGCGAGCCGGTGCCCTACTGCCTGGCCCGCATCCCCCAGGGCGACGAGTTCCGGGGCAACCTGGCGGCTGGCGGCCGCGGCGAAGGCCGCCCGCTGTCGGACCGTGACCGCTGGATCGCGGCCCAGGTCGGCCCCGAACTCAAGCGCCGGGGCATGCTGTTCGTGGGCCTGGACGTGATCGGCGACTGGCTCACCGAGGTCAACGTCACCAGCCCCACCTGCGTGCGCGAACTGGACGCGCAGTTTGGACTGAACATCGCCGGCCAGCTGTTCGACGCCATCGAAGCCCGGCGGGCCGGGCCGGGCTGAGATGGCCCCCGCACCCACGATCGGCCCCGGCGAGCGGCTCAGCGCCACCCTGGCGCTGTCGCTGGTGGCTTTTGGCGTACTGATCCTGGGCGTCGGCTTCGCCCTGGATGACGCCGCGCCGGTCACGCCCACCCTGGACGTGATCCTGACCGAAACCCGCAGCGACCAGCCCCCCAAGGACGCCGACTTCATCGCCCAGGCCAACAACCAGGGCGGCGGCGAAAGCGACCGGCCCGAGCGGCCCCGCGAGGAGCAACTGGCACCGGTGCCCAAAGCCGACCCCGGCGTGGCGCCCGAGCCGCTGGAGGCCCAGGCCCCACCCCCGGAACCCGAGCCCGTCCCGCGCCTGCTGACCACCCTGGCGCCGAGCCCGCTGGCCCTGCCCGTGCCCAAGGACCAGCGCGAAACCGACCCCAGCCTGCTGGCGCCCGGGCGCGAACTGGTCGAACAGAGCCTGGAGATGGCCCGCCTGGCCGCCGAAATCGAGCGTCGCCAGGAATTGATGGCCAAGCGCCCGAAGCGCAAGTTCATCTCCGCCAGCACGCGCGAATACGAATACGCCGCCTACCTGCGCGCCTGGGTGGCCAAGGTGGAGCGGGTCGGCAACCTGAACTATCCCGACGAGGCCCGGCGGCGCGGCCTGGGCGGCCGGCTGGTGATGACGGTGGCCGTCCGCAGGGACGGCAGCATCGAGGAAATCGTGCTCAACCGCAGCAGCGGCCTGGGCGTGCTGGACCAGGCGGCGATGCGTATCGTCCGGCTTTCGGAGCCCTACCCGCCCCTGCCCCAGACCAAGGACAACATCGACGTCCTGCACATCACGCGCACCTGGCAGTTCCAGAACGGCAGCGTGGCCAGCGAGTAACGTCCGGCCGCTGGCCGGCGTCGCCGCAGCCTGGAATCACCCGGCAAGCAAGGCCGAGATCACCGCCATCCGCACGGCCACCCCATTCGCCACCTGGACCAACACCGCCGACTGCGGCCCATCCGCCACGCCGCCGTCGATTTCCACGCCCCGGTTCATCGGACCGGGATGCATCACCACCGCCTCCGGCGCCGCGCGCGCCAGCCGCTCCGGGCTGAGGCCGAAATCGCGGTAGTAGCCCTCCAGCGACGGCACCAGACCCTCGTCCATGCGCTCACGCTGCAGCCTCAGCATGATCGCCGCGTCCACGCCGTCGATGGCCTGGTCGAAGTCGGAGAACACGCGGCAGCCGCGCAGCACGTCGTCGCCCGGCAGCAGGTTGGCCGGCCCGCAGACGCGGATCTCGCCACAGCCCAGCGCGCGCAGCGCGTGCAGGTCGGACCGCGCCACGCGCGAATGCTTGACGTCGCCGGCGATCAGCACCGTGAGCCTGGAGAAGTCGCGGCCCTTGCGCTGGCGCAGCGTCAGCATGTCCAGCAGGCCCTGGGTCGGGTGCGACGACCGGCCGTCCCCCGCGTTGATCAAGTGCGTGCCCTTGCCGGCGCCCGCGGCCAGCGCCGCCACCGCACCATCGTCGGCATGGCGCACCACGAATACGTCCACGCCCATCGCCTCAAGCGTGCGCAGCGTGTCTAGCGCGCTCTCACCCTTCTTGGTGGACGAGGTAGCGACGTCGAAGGTCAGCACGTCCATGCCCAGCCGCGTCGCCGCCAGCTGGAAGCTGCTCCGGGTGCGGGTGGAGGTTTCGAAGAACAGCGTGCACAGCGTGCGTCCCGCCAGCCGGTCACGCAGCGCCGTGCCGGCATGCGCGTGCGGCAGCAAGGCCTCGGCGCGATCGAGCAGGTCTTGCAGCACGCCCGCCGGCAGCCCGTCGAGGCTGAGCAGGTGGCGAAGGCCGCCGTCAGGGGAACGCTGCAGGTCGTGGCTCATGGCGTGAGAGGTCCGGAGTCGAGGGGTTGTCGGGAATGGGGCTCGGTGAGCCAGCGCTCCAGGATGACCACGGCCGCCAGCGCGTCGAGCGTGGCCGCCTGGGATTTCCTGCGGTCGCCGGCCGCGCGGCCGGCGGCGAAGCGCTGCGCCGCCTCGAGCGAACTGCGGGTTTCGTCCACCTGCTCCACCGGCAGCCCATAGCGCCTGGCCAGGGTGCGGGCGAAACCGCGCGCGCGCTGCCGTGCGGGCTGGTCACCGCCGTCCAGCGGCACCGGGTCGCCCACCACCAGCGCTTGCGGCTGCCAGTCGCGGACCCAGCGGTCGAGCAGGGCCCAGTCGGGCCCGTTGGGGTGCACGTCCAGCACGCCAACCTCGCGCGCGCTCAGGGTGACGGTGTTGCCGACCGCCACGCCGATGCGCTTGGCGCCGACATCGAATCCCATCAGGGTGGTCGGCGTGCTCACGCGTGCCCGGCGTAGTCGGCCAACCGCGACAGGTCCACGCCAAGCGCGCGGGCAGCTGCCTGCCAGCGCTCCTCCAGCGGCGTGTCGAACACGATGGCCTGGTCGGCAGGCACGGTAAGCCAGCTGTTCTGCGCGAGCTCTTCCTCGAGCTGGCCGGCGGTCCAGCCGGCGTAGCCCAGCGCCACCAGCGCGTTGCGTGGGCCGTCGCCGCGGGCCATCGCCGCCAGGATGTCGCGCGAAGTGGTTACGGCCAGCCCGCGGCCGAAGCGCAGGGTGGAACCCCACTCCCGCGGGTCGTCGTGCAGCACGAAGCCGCGCTCGGCATGCACCGGGCCACCGGCCACGATCGGCAGGTTGGCGACGTGGGCGTCGGTCGTCGACAGGCCTAGCTGGTCGAGCAACTCGCCCAGGGTGTAGTCGGCGGCGCGGTTGATGATGATCCCCATCGCGCCGCCGGCGTCATGCTGGCAGACAAGGGTCACCGACCGCTGGAAGTTGGGGTCATCCAGGGCCGGCATCGCGATCAGGAAATGGTCGGTGAAGTTGGGGGTGTCGGCCATGCCGATAGTCTAGCGCGCCGGCCGGAGAGCAGGACGCCGGGCAGCGCCCGGCGTCCGGTACCGCCCACCCCTGGCCGGGGCTATTTGGCTTCGGACAATTCCACGCCATCCAGGCCCTGCGACAGGGTGCGGGCATCGCCGCCCTGGGCCAGCTTGATCTTCAGGCGCACTTCGTTCGCGGAATCGGCGAAGCGCAGCGCATCCTCGTAGCTGATCTCGCCGGCCTGGTAGAGGTCGAACAACGCCTGGTCGAAGGTCTTCATGCCCAGGTTGGTCGACTCCTTCATCACGTCCTTGATCTTGTGGATTTCGCCGTCGCGGATGTAGTCCTGCACCAGCGGCGTGCCAAGCAGGATTTCCATCGCCACCCGGCGCGACTTGCCGTCCGGCGTCGGGATCAGCTGCTGGGCGACCACGCCCTTGAGGTTCATCGACAGGTCCATCAGCAGCTGGCTGCGGCGGTCCTCGGGGAAGAAGTTGATCATGCGGTCCAAGGCCTGGTTGGCGTTGTTGGCATGCAGGGTGCACAGCACCAGGTGGCCGGTTTCGGCGAACGCGATGGCGTGGTCCATGCCCTCGCGGGTACGCACCTCGCCGATCATGATGACGTCGGGCGCCTGGCGCAGGGTGTTCTTCAGCGCCGCGTCCCAGCTGTCGGTGTCGATGCCGACCACACGCTGGGTGATGATGCAGCCCTCGTGCTTGAGCACGAACTCGATCGGGTCCTCGATGGTGATGATGTGGCCCGAGGAGTTCATGTTGCGGTAGCCGATCATGGCCGCCAGCGAGGTGGACTTGCCGGTACCGGTGGCACCAACGAACAGGATGATGCCGCGCTTGGTCATGGCCAGCGACTTGATCACCGCCGGCAGGTTGAGTTCCTCGACCGTCGGGATGCGGGTTTCGATGCGGCGAAGCACCATGCCGACCTGGTTGCGCTGGTAGAAGCACGACACGCGGAAGCGGCCGACGCCCGACACGCCGATGGCGAAGTTGCACTCATGCGTCTTCTCGAACTCCTCGCGCTGCGAGGGGTTCATCACGTTGAGCACCAGGTCACGGCTCTGCTGGGGCGTGAGCGGGTTCTGGGTGATCGGCGACAGCTTGCCGTTGACCTTCATCGACGGCGGCACGCCCGCGGTGATGAACAGGTCAGAGGCCTTCTTGTGTGCCATCAGCTTCAGGAAGGAGGTGAAGTCGATGCTGCTCATGCAAGCTCCTGTGCGGGGACCGTGTTGACTTCACGGGCCCTGGATTGATGCGGCGTCCTGCCAGCCCCCCTGACCGGCTGCGACGTCAGTCGAAAAGCTTCTTGTCCTTGGCGTATTCCTTGGCCTGCAGCTTGGTCACCAGGCCGCGCTTCACCATGTCCTGCAGGCACTGGTCGAGCGTCTGCATGCCGTACTGCTGGCCAGTCTGGATGGAGGAGTACATCTGGGCGACCTTGTCCTCGCGGATCAGGTTGCGGATGGCGGGGGTGGCGACCATGATCTCGTGCGCCGCCACGCGGCCGCCGCCGACCTTCTTGAGCAGCGACTGCGAGATGACCGCGCGCAGCGACTCGGACAGCATCGAGCGCACCATCGGCTTCTCGCCGGCGGGAAACACGTCGATGATGCGGTCGATGGTCTTGGCGGCCGAGCTGGTGTGCAGGGTGGCGAACACCAAGTGGCCGGTTTCCGCGGCGGTCAGCGCCAGGCGGATGGTTTCCAGGTCGCGCATTTCACCGACCAGGATGAAGTCGGGGTCTTCGCGCAGCGCCGAACGCAGGGCCTCGTTGAAGCCATGGGTGTCGCGGTGGACTTCGCGCTGGTTCACCAGGCACTTCTGCGAGGTGTGCACGAACTCGATCGGGTCCTCGACCGTGAGGATGTGGCCGAACTCGCTCTTGTTGACGTGGTCCACCATGGCCGCCAGCGTGGTCGACTTGCCCGACCCGGTGGGGCCGGTGACCAGGATCAGACCCTGCGGCTGGTCGATCAGTTCGGAGAAGATCTTGGGCGCGGACAGCTCCTCGAGGGTGAGGATCTGGCTGGGGATGGTGCGGAACACGGCGCCGGCGCCGCGGTTCTGGTTGAATGCGTTGACGCGGAAGCGCGCCAGGCCGGGGATCTCGAACGAGAAGTCGACCTCGAGGAACTCTTCGAAGTCGCGCCGCTGCTTGTCGGACATGATGTCGTAGACGAGCGAGTGGACCTGCTTGTGGTCCAGGGCCGGGATGTTGATGCGGCGGACGTCGCCGTCGACGCGGATCATGGGCGGCAGCCCGGCCGACAGGTGCAGGTCGGAGGCCTTGTTCTTGACCGAGAATGCCAACAGTTCGGCGATGTCCATTATCTATATCCCCTCAGCGCGTCAACGGATAGGCGACCGCGTGTCCCCGGGGCAGTATAGCCCTATCCCCGAAGGTGAATACCCCCCCATGGAACGGCTGCACCAGACCCTGCACGATGTCCTGCAAACTATTGAAAACGCGGCCAAGCTGGCGGGCCGGCCACGGGCAACGCGACTGCTTGCGGTGTCCAAGACGCGGCCCGCCGAAGCCGTGCGCGACCTGGCCGCCGCGGGCCAGCGGGCCTTCGGTGAAAACTACGTCCAGGAGGCCGTCGCGAAGATCCGGGCGCTGCCCGGCCTGGGGCTGGAGTGGCACCTGATCGGGCACCTGCAGTCGAACAAGTGCCGCGAGGCGGCCGAACACTTCGACTGGGTGCAGTCGGTCGACCGCGCCAAGCTGGTGGAGGCCCTGGGCCGCGCCCGGCCCGAAGCGCTGCCGCCGCTGAACGTGCTGGTGCAGGTGAACGTGGACGGCGAGGCCGGCAAGTCCGGCTGCCGACCCCAAGACGTGCCGGCGCTCGCCGACCAGGTCGCGGCTTCGCCGCGCCTGCGGCTGCGGGGCCTGATGTCCATCCCTGAGCCGCACCCCGACCCGGCCCACCGCCGCGACAGCTTCCACCGGCTCAAGGCCCTGTTCGATGAAGTCGCCGCCCGCCATCCCGGCGTGGACACGCTGTCGATGGGCATGAGCGAGGACTTCGAAGCGGCCATTGCCGAGGGCTCCACCCTGGTGCGCATCGGCACGGCGCTGTTCGGGGCGCGTGGCCAATGAACCCGGCATCCATTACGGTGGCCGCATGAACACTACCTCGATTGCCTTCATCGGCGGCGGCAACATGGCCCGCAGCCTCATCGGTGGCCTCGTCGCCCTGGGCCAGGCACCCGCGACCCTGCACGTGGCCGAACCCGTGCCGGCGCTGCGCGACCGGCTGGCGGCCGACTTCGGCGTCCTTGCCAGCGCCACCGCCGCCGAGGCCGCCGACGGCGCCGGCACCTGGGTGCTGGCGGTCAAGCCGCAGGTGATGCGCGAGGTCTGCGCGCTGCTTGCGCCGCTGGCCCAGGCGCAGCGTCCGCTGGTGGTGTCGATCGCGGCAGGCATCACCACCGCACAGATCGACCGCTGGCTGGGCGGCGGCCAGGCGGTGGTGCGCACCATGCCCAATACGCCGGCCCTGCTGGGTGCCGGTGCCACCGGCCTGTACGCCAACCCCGCCGTGGGCGACGGGCAGCGGCAGGCGGCGCAATCGCTGATGCAGGCCACCGGCATCACGGCATGGATCCCCGAAGAAGCGCTGATGGACGCCGTGACCGCCGTGTCTGGCAGCGGCCCGGCCTACGTCTTCCTGCTGGCCGAAGCCATGCAGGCAGCGGGTGAAGCCCAGGGCCTGGCCCCGGAAACGGCGCGCCGGCTGGTCACCCAGACCCTGCTGGGGGCCGCGCGCATGCTCGATGAATCGGACGAACCCGCCGCCACGCTGCGCCATCGCGTGACGTCGCCGGGCGGCACCACGCAGGCCGCCATCGACAGCTTCCAGGCCGGCGGCTTCGGTGCCCTGGTGGACCAGGCCATCGCCGCCGCGACGCGTCGCGGGCGCGAACTGTCCGCCGGCAACCCCTAGCCTCACGCGGCTTGGATGGACTGGACGCCGCCGCGAGGCGATGATGGAGTCCCGTTCCGCGGAGATCTGGCCATGCGTCGTTCACTGGTAACCACGATCGCCCTCGCCCTGCTTGCCATGGCGCTGGCCCTGCCCGCCTTCGCCGACAACTCCACCCGGGCCGGTGGCTTCGTGGTGCACCACAACGCGGTGCCCTCCACCAGCCTGACGCCCGACGTGGCGCGCCAATACGGCATCACCCGCTCCGCCAACCGCGCCCTGGTGAACATCTCGGTGCGCCAGGGCGAGCCCGGCGCCGACCGCGCGGTGCAGTCGACCGTGAAACTGGTCGCCACCAACCTCAACGGCCAGCGCCAGGACCTGCGGGCGCGCGAAGTGCGCGAGGGTGACGCGGTGTACTACCTCGCCGAAGCGCGCATCACCGGCAACGACACGCTCAATTTCGAACTGGAAGTGACGCCCGAGGGCGCGGCCGCGCCGATCAAGGCCAGCTTCCGCCAGGAATTCTTCGCCCAGTGAGCCTGCTGCTGGTCCGCCATGGCCAGGCGAGCTACGGCGCCGCCGACTACGACAACCTGTCCGAGCGCGGGCAGCTGCAGTCGCGCCGGCTGGGTGAGTGGCTGGCGCGCGGTGGGCACCGGTTCAAGGCTGTCGTGGTGGGCGGCATGCGCCGGCACCGGCAGACCGCCGAAGGCGTCGCCACCGCGTTCGCGGCCAGCGGGCTGGGGCTGCCCGACTTCGTGGCCGACGAGGGCTTCGCCGAATTCGACCACGAGGCGGTGTTCGGTGCCTACCTGCGGCGGGATCCTTCCGATCCGATCGTGGTGGCCAGCCGCAGCGGCAAGCCGCGCGACGTCGGCCTGATGCTGCAGGCCGCGCTGCTGGCCTGGGCGCGCGACGAACTGGCCGGGCTGCCCGAATCCTGGGCGGCCTTCGGCCAGCGCGTGCAGTCGGCGGGCGATCGGCTGGAAGCGCTCGCCGGCGACGACGAAGTGCTGGTGCTCAGCTCGGGCGGCGTCATTTCGCGGCTGGCGCAGATCGCGCTGGACGTGCCCGACCACCGCGCGGTCGAACTCAACCTCGCGCTGCGCAACAGCGCGCTGTCCGAGTTCCACCCGCATGGCGGCCGCCTGCGCCTGGGCTCGTGGAACGCGCTGCCGCACCTGCACGGCAAACGCGAGCTCTGGACCTACTACTGACGCCGATGCCCATGCATCGGGCCACCCCCGACCCCGAGACGCCGATGACCACGCCACGCCCCGCCACGCTGTTCCCCTTCTCCGATCGCTCGCGCGACCTGCAGGCCAAGGTCGCCGCCTTCGTCGCCGAAAAAATCATCCCGTCCGAAGCCGAGTTCGCCGCCCACGACGCCGATCCGGCCACGCGCTGGACGCCGGTGCCGCGCATGCAGGCGCTCAAGGCCGAGGCCCAGGCCGCGGGCCTGTGGAACCTGTTCCTGCCCGATGCGCGCCTCGGCGCGGGCCTGAGCAACCTCGACTACGCGCCGATCGCCGAACTCACCGGCCGCTCGCTGCATGCGCCCGAAGCCTTCAACTGCAGCGCGCCCGACACCGGCAACATGGAGGTGCTGGCGCACTTCGCCTCGCCTGAGCAGCAGGCGCCGTGGCTGCCGAAGCTGCTGGCCGGCGAGATCCGTTCCGCCTTCGCGATGACCGAGCCCGACGTGGCCAGCTCCGACGCCACCAACATCGCCATGCCGATCGTGCGCGAGGGCGATGAATTCGTCATCAACGGCCGCAAGTGGTGGACCACCGGCGCCGGCCATCCGCACTGCGAGATCCTGATCGTGATGGGCGTCACCGACCCGGACGCGCCCGTGCACCGCCGCCAGTCCATGGTGCTGGTGCCGATGGCCACGCCCGGCGTGCGCGTGGTGCGCCCGCTCACCGTGTTCGGCTACGACGACGCGCCGCACGGCCACGTCGAGATGGCGTTCGAGAACGTGCGCGTGCCGGTGGCCAACCTGCTGCGCGAAACCGGCAGCGGCTTCGAGATCGCGCAGGCGCGGCTGGGGCCGGGCCGCATCCACCACTGCATGCGCCTGATCGGCATGGCGCAGCGCGCGCTGGAAATGATGGTCGAACGCGCCCGCCACCGCGAAGCCTTCGGCCGGCCGCTGGGCGGACACGGCATGGCCCAGGAAGCGATCGCGCTGTCGCGCTGCGACATCGAGCAGGCGCGCCTGCTGACGCTGCAGGCCGCGGCGGCGCTGGACGCGCACGGCAACAAGGGCGCCAAGGACCTGATCGGCATGATCAAGATCGTCGCCCCGCGCATGGCCTGCGCGGTGGTGGACCGCGCCATGCAGGTGCACGGCGGTGGCGGCCTGTCGCAGGACCACTTCCTGGCCCAGGCCTATGCCGGCGCGCGTTCGCTGCGCCTGGCCGACGGCCCCGACGAGGTGCATATCGCCGCCCTCGCCCGCTCGATGCTCAAGGCCTGAAACCCCACCCTGTGGGAGGGCCTTGAGGCCC
>JANOJQ010000098.1:0-25696 GCA_031418815.1 Lysobacteraceae bacterium
GCGGAAGCGACCGGCGCGGCAGGTGCGGGCACGGGCGTCGCGCGCGCTGCGGCGGTGGCAGCGGTGGCTGCCGTCGCGGCCTGCGCCTCGGCGTCCTGTTCGGCCGCGAGCCTGGTGGCCTCATCGCGTTCGGCCTTGGCCAGCGCCTCCGCGGCGGCCGCACCGGCGGCGGCTTCGGACGCGGCGATGCTGTCGCGCAGCCGCACCAGCGAAGGCGCCTGCGGGTCGGCCCGCTCGAGCAGGCCCAGCAGGCGCCGCGCCTCGTCCAACTCCTGGCGCGCCACGGCCTGCTCGATGCCGATCACGGCGTAGGGCAGCAGCTCCAGCAGCGCCGTTGCCAGGTTGGCGTCGTCGGGGCGGATGTCGCGCAGCGCGAGGTAGTGGTCAAGCGCGCTGTTGCCGGCCGGGGCGTAGAACCGCTGCTCGGACAGCGCCTTCGCCGCCGCGGCGCGCAGCCCGGCCTCGTCGTTGATGGGCGCGGCGGCGGGCGCGGCGGCCGTGGAAACGCCGGGCGTCGCCGGCGCTGTCGACGCGGGCGGCGATTCGCCCGAACAGGCGACCAGGAGCACGAGGACAACGGCGGAAGTCAGCGCGCGGCGCTTGCTCGAAAACATGTGTGGCATCCCAGGGATTTCAGCAGTACAGGCTAGCGCCGCCACATGACGGGAATACGGCATGGGCGCGGTTGGGAGTGCGCAAAACAAGCCGGGCATCCATGCCATGGATCTTCAACGGCGGGCGCGAACATGAAAGTGTGAAGCACCGCACACTTGCAGACGCCTGGGGCGTCCGCAGTGCGGCATGGTTGGTGGGCCCACCAGGACTCGAACCTGGAACCAAGGGATTCGCGTATCCCGGGGATTTCCCCCCGGCGCGGACTATCTCTTCACCCTCCGATTTCGCGGGTGGGGTGCGGGACGCTCGAGCCTGTGATCAAGGGCACTGGAGCCCTCAGGTAGTCTCTGCACCTTCCGGCGGTGTACCGCCGGCTTGGCTCAGGGTTACCACCGGCCGAACCGCTGAGGCTTCCCTGAATTCATCCCGTTCCCGTCCGCCCCTTACGGAGCGGCGGCACCTTTCGATGAGTCCCCTGCTCTAACCATTGAGCTATAGGCCCTGTACGACGTCGCCATCATAGGGCGGAGGCGTTGTATTACGCCAGCCAAAGCCGGCGCAGCGATCCATGTCCCGCGCCTCTCCCCTAACTGCGAAGGTCGGTCGAAGTAACCGGCTCGATCGCATGCTGCAGCTCCTCGGGCACCGGCTCGCCCTCGGCGCGCAGCTGGCCTTCCCACTTCGACACCACCGCGGTGGCCACGCCGTTGCCGATGACGTTGGTGGCCGAGCGGGCCATGTCCAGGAAGTGGTCGATGCCCAGCAGCAACAGCAACCCCGCCTCGGGCAGGTTGAACTGCGCCAGCGTGGCGGCGATCACCACCAGCGACGCGCGCGGCACGCCGGCGATGCCCTTGGACGTGATCATCAGCACCAGCAGGATGGTGATCTGCTGGCCCAGGCTGAGGTCGATGCCGTAGGCCTGGGCGATGAACATCACCGCGAAGGTGCAGTACATCATCGAGCCATCGAGGTTGAACGAGTAGCCCAAGGGCAGCACGAACGACGCGACGCGGTTGCTGCAGCCGAACTTTTCCAGCTGCGCCAGCGTGCGCGGATAGGCGGCTTCGGACGACGCGGTGGCGAAGGCCAGCAGCGCCGGCTCGCGCATGGCCCTGAACAGCGCCACGGCGCGCCGGCCCAGGATCGCCGTGGCGGCCAGGAACAGCAGCAGCCACAGCACCGCGATGCCCAGGTAAAACTCGCCCATGAACTTGCCGTACACCGCCAACACGCCCAGGCCGCTCTTGGCGATCGCCGCCGACACCGCCGCGAACACCGCGAAAGGCGCGACCCACATCACCAGCATGGTGACCTTGAGCATCACGTAGGACAGGCCTTCCAGCGCGTCCACCAGCACCCTGGCCTTCTCGCCGACGCCGGCGCAGGCCACGCCGAAGAACACCGAGAACACCACGATCTGCAGGATCTCGTTGCGCGCCATCGCGTCGGCGATGCTCGACGGCACCAGGTGGGTGACGAACTCCTGCAGGCTCAGGCCGCTGGCGGCGATGCCCGAGCTGGCGCCCACGTCGGGCAGCTCGATGCCCAGGTTGACGCCGGGCTGCAGCACGTTCACCAGCAGCAGGCCCACGCTGAGCGACACCAGCGAGGCACCCATGAACCAGGCCATGGACTTGAGCCCGATGCGGCCCACGGTGCTCATGTCGCCCATCTTGGCGATGCCCACGGCCAGGGTGGCGAACACCAGCGGGCCGATGATCATCTTGATCAGGCGCAGGAAGGTGGTGGTGACCAGGCCGAGGCCGGAAACCACCTCGGTGGTGTCGTCCACGGTGTAGTTGAGCGTGGTGCCGACCACGATGCCCAGCACCAGGCCCGCCAGGATCCACCAGGTCAGCTTGTTGCCGCTTGCGGTGCTTGCACCAGTTGCCATTGCCACCCCTCCAACGAATGAGGCCCCGCATCGGCGGGGCCTCGGCAGGGTACCACCAGCGGGCGTTTACTCGAGGTCGAGGAAGGACCGCAGCTGTTCCGACCGGGTCGGGTGGCGCAGCTTGCGCAGGGCCTTGGCTTCGATCTGGCGGATGCGCTCGCGGGTGACGTCGAACTGCTTGCCGACTTCCTCGAGGGTGTGGTCGGTGTTCATGTCGATACCAAAGCGCATGCGCAGCACCTTGGCCTCGCGCGGCGTCAGGCCGGCCAGCACGTCGCGCACGGTTTCCATCAGGCCCAGGTTGGTGGTCGCCTCGATCGGGGACTCGATGCTGGTGTCTTCGATGAAGTCGCCCAGGTGCGAATCTTCATCGTCGCCGATCGGGGTCTCCATCGAGATGGGTTCCTTGGCGATCTTGAGCACCTTGCGGATCTTGTCCTCGGGCATCTCCATCTTCTTCGCCAGCTCTTCCGGGGTCGGTTCGCGACCCATTTCCTGCAGCATCTGGCGGGAAATGCGGTTGAGCTTGTTGATCGTCTCGATCATGTGCACCGGGATGCGGATGGTGCGGGCCTGGTCGGCGATCGAGCGGGTGATGGCCTGGCGGATCCACCAGGTGGCGTACGTGGAGAACTTGTAGCCGCGGCGGTATTCGAACTTGTCCACGGCCTTCATCAGGCCGATGTTGCCTTCCTGGATCAGGTCGAGGAACTGCAGGCCGCGGTTGGTGTACTTCTTGGCGATGGAAATCACCAGGCGCAGGTTGGCCTCGACCATTTCCTTCTTGGCCTTGCGGGCCTTGGCCTCGCCGTAGGCCATGGCGCGGTTGATTTCCTTGATGTCGGGCAGGCTCAGCCACAGCGAGCTTTCGATGCCCACCAGCTTGTGCTGCTCGGCGACGATCAGGTCCTTGAACTCACGCATGCCCGACGACCACTTCTGCTTGCGGCGGATGACGTCGTCGGCCCAGTCGAGGTTGATCTCGTTGCCCGGCCAGGCGCGCAGGAAGTCCTTGCGCGGCATCTTGGCGTTGCGCACGCAGATGTCGAGGATGCGGCGCTCGTGTTCCTTGATCGAGTTGACCACTTCGCGCAGCTTGCGCACGAAGGCGTCCATCAGGGCCAGCGGCAGCTTGAGGCGCAGGAACTCGGCGGCCATCTCCTCGCGGATCTTGATGGTCTTCTTGTCGGCGGCGCCGACCTTGGCGTGCGACTTCTGGAACTTGGTGTACAGGCCCTTGAGCGTGTCCATGCGGCGGCCGACCTCGGCCGGGTCCGGACCGGTGTCGACGACGGCTTCTTCGCCGTCCTCGCCCACCACCTCGTCGGTTTCCTCGACTTCGGCGTCCTCGTCGATCACGGCGACCGGGATCACTTCCTCCGGCTCCTCGATGTCCAGGAAGCCCACCACCACTTCATTCAGGCGCTTCTTGCCCTCGAGGTGCTGGTCGTAGTCTTCCAGCAGCAGCTGGATGGACCAGGGGAAGCTGGCGAGCGAGGAATGGACCTGGTTCAGGCCTTCCTCGATGCGCTTGGCGATGGCGATCTCGCCCTCGCGGGTGAGCAGTTCGACCGAGCCCATCTCGCGCATGTACATGCGGACCGGGTCGGTGGTGCGGCCACCCTCGGTGTCGAGCGAGGTCAGCGCGGCGGCGGCTTCCTCGGCGGCGGTGTCGTCGGACTCGCGGCTGCTGGAGGTGTCGTTGAGCAGCAGCGTCTCGGCGTCGGGAGCAACTTCATGGACCTCGATGCCCATGCCGTTGATCATGCCGATGATGTCTTCGATCTGCTCGGGGTCGACGATGTCGTCCGGCAGGTGGTCGTTGACCTCGGCATAGGTCAGGTAACCCTGCTCCAGGCCCTTGGTGATCAGCAGCTTGATTTCGGACTGAGCCGGACGATCGGTGGCCATGAAAAAGCATCCCGCGACTGGGAAAATGGAACCGCGCAGTATACAGGAGCGTATGCTCCTTGGCTATCTGTTTGATTGGCCAAGGATTTTGCCCCGATGGGGCAAGCTCAGGACTGCAGGCGGAAAGTAACCGGGCCATCGTTGGCCAGGCTGACCATCATGTGGGCGCCAAAGCGCCCGGTTTCAACCCGGGGGTGGCGCTGGCGGCACAGCGCCACCAGCCGGTCGAACCACAGGCGGCCGGCCTCGGGCGGCGCGGCGCGGGTGAAGCTGGGCCGCATGCCGCGGCCGGTGTCCGCCGCCAGCGTGAACTGGCTGACCAGCAGCAGGCCGCCGCCGGTGTCGGCCAACGACAGGTTCATCTTGCCGTCGGCGTCGCCGAACACGCGGTAGCCGAGCAGGCGCTCGGCCATGCGCGCGGTGCGCGCCTCGTCGTCGTCCGGCTCCACCGCCACCAGCGCGAGCAGCCCGGGGCCGATGGCGCCGACGATTTCGCCGTCAACCCGCACGCAGGCTTCGGTGACGCGCTGGATGAGGGCGATCATCCGGTGATTCTATGCGAGGCCGCGGCGGTCGCGGCGGGTGAACGGGCTTCCCTTACACTCGCGCCATGGACTCTGCCCACGTCGCCAGCCGCCTGTTGTTCGCCGCCGCCTGGTGCGTCGGCCGGCTGCCGCTGGCAGGGCAGCACTGGCTGGGCGACCACCTGGGCCGGTTCGCGCTGTGGCGCAACACGCGCGAAGCCAAGGTGGCGCGCCGCAACCTCGAGCTGGTGTCGCCCGAACTCAGCGTCGCCGCCCGCGAACAGGCGGTGCGGGAGGTCCTTCGGCAGACCGGCCGCAACGCGTTCGAGACGCTGCGCATCTGGACCCGCCCGCGCGCCGACAACCTGCGCCTGATCCACACCGTGCACGGCGGCGAGTGGCTGGATGCCGCCGCGGCGGCGGGCCGCGGCACCCTGGTGGCCGCGCCCCACCACGGCAACCTGGAGCTGGTGATCGAGGCGATGGCCGCGCGCGGTCCGTTCTCGCTGGTGTACCGCGTGCCCGAGACGGCCGCCGGCGACGCCTTCCTGCGCCTGGCGCGCGGCGGCGAGAACATCGCGCTGGTGCCCGCCGAAGCCAACGCCATGCGCCCGCTGTGGAAGGCGCTCAAGGCCGGTGGCGTGGTCGGCATCACGCCCGACCAGCAGCCCAAGCTGGGCGCGGGCGAGTTCGCGCCGTTCTTCGGCCGCCAGGCGCTGACGCTCACGCTGATCCCGCGGCTGGCCGAACGCAGCGGCGCCACCGTGCTGTTCGTCTACGCCGAGCGTCGCGACGACGGCCTGTTCGACCTCCACGTCGAACCGGCGCCCGCCGCCATCGCGTCGCCCGACGTGGCGCAGGCCACCGCGGCCATGAACGCGGCCGTGGAAGCCATTGCGCGCCGTGACCTCCGGCAGTACCAGTGGACCTACAAACGCTTCACGCTGAGGCCCCCCGGGTCCGGCGAAGCCAATCCCTATCCCCCCGAATGCCGATGAGCCCGACGCCATGACCGATGCCGCGACCGAACATTCCTTTCAGGCCTGGCCGCCGGCCGGCTGGCAGCCGCTGCCGGACGACGCCCGCACCGTGTCGGGCATCGCCGGTGCGCTCACCGCCGTGCCGATCGCGATGGGCCTGGCGTCCGCACTGGTGCTGGGCACGCTGGACGGCTGGCCGGCGCGGATCGGCGTGGGCATCGCCCTGCTGGTGGCCGCGGGCCTGGCCGGCTGGGGCCTGGGCCGTGCACGCTGGCGGCGCACGCGCTGGAAGCTCGACGAACGCGGCCTGTCGGTGCAGCGCGGCCTCGTCTGGCGCAGCGAAGTGCTGGTGCCGCGCACGCGCGTGCAGCACCTGGACCTGGAGCGCGGCCCGATCGAACGCCGTTTCGGCCTGGCCACCCTGGTGGTGCACACGGCCGGCACGCGCATGAACGCACTGCGCCAGCACGGCTTCCTGGACGCCGACGCGGTCGCCCTGCGCGACGCCCTCCTGCCCGAATCCAATCGCCATGACGACGCGCTCTGAAGGCCTGGTGGAGGGCGGCGCCGAGCGGCGACTGCACCCTTGGTCGTGGCTGTTCGTGCTGATCGAGCAGCTGAAGAGCTTTGCGCTGCCGCTGGTGGTGCTGCTGTTCACCGGCCGCGGCAACAGCTGGGAGCTCTGGGGCCTGGTGGGCGCGGGCGTGCTGGTGCTGGTGTCGCTGGGGCAGTACTTCACCTACCGCTTCCGGGTGGACGCCGACGGCATCGTCATCCGCAGCGGCCTGCTGCAAAAGAGCCTGCGCAACATCCCCTTCACCCGCATCCACAACGTGGCCCTGCACCAGACCCTGCTGCACCGCGTGTTCGGCGTGGCCGAGGTGAAGCTGGAGTCCGCCGGCGGCATGACGCCCGAGGGCCAGATGCGCGTGCTGTCGCTGGCCGACGCGCACGCGCTGGAGGAGCTGGTGCGCGTCCACGGCAGGGCCCAGGCCACGCCCGAGGCCGCCGCAGCCGTCGAGGAATCGAACGTCCTGCTGTCGCTGCCCACCAGCGAAGTGATCCGGCTGGGCCTGATCTCCAACCGCGGCATGATCGTGGTCGCGGCCGCCTTCGGCCTGGTCGCACAGACCAGCGGCGAGTTGCTGGGCGACGCGCTGAAGGGCTCGGCGAAGGTGATGGCGGGCGCGAGCCGGGACATGCACCTGGGCCTCACCGGCACGATCGTGGGCGGCATCGCCCTGGTGCTGGTGCTGTTGATCGCCATCCGCATGCTGTCGGTGGTGCTGGCGCTGCTGCAGTTCCACGGCTTCACGCTGACCGAGGACGGGCGCCGCCTGAGCTCGCAGCGCGGCCTGCTGACCCGCATCCGCGCCAACATGCCGCGCCAGCGGATCCAGGCCTGGAGCCTGCGCGAAAGCCTGACCCACCGCTGGTTCGGCCGGCAGAGCCTGGTGGTGGACAGCGCCTCGATGCAGACCGTCAACGACCAGCGCTCTCTGCGCGACCTGGCACCGGTGGCGACGCCGGCGGCGATCGACGCCCTGATCCGCCACCTGCTGCCCGGGAAGGCGTGGCCGATGCCGCAGTGGCGCCCGCTGCATCCGCGCGCGTGGCGTCGCCAGTTCGCGATTCCCGCGCTGGTGGTGCTGGTGGCCACCGCGGCGCTCACCTGGCGGCAAGGGCCCTGGGGCCTGGCCGCGCTGGCGCTGCTGCCGCTGTTCCTGCTGCGCGCCAAGGTGTGGGCGCGGCACGCCGGCTACAGCGAGGAGTCGGGGCTGATCGCGGTGCGCGAGGGCTGGCTGGACAAGCGCTGGCGTTTCGCCGAGGTGCGCAAGCTGCAGTCGCTCACGCTCAGCCAGTCGCCGTTCGATCGCCGGCACGGCATGGCCAGCGTGCACATGGACACGGCCGGCGCCAGTCCGTTCGAGCCGCCGCTGCGCATCCGCTACCTGCCCGAGGAAGAAGCGCGCGCCCTGCGCGACCGCCTCGCCGCCGCGATGGACCTGGGCGCTATTCCCGCCAGAACTGCGGCGTAAGCAGCACGAGGATGGTGAACACCTCGAGCCGGCCCAGGACCATCGCGAAGGTGCATATCCACACCTCGGCGTCGTCGAGTTCACGGAAATGCAGGGCCACTTCGCCCAGGCCCGGGCCCATGTTGTTCAGGCAGGCGGCGATGGCCGAGAAGGCGGTCACGATGTCCACGCCCAGGGCGGTCAGCGCCAGGGTCATGGCCAGGTAGCTCAGGATGTAGAGCGTGCAGAAGCCGGCGACCGAGATCACCACGCTTTCCGAAACGCGCTTGCCGCCCACCTTCACCAGGAACTGGCCGCGGGGATGCACCAGCTGCTTGATCTCGCGCAGGCCCTGGCGGACCACCATCTGCACGCGCGCCACCTTGATGCCGCCGGACGTCGAGCCTGCGCAGCCGCCAATGAAGCCGATCATGATCAGCAGCAGTGGCGCGAACGCCGGCCAGTCGCTGAAGCCGGTGGTGACCAGGCCGGTGGTGGTGATGTTGGACACCACCTGGAAGGTGCCGTGGCGCATGGAATCCCAGAACGAGTCGAAGGTCCCGCCCAGCCACAGCGCCAGGCCGACCGCGACGGAGGCCACCGCGCAGATGCTGAAGAACGTCCGGAGCTCCGAGTCGGCCTGGTAGTGGCTGATGGTCGCGCGGCGCCAGGCGTACCAATGCAGGCTGAAATTCACGCCGCCCAGGAACATGAACACGATGGCGATCAACTCCAGCAGGCTGCTGTCCCAGTGGCCGAAGCTGGCGTCGTAATTGGCGAAACCACCCGTGGCCACGGTCGGCATCGCGTGGCAGACCGCGTCGAAGAAGCTCATGCCGCCGATCCAGTAGGCCAGCGCGCAGAAGATGTTCAGGCCGGTGTAGACCAGCCACAGCGCCCGGGCCGTTTCGGCGATGCGCGGGGTGAGCTTGCTGTCCTTGGTGGGCCCGGTGGTTTCGGCGCGGAAAAGCTGCATGCCGCCGACCTTGAGCATGGGCAGGATCGCCACCGCCAGGATCACGATGCCCATGCCGCCCAGGTAGCACAGCAGGGCGCGGAAGAAGAGCATTGACTTGGGCAGGTCGTCCAGGCCGACGATGACGGTGGCGCCGGTGGTGGTCAGGCCGGAAGCCGCCTCGAACACGGCGTCGGTATAGCTCAGGAAGGGCGGGCCCAGGGTGAAGGGGATCGCCGTCACCAGGATCGCCAGGACCCAGGTGCCGGCGGTGATCAGGAATCCGTCGCGCAGCCGCAGCTCGTAGCGCACCTCGCGGACCGGCCACCAGAGCGCGAAGCCAGCGATGGCCGCGATCAGGAAGGTGTCCAGGAACGCCTGGGTCGTGGCTTCGCCCAGGGCCACGGCAACCACCAGCGGCGGCAGCGAGATAAGCGACGACAGGCCGATGATGGCGCCGAAGATGCGGCGCATGGCCTGGACGCGCTGGCTCACAGCCAGGTTGCCCCGGTCTGGAACAGCGCGCTCACCTGGGCCATCTCGCGCTTGTCCATCACGAACAGGATGACGTGGTCGCCCGGCTCGATCACCACGTCGTGGTGGGCGATCAGCAGCTTGTCGCCGCGAACGATGCCGCCGATGGTGGTGGCCGGCGGCAGCGCGAGTTCGTCCAGCGCGCGGCCGACCACCTGCGACGTGCGGCGGTCACCGCGCACCACCGCCTCGATGGCCTCGGCGGCGCCGCGGCGCAGCGAATACACCCGCGCCGGCGCGCCTTCGCGGATGTGCGCCAGCAGCGCGCCCAGCGTGACCAGCTGCGGGCTGACGGCGATGTCGATGGTGCCGCCCTCCACCAGCTCGGCGTAGGACGGCCGGTTGATCAGCGCGATCACCCGCGGGCAGCCCATGCGCTTGGCCAGCATCGCCGAGAGGATGTTGGCCTCGTCGTCGTTGGTCATGGCGCAGTAGACGTCGGTCTGGTCGATGTTTTCCTCGCGCAGCAGGTCTTCGTCGGCGCAGTCGCCCACCAGCACGATGGAGTTCAGCAGGTCCTCGGCGATGCCGCGGGCGCGTTCGCGCGAGCGCTCCAGCACCTTGACCGAATAGCGGCTTTCCAGGCTGCGGGCGAGGTTGCGGCCGATGTTGCCGCCGCCGGCGATCAGCAGGCGGCGCACCGGGCGCGCGTCCACTTTCCGAAGCTCGCTCATCACCGTGACGATGTTCCGGCGGTCGGCGAGGAAGAACACCTCGTCGTCCACCTCGATCACCGTGTTGCCCTCGGGCTTGACGGCCTTGCCCTTGCGGAAGATGGCGGCGACGCGCGCGTCCACGCCGGCGGGCAGGTGCTCGCGCAGGTCGCGGATCTCGTGGCCCACCAGCGCGCCGCCGGGCAGCGCGCGCACGGCCACCAGCTGGGCGCGGCCGTCGGCGAAGTCCAGCACCTGCAGCGCGCCGGGATACTCGATCAGGCGCTCGACGTGCCGGCACACCAACTGCTCCGGGCTGATGGCGGCGCTGACGGCGGAATGGGCGGGGTCGGCCAACGCGGCCACCTCCAGGTACTGCGCTTCGCGCAGCCGCGCCACCCGGGTGGGCGTGCGGAACTGGTGCTGGGCCACCTGGCAGGCGATCAGGTTCACTTCGTCGCTGGAGGTCACGGCCACCAGCAGCTCCGCATCTTCGGCGCCGGCCTGCGCCAGGACGCTGGGCAGCGAGGCGTGGCCGACGACGGTGCGGATGTCGAGCTTTTCGGCCAGTTCGCGCAGGCGCTGGTGGTCGGTGTCGACGACCGTGATGTCGTTGTTCTCGGACGCCAGGGCCGACGCCACCGAAGTGCCGACTTGCCCCGCGCCCAGGATGAGGATTTTCATGGGGCCAGTGTGCTCTCGCCTGCGGGGGTGCCGTCGCCGGTGCCGATAGTCTAGCGGGAAGGCGCCGGGCAGTCCCGGGCCGCGGTCGCCGAGACCAGCCACCATTCGCGACGATTGGCGACGCCCACGCGCGAGGCCTGCGGCCCCGCCTCGAAGCGCAGGCAGGCCAGCGCTTCGCTTCGCTGCACCAGCAGCCGGCGCCGCGCCGGGTCGGCCCGTTCCCAGGCCAGCGCAGACGCCAGCTGCCGGGCGACTGGCTGGCGGAACCCGAACTCCGCCACGGGCCCGACGGCCTGCAGGAGGTTTTGTTCCTTCCAGTCCACGAGGCCGATGGCGACGCCGTCGCCAGCCAGCGCGCGCGCATCGGCCATCAGGCCACGCGCCGAATTCTCCTCGTCGAACACCGGATGGACCACCAACCCGTAGCCCAGCCACAGCAGCGCGAACATCAGCGCACAGGCCTTGAGCGCACCGCGAAGCCGCCACGCCAGCGCCGCCGCCAGCCCGACCGCGCCCACGGTGGCGAGCATGGCCCACAGCCAGCGCCCCTCGGGGCCGAGGCCGCGCTCGGCCACCAGTTTGCGTTCGAAGCCCGGATCACCCGCCAGCGCCATGCCGCCGGCCGCCAGCAGCACCGCCGAGAACACCAGCACGAAGCCCAGCACGGCCCGCCGGAAACCGGCGCGCTGCGATATCGCCTGCAGGAACGGCGCCGCTGCCAGCGCCAGCGCCGGCAGCGCCGGCAGGATGTACATGTCGCGCTTGCCGGCGCTGGCGCTGAAGAACGCCAGCACCAGCAGCGCCCACGCCAGCGGCAGCCAGGTGCGCGTGTCGCGTTCGCGCCACGCCTGCGCCCAAGGCTTGACCAGCCACGGCAGCGCCAGGGAGAACGGCAGCCAGTAGAACGCCACCACTTCCAGGAAATACCAGGCCGGCTCGTGGTGGTGCCAGGGATCGACGTAGCGTTCGGCGGTCTGCTTGAACAGGATGTTCTGCAGGTAGGCCTGGTGTTCGGGGTTGCCGCTGGTGAGGCCGACCGCCAGTACCGGCACCAGCCAGAGTCCGATCGCCGCCAGGAACGCCGGTGCAGCCCCGGCCCAGCGCCAGCCGTTGCCCGGCCCCAGGTCCGCCAGCCCCTGCCAGCGCGCGCGCGCCATCAGCGCGAACGGCAGCAGCGCCAGCAGCGGCAGGAAGCCCACGCCCTTGCTGATCACCCCCAGGCCTGCCGCGAAGCAAGCGCCCCAGAACCAGCGCCACGACGGCCCCAGCAGGAGGTGCCGGCACAGGCCGTAGAACGCGATGGTGGTGAACAGCACCAGGGTCGGGTCGATCTGCGCCCGCTTCACCTGGTAGACGAACTGGAAGCTCGCCAGCACGGCGACCGCCGCCCACAGCCCGGCGCGCGGCGACCACAGGCGGCGGCCCAGGTCGTAGGTGCAGGCCAGGGTGCCCAGCCCCGCCAGCAGCGAAGGCAGCAGGAAGCTCCAGCGCCAGCTGCCGATGGCGCCATGGGCCAACGCGAGTATCCAGAAATACAGCGGCGGCTTGTCGGGATACAGCTCGCCGCCGCGATGCGGGAAAAGGAAATCGCCGCTTTCGACCATCTGCTTGGCCACCAGCACGAAGCGCGGCTCGTCCGCCGGCCAGGGGTCGCGCAAACCGAAGCCGGCGGCCAGCACCGCGAAGGCGATGGCGAAGAAAATCCAGGCTTGGCGGCGGTCGGCGGGCGTCATGACGGCGAACGATAGCACCGCGCGCGGCGCCACTGGCACGGCTGTCAGCCGGCCCTGCGCAGCAGCGCGTAGAAGAATCCGTCCATGCCGTCCTCGCCCGGCAGGCGCTGGCGACCGGCGCCGCTGGCGCGGCCGAAGCGTGCGTCCAGCGCTACCGCCGAGGCGTCCGGCGTGCGCGCCAGGAACGCGTCCACCTGGCGTTCGTTCTCGTCGCGCAGCACCGAACAGGTGGCGTAGAGCAGGCGTCCGCCCGGCGCAAGCAGCGGCCACAGCGCATCGAGCAGGCGCGCCTGGTGCGCCACCACCGCCGGGATATCGGCGGCACGGCGATGCCACTTGATGTCGGGCTGCCGGCGGATGATGCCGGTGGCCGAACACGGCGCGTCGAGCAGGATGGCGTCGAAGGAACGACCGTCCCACCAGGCTTCGGGGTTGCCGGCATCGGCGAGCTGCACGTGCACGCGCGGATAGTCCAGGCCCAGGCGCTCGAGGTATTCGACCACGCGCTCGAGGCGGCGCGATTCGATGTCCAGTGCGAGCAGTTCACCTTCGCCGGGGAACAGCCGTTCGGCGATCTGGGTGGTCTTGCCGCCGGGCGCGGCGCAGGCGTCCAGCACGCGGTCGTCGGGCTTGGGGTCGAGCGCCAGCACGGCCAGCTGGGCCGCACCGTCCTGCACGCTCAGCGCACCCGTGTGCCAGAACGGCAGGCGCTCGACCGGGATCGGATCGTCGAGCCGGGCGGCGTTGGGCAGCAGCGGCGACGGCGACGCCGACAGGCCGTCTTCGCGCAGCGAGCGCAGCAGGCGGTCGATGCCCAACTGCCCGGGATTGACCCGCAGCCACATCGGCGCCGGGCGGTTGTTGGTTTCGAGCATGGCCGCGACATCGTCGGGCCAGTCGGCCGTCAGCTTTTCCACCAGCCAGTCGGGGTGGCTGGTGGTGATGGCCGGCTCGGTGCTGGCGGGCAGCGGCTCGCGGCTGGCGCGCCGCAGCAGCGCGTTCACCAGGCCCACCAGCGGCGGGCGGCCAAGGTCGCGGGTGGCTTCCGCGGTGGCGCCGACCGCGGCGTGCGCCGGCAGGCCCAGGGCGTCAAGCTGCGCCAGGCCGACCAACAGCAGGCAGTGCACCGGGTAGTCGCGCGCGGCCAGCGGCTTGGCCAGCCACTGCGACAGCGCGAATTCGTAGCGGCGGCGGTGGCGCAGCGCGCCGAAGCAGATTGCTTCGAGCAGCGCGCGGTCGCGGCTGTCGGCCACCGAGGGCATGGCGGCGCCGAGCACCGCCTTGAGTGAGCGGCCCTCGCCCAGCACGGCCGCAAGCACCCGTGCGGCGCGCGCACGCAGCGCCGAGCCGGCCGGGGAATTCATGGCGATTTCAGCGCCGGGCGGGCATTGAGGTAGTCGGCGATGGCCACCGGGCGGCCACCCTCGCGCTGCACCTGCTGCAGGCGCAAGGCACCCTCGCCGCAGGCGATGTCGAGGCCACCGCGGGTGGCCGCGAGCACGGTGCCGGGCGGCTGGCGGTGGTCCAGCGGGATCGCAATGGCCTCGTGGATTCGCAGTCGCTCGCCGGCCAGTTCGGCCTCGGCCACGGGCCAGGGGCTGAAGGCGCGGACCTTGTTGGCCAGCGTCACGGCCGACAGCGACCAGTCCAGCCTCGCTTCGGCCTTGTCGAGTTTGTGCGCGTACGTCACGCCCTCCGTCGGCTGCGGCACCACCAGCGGGCGCATGCCCGCGCGCAGCAGCTTCAGCCCGTCCGCCAGCACTTCGGCGCCCATCTGCGACAGCCGGTCATGCAGGCTGCCGCCGGTGTCGTGCGCGGTGATCGGGGTGGCCAGCGAAAGCAGCACGGGCCCGGTGTCCAGGCCTTTCTCCATCTGCATCAGGCAGACGCCGGACTGCGCGTCGCCGGCCTCGATCGCGCGCTGGATCGGCGCCGCGCCGCGCCAGCGCGGCAGCAGCGAGGCGTGCACGTTCCAGCAGCCCATGCGCGGGATATCGAGCACCGACTGCGGCAGGATCAGGCCGTAGGCCACCACCACCATCAGGTCGGGCTTGAGCTCGCGCAGCTGCTCGCGCGCCGCGGCGGACTTGAAGTTTTCCGGCTGGAAGACCGGCAGGCCGCGCGCCAGCGCCTCGACCTTGACCGGCGAGGCCGACAGCTGCCGGCCGCGACCGGAGGGACGATCGGGCTGGGTGTAGACGCCCACGACCTCACCGCGTTCGGCGGCGGCACGCAGGCAGGGCACCGCGAAGCCGGGCGTGCCGGCGAATACGATGCGCAGCGCCACCTCAGGCGGCCGATTCGCGGTGATGCTTGGCGAGCTTCTTGCGCACCTGCTCGCGCTTGAGCGGCGAGAGGTAGTCCACGAACACCTTGCCCGCCAGGTGGTCCATCTCGTGCTGGATGCACACGGCCAGCAGGCCGTCGGCGTCCACTTCGAAGGCCTTGCCGTCGCGGTCCAGCGCCCGCACCAGCACGCGGTCGGCGCGCTTGACGTCGGCATAGATGCCCGGCACCGACAGGCAGCCTTCCTGGTACACCTGGCTGCCCTCGGACTCGAGGATATCCGGGTTGATGAAGACCATTGGCCGGTTCTTATCCTCGCTTACGTCCAATACCAGCAGGCGCAGGTGCACATCCACCTGTGTCGCGGCCAGGCCGATGCCGGGGGCTTCGTACATGGTCTCGAACATATCGTCGATCAGGCGACGCATCGCCTCGTCCACTTGCGCGACCGGTTTCGCCACGGTGCGCAGGCGGGGATCGGGGAATTCCAGGATGGGTAGCTTGGCCATGGCTGTCGAGATGGGGAAGTCAGGACCGGACCTCAAGGGGGCCGGCAACACATTATAACCCCGGCGGACTTGCATTCAGGGTTGGTATCTGGGCTATAGTCATCCAATGTATCCGGGGAAATCAGGTGGATAGCAGCCATGCTTAAACGGCTCCTTGCAGTTACTGCTGCCGCGTTGCTCACGTTCGCCACTGCGTCCATCACGGCGCAAGTCCGTGGCGATCATCCGACTACCTACACGGTCAAGAAGGGCGACACCCTTTGGGACATTGCCGGTCGCTTCCTGTCGAAGCCCTGGCTCTGGCCCGAGATCTGGCAGGCCAACCCGCAGGTCAAGAACCCGCATCTCATCTATCCAGGTGACGTGCTGAGCTTGGTCTACATCGACGGCAGGCCGGTCGTGACGTCCGAAGGCCCACGGGTCGGCGAGGCGATCAACACGATCCCGCTGTCCGACATCGAGGCCCTGCTCAAGCAGTTCAACGTCGTGGACGACCCCAAGTCGCTCCCCTACGTCGTCGGCCTTGAGGAAGACCGCCTGCGCAGCACCGCTGGCCAGTCGGTCTACGTCCGCGGCCTCGACGGCGCGGCGCCCGGCATGATCGTGGACATCTCCCGCCCGGTTTACGTCTTCGGCGGTGGTGGTGGCAAGGAACGTCCGGGCCGCTCCGACCTCGACTACCGCAGCGAGCGCCAGCACAGCCACTGGAAAACGCCTTCCGGGTTCGGCGAGGCCTCCGGCGAAGTGCTGGGCTATGAAATGCAGGTCCATGCCACCGGCGAAGTCACGCAGGTCCAGGGGGAAGTCGCCCTGGTGGTGCTGCGCGAGGAAGGCCGCGAGATCGCCACCGGCGATCGCGTGACGCCGTCCGAGGCCCAGCCCTACGACCTGACCTTCATGCCGCGCGCTCCCGACACCGTGCCTGCGAACGCCCGCATCCTTTCGGTGGCCGACGGCATGCAGTCGGGCCCGAACCTGGTGGTGGCGCTTTCGGTGGGTGCCCGCGACGGCATCCGCAACGGCCACACCCTGTCGATCTGGAGCAACGGCGTGATGAAGCCGGACAACATCGCCCACGCCAACCGCTTCGCGGCGAAGTCCAACGCGGTGAAACTGCCCGACGAGTTCGCCGGCCACCTGATGGTGTTCCGCACGTTCGACAAGGTCAGCTACGCGCTGGTGATGAACGGCGTCCGCCCGATCCACCCGGGCGACACACTGAAACATCCCGACGCCACCCAGTAAGCTTTTCCTACATCGCGGCGCCTTCGGGCGCCGCGATGCTGTTGGGGCCGTGAATACCGACCGCGCCCTGCTGACCCTGCTTCGAGCCCGCCTGCCGGATGCGCTGCTGCGCGCCCTGCTCGAGTCGCACGCCTCGCCGGTGGACGCCTTGGCGGCCGCCCGCCACGGCGCCGGGCTCGCCCTGCCCGCCAATATCCGGCACGCCCTGCACCGCCCCGATGAGCGCCAGCTCGATGCCGACCTGGCGTGGCTGGCCCCGGCCGGCCGCTGCCTGCTGGGCTGGCACGACCCGGACTATCCCGCGCTGCTGCGCCGCACGCCGGCGCCGCCTGCGCTGCTGTTCGTGGCCGGGGACGCCAGCCTGCTCTGGCATCCCCAGGTTGCCGTGGTCGGCAGCCGGCGCCCGAGTCCGGCCGGGCTGTCCCGGTCACGGCAGTTCGCGCGCGCCTTTGCCGGCGCCGGGTGGACCGTCACCAGCGGCCTGGCCGAGGGCATCGACACGGCCGCGCACGAAGGCGCGCTGGCGACGGGTCGTACGGTCGCCGTGGTCGGTACGGGCCTGGACCAGGCCTACCCGGCAAGGAACGCCGCCCTGATGGCGCGCATCGCCGCCGAAGGCGCCGTGGTCAGCGAACACCCCCCGGGGACGCCCGCCATCGCCAGCCATTTCCCCAGCCGCAACCGCATCATCGCCGGGCTGAGCCTGGGCACCCTGGTGGTCGAGGCGGCGATGCGCTCGGGCGCGCTGATCAGCGCCCGCCTCGCGGCCGAAGCCGGACGCGAGGTGTTCGCCCTGCCCGGCTCGCCGGACAATCCCGTCGCGCGCGGCTGCCACCGGCTCATCCGGGAGGGGGCGGCCCTGGTGGAATCCCCGGCCGAGGTGCTGGCGGCCCTGGGCCCGGTGGCCAGCGAACTCGCGGACGCACTGCGCGGACGCCTCGGCACGACCCCGACGCAGGCCCCGGGCCGGTCAGCCAACGGACAGCCGGAAGGCCCCGACGACCACAACCGGCTGTGGTCGGCCCTGGGCCACGACCCCACCGGCATGGATTGCCTGGCCGAGCGGACAGGATTGACGGTGGCCGCCCTGTCCTCCATGCTGCTGATCATGGAGCTGGAAGGGCGCGTGGCAGCCGACAACGGTCGCTATTCCCGCCGGTCCTGAATCCCACCGCGCCCAGGGCGCAGGCTGAGGGTAATGAAAGAGACCATACTCGACGTACTGCTTTATCTGTTTGAACACTACTTCTACGACGACCCCGACGCCGTCCGGGACCGTGATTCGCTCCAGCACGGCCTGATCCAGGCCGGCTTCAGCCCAACCGAAATCAACAAGGCCTTTGACTGGCTTGATGAACTGGCGCGCCAGCGACCGGTGTCGGCCTCGCCTCGGCTCAACACGCCGGTGCGGGTGTATTCCGATCCCGAGCTGGACCGGCTGGACAGCGAATGCCGCGGCTTCCTGATGTTCCTCGAGCACAGCGCGGTGATCGATGCCGACCAGCGCGAACTGGTGCTGGATCGGGTAATGGCGCTCGACCAGGACGAAGTGGACGTGGACGACCTCAAGTGGGTCGTGCTGATGGTGTTGTTCAACCAGCCGGGGTCGGAAGCGGCCTATGCCTGGATGGAAAGCCAGATGTTCGAAGACGAGCCCGAGCCGGTCCACTGAGTCTGGCGCGGCAGGACCAGCGCCCGGCCCACGCCGGGCGTTTTCATTAGGGATGCCGCGACCTGCGGCGGCAAGGGGAAGCACGGCATTAGCAGCTGGTTTTACGTGGATGGCGGCCAGAACCGGCAGGGCCCGGTCAGCGCCGAAGCGCTGGTGGACGCCTTCCGGCAGGGCCAGGTGGGCAACGACAGCCTGGTCTGGCGCGAGGGCCTGGCGCAGTGGTCGCCGCTGCAGTCGTTCCGGGACGAGTTGGGGCTGGCCGATGTCACGCCCGTCGCCGCGCCGCCCGCGCCACCGCAGCCGGGCACCGTCGCGGCGCCTGCCAAGAAGAACAACGGCTGCCTGATTGCCGGCGCGGTGATCGTGGGCGGCGGCCTGTTCATGCTGTTCATCCTGTCCATCCTGGCGGCCATTGCGCTGCCGGCCTACCAGGACTACATCACGCGCAGCCAGATCGTCACGATCCGAATCGAAGGCCGGTCGGCGACGGCGGCCGTGGAGGCCTTCAAGGCCAATACCGACCGCTGCCCCCGTGATGCCGACGAGCTCGGCCTGGCAACCCCGACCGCGCCGGGACTGGACGGGCTGGCCGTGGGTTCGCTGGACGACGGGCGCTGCGCCGTGGAGCTCACCGTGGGCACGCTGGGGACCAGCACCGCGGCCCTCGGTGGCCGCCTCCTGATGACCCTGGAGGAGGACGGAACCTGGAGCTGCAGCGCCGAGGGCATCCCCGAAAAGCTGCTGCCCAGCGACTGCCGCTAGGGCGCTTCGACCCCCGCCCCAGGGCCTGCGGACCCCGGGGCGCCCGCCGGCTTGGCTTGACAGTGCCCGCCGGGCTGGTGCCTTAATGAAAAAGAACCCCGGCCCGCGACCCCCGCGGGCCGCGCCATCTGGCGCCCTTTCAACCGCTTAGCGGAGCAACCCCCCGGCCATGGCCAAGAACCTCCTCATCGTCGAGTCGCCTGCCAAGGCCAAGACGATCAACAAGTACCTGGGCAAGGACTTCCATGTCCTGGCCTCGTACGGCCACGTCCGCGACCTGGTGCCCAAGGAGGGCGCGGTCGACCCCGAGCACGGGTTCGCGATGCGCTATGAGCTGATCGAGAAGAACGAGAAGCACGTCGAGGCCATCGCCAAGGCAGCCAAGATCGCCCAAACCATCTACCTGGCCACCGACCCGGACCGCGAGGGCGAGGCGATCAGCTGGCACATCTCCGAAATCCTCAAGCAGCGCGGCCTGCTCAAGGGCAAGGACCTGCACCGGGTGGTGTTCACCGAAATCACGCCCAAGGCGATCCGGGCCGCGGTGGACAACCCGCGCCAGGTCGCGGGCGACCTGGTGGACGCCCAGCAGGCGCGCCGCGCCCTGGACTACCTGGTCGGCTTCAACCTCTCGCCGGTGCTGTGGCGCAAGGTGCAGCGCGGCCTTTCGGCTGGCCGCGTGCAGTCGCCCGCCCTGCGCATGATCGTCGAGCGCGAGGAGGAGATCGAAGCCTTCGTGCCGCGCGAGTACTGGTCCATGGAGGCCGAACTCAACCACCCGCAGCAGGCGTTCACCGCCCGGCTGGTGAAGCTGGACGGCCAGAAGTTCGAACAGTTCACCATCACCGACTCCGCCACGGCCGAAGCCGCGCGCGCCCGGCTGGTGAAGGCCGCGGGCGTCGCCCTGCGCGTCACCGACGTGGTCAGCAAGGAGCGCAAGCGCCGGCCGTCGCCGCCGTTCATCACTTCCACGCTGCAGCAGGAGGCCGCGCGCAAGCTCGGCTTCACCACCTCGCGCACGATGCGCGTGGCGCAGAAGCTTTATGAGGGCGTGGCCATCGGCGAAGAAGGCGCCGTTGGTTTGATCAGCTACATGCGTACCGACTCCGTGAACCTTTCTGTCGATGCCGTAAGCGAAATCCGCGACGTCATCGCCCGCGACTTCGGCACCGGCGCGTTGCCCGACAAGCCCAACGAATACAAGTCCAAGTCCAAGAACGCCCAGGAAGCACACGAGGCCATCCGCCCCACGTCCGCCCTGCGCACGCCCGCCTCGGTCGCCAAGTACCTCGACGACGATGCGCGTCGCCTGTACGAACTGGTTTGGAAGCGCACCGTCGCCTCGCAGATGGTGCCGGCGACGATGAACACCGTGTCGGTCGAACTGGCCGCCGGCAGCGCGCACAGCTTCCGCGCCAGCGGCACCACGGTGATCGATCCGGGCTTCCTGGCCGTCTACGAAGAGGGCAAGGACGCCAAGGCCGCCGAGGACGAGGACGAAGGCCGCAAGCTGCCGCCGATGAAGACCGGCCAGGACGTGCCGCTGGGCAGCATCCACACCGACCAGCATTTCACCGAGCCGCCGCCGCGCTTCTCGGAAGCCTCCCTGGTGAAGACGCTGGAGGAATACGGCATCGGCCGTCCTTCGACCTACGCCAGCATCATCCAGGTGCTGCAGAACCGCGAGTACGTGTACCTCGACAACCGCCGGTTCCGTCCCAGCGACGTCGGCCGCGCGGTGGCGAACTTCCTGTCGAGCCACTTCATGCAGTACGTGGACTACGACTTCACCGCCAAGCTCGAGGACGAGCTCGACTCGGTGGCGGCCGGCGAAGCGGCCTGGGTGCCACTGCTGGAGCGTTTCTGGAAGCCGTTCAAGGCCACCATCGACGAGAAGAGCGAGTCGGTGGACCGCTCGGAAGCCACCGGTTCGCGCGTGTTGGGCGTTGATCCGAAATCCGGCAAGCCGGTGTCGGTGCGCCTGGGCCGCTACGGGCCGTTCGCGCAAATCGGCACCGCCGAGGACGAAGACAAGCCCAAGTTCGCCTCGCTGCGACCCGGCACCAGCATGCACACCATCACGCTGGAGGACGCGCTGCCGCTGTTCAACCTGCCGCGCAGCCTGGGCCAGCACGAGGGCAAGGACGTCACGGTGGCGGTCGGCCGCTTCGGCCCGTTCGTGAAACTGGGCGACACCTATGCGTCGCTCGGCAAGACCGACGACCCCTACACCATCAGCTTCGATGCTGCGGTGGAACTGGTGCGCGCGAAGATCGAGATGATCGCCAACCGCACCATCAAGGTCTTCGCCGGCACCGAGATCCAGGTCTTGAACGGCCGCTACGGCCCGTACATCACCGACGGCGAGAAGAACGGCAAGATCCCCAAGGACCGCGACCCCGCCAGCCTGACCCAGGACGAGTGCGTGGCGCTGCTGGCCGAAGGCAAGCCGGTGCGCAAGGGCGGCCGCTTCGGCAAGAAGGTCGCGGCCAAGAAGGCCACGAAGAAGGCGACCAAGAAAGTGGTCGAGGCCAGCGCGTCCGCGCCGGCCAAGGCGCCCGCGAAAAAAGCGGTGAAGAAGGCCGCCAAGAAGGCGACCAGGAAGACTGCCAAGAAGACGGTCAAGACCGCCGCGACGAATGTGCCGGCCAAGAAAGCGGTCAAGAAGGCCGCCAAGAAAGCCGTGAAGAAGGCCACGAAGGTCGCCGGCAAGGCCGTCCCGACCCGTTCGGCCGCCTGATCGGCAATCGCAGCCGGGTCAGTCGCCCGGCTGCGGATAGGTGGTGATGCCGCGCTTGGCTTTCTCGGCAGCCACCATGCGGCGCACGTCGGCCAGCAGGGCCGGCGCGTCGTACACCAGGCCACCCTTGATGGTGTAGCGCACGCCGCCGACGCGGTGCAGCTTGCCGTCGGTGCCCAGGCGCGCATGGCCGGTGCCGTAGAGCACCTTGAGGTTGGCCAGCGGGTTTTCCGCCAGCACCACCAGGTCGGCGAGCTTGCCGGCCTCGATCGAGCCGATGCGGTCGGCCGCGCCCAGCGCCTCGGCGCCCGACAGCGTCGCCGCGCGGATCACTTCCAGCGGGTGGAAGCCCGCCTCGCGCAGCAGCTCCAGCTCCTCGATGGTGCCGAAGCCATACGTCTTGTAGATGTAGCCCGAATCGCTGCCCACCGTGACCCGGCCGCCGCGATTCTTGTAGTCGTTCACGAAGGCCATCCAGCGCCGGTAGTTGTCCTTCCACGCGGCCTCTTCCTCGCTGCCCCAGTCGAAGAAGAAGCTGCCGTGGTTGTCGCGGTTGGGCGTGAAGAAATCCCACAGCGCCGGGTGCGTGTAGGCCTCGTGCCAGTCGGCGCGGCGCGCCCGCATCAGGTCGCGCGTGGCCTGGTAGATGGTGAAGGTGGGGTCGAGCGTGAAGTCCAGCGCCAGCAGCTCGGTGATCACGGCCTCGTAGCGCGCGCTGCCCTTTTCACTGGCCTGCGCCCACAGGCGGCCGGCCTGGCCGAAGCGGTGCTGCTCGTTCTGGTAGTTGTAGTCGGCCGGGTACTGCTGCACGGTCTGGCCGTCGAACAGCGCCTCGGGCAGGCCATACCAGTGCTCCATCGTGGTCAGGCCCCAGCGCGCGGTGGTGAGCACGTTCACGCGCGCCACGTCGAGCTGGGCGTGGTGGCAGGCGCTGCGCATGCCGAGCTTCCTGAGCTCATCGAAGGCGGCTTCCAGGATGTCGGGGCGGTAGCCGAAGCACTTCATGCCCAGCGCGCCCTTGGCCTTCATGTCGCGCACCCACTGGCGCGCCTGGCCGGGCGTGGTGATGGGCGTGTCGCGGCCCGCGCCGAAGAAGGCGTAGGGGAAGATGCGCGGCGCGGTGATGGCGTTGCCGGCGCTGCGGCGCTGCTCGCCCACGCACCAGTCGATGCCGTTGCCGCAGCCGGGGTCGCGCACGCTGGTGATGCCGTGCCCGAGCCAGAGTTTGTAGACGTATTCGGCGCTGACGCCCTATTCGTCGCCGCCGATGTGGCCGTGCAGGTCGACGATGCCGGGCATGACGAACTGGCCGGCGAGGTCCATCTCGCGACCGCCCGGCTTGAGCACCGGGCGGTTGGCCGCGCTGATCGGCGCGTTGGCGCTGCCGACGACGCGCACTTCGACGATGCGATCGCCTTCGATCACGATGTCCACCGGGCCGTGCGCCGGCGCGCCGGTGCCGGTGATGACGGTGGCGCCGCGCAGGATCAGCTGCGGGTAAGGGCCCTCGCCCTCCGCCCGCGGCGGTGCGGCGGGAATGGCGGCGGCGCCCACGGCAGGCAGCAGCAGCGCAAGGATGAACAGCAGGCGGGTCATGGCGGGGTCCGGGCTGGAAGTGTCAGCGCCGGCAGCGGAGAATCCCGCCATGCGCCGGTTCGTCCAAGCCAGCTTAGCCATTTTCCTGTTCGCCGTCGGCCCGGCCGCGACCCAGGACATCACCGTCTACCGCTGCCAGGACGCGGGCGGCCGCGTCACCCTGCAGGACGAACCCTGCACCGCCGGCCAGAGCCAATCCGAGCGCCGCATGGTGCGCCCGCGGGATCCGTCGCCCCAGTCGACCACCGCCACCGCCGCGGTCGCACCCGCGCCCGCCGAGCCGCCGCCGCCCGCGCCGCCGCTGCCCTACCCGCCGCCGCCGCTGTTCCAGTGCACCGACTACGACGGCGAAGTGCGCTACTCCGAGGACTACGACCCCAACACGCGCTGCGTGCCGCTGCCGGTGCTGGGCTACGACGTGCGCGGGTCCGCGCAAGGTGCGGCGAGCTGCCGCTGGGTGTCGGAATCCTGCCTGCGGCTGGACGACGATTCGGCCTGCGGCCAGTTCAAGGCGCGGCTGAAAGTGGCGCGCTCCAACGCCCTGCACGCCTTCAGCGACACCGCCGCGTTCCGCAAGTCCGAAGTGACCCGGCTTGAGCGCATCGTCGACGAAAGCTGCCGCTGAGCCCTCGGCTCAGAACCCGTAACGCAGGAAACCCCCGTCCACCGCGATGCATTCGCCGGTGACGTAGCTCGACGCCGGCAGGCACAGGAAGGCCACCGCCGACGCCACTTCCTCGGGCTCGCCGATGCGGCCCATGGGGGTGCGGTCGATCACTTCGTCCAGGTAATCGGGGTCGGCCAGCGAGGTGGACGTTCGGCGCGTGCGGATGTACCACGGCGCCACGGCGTTCACCCGCACGCCGTCTTCGGCCCATTCGCAGGCGAGGTTCCTGGTCAGCTGGTGCAGCGCCGCCTTGGTCATGCCGTAGGGCGCGCCGGTGCGGACATGGGTCAGGCCCGACACCGAGCCGACGTTGACGATGCTCGAGGAAGCGTGCTGGCTGAGCAGCGGGAACGCGAAGCGGCTGAGCTCGAAGGCCGAGAACAGGTTGGTTTCGAACAGCGCGCGCCATTCGGCGTCGGCGTAGTCCATGGTGGCGCGGCGCAGGTTGGTGCCGGCGTTGTTCACCAGCACCTGCAGGCCGTTGCCCAGGTCCTCGACCCAGTCGAAGATCTCGCGGCGCTGCTCGGCGTCGGCCACGTCGGCCGGGAAGGCGCGGACCTGGGCCTGCGGGAACATTTCCTCGAGCTCGGCGCGGGTCGCTTCCAGCGCCGCTTCGTCGCGCGCCACCAGCATCACGTCGGCGCCCAGGCCCAGCAGTTCGGCCGCGATCGCCCGGCCGATCCCCACGCTGGCGCCCGTCACCAGCGCCACCTGCCCATCGAGTCGCCAGCGGCTGCTCGTCATCGGAACTCTCCTCATGGCCCAGGCGTAGGATAGCGGCCAACCCGTCGCACGGAGCAGTACGATGCGCCTTCCCCTCACCTTGCTTGCCTGCCTGGCCCTCGGCGCCTGCGATGCGCCCACGCCCGACCCGACCCCCGACACGCTGCCCGAACCCGAGGCACAGGCCACGCAGATGCGCGACGCCATCAACGAGCCGCTCGACAAGGCCAAGGCAGTCGAAGCCACCCAGGCCGCCGATGAAGCCGAACGCGAGCAGGCCCTCAAGGACGCCGGCGGCTGAAGGCCGGCTTGCGGAACAGCAAAGGTTCTTCTCCCGAGTCCGGGACTGGCGCCGTCGACACCGCGGCAGCGTGCCTTTATGGGCGCCCCACGGAGTGCGGGTGAGCGTGCGCTCCGATGCTTGCGCGTCCCGATCCGGACCAAGGCCAGGCATCTCTCCTGCGGATCAGGTTGGGCTAACGCGGCTGCGGCGCCTCCGTTCTCCACGCCCATCGCGGCGTGTCCCTTCGGACACTGGAATGGCGGCGTGGCCAGCGTGGAAGGTGGCTAGTACGAAACTCCTATCCGCCCGGCGGCGGGTGTGAGTTCCTCGCGCTCACAACGTCACCTCCGGCGCTCGACGGGGCTGGCAGGCGAAGACGAGGTAATCGCAAAGCTTCCGGTGTCTCCAACGGACGGCTTGCGCAGAAATCCACGCTTACCCCGGCCCAGTAGCGGCGCCGGCGCCACTGCCGACGTGCCTGCGCATCCGTTCTGACGAGGGATGCGACGGTGTGCGCGCGACGAACTCACACCCGCCGCCGGGCGGATAGGACTCTCACTCTGGCCACCTTCCACGCTGGCCAAGCCGCCATTCCAGTGTCCGAAGGGACGCGCCGCGATAAGCGAGGAACAAAAAGGCGCCGAGGCCTGGTTAACCCAACCCGATCCGCAGGAAAGATGCCTTGCCTTGGTCCGGATCGGGACGCGCA
>JANOJQ010000099.1:0-19485 GCA_031418815.1 Lysobacteraceae bacterium
ACCCCCAAACCACCCCCACTCCCCCACCATCCCCCGATGCCCGCCAGCATCAAAAAACCCGGCTACCAATCCCTCCGCGCCGGCCGCACCAGCGAAGCAAACCGCGCCTATCTGCTCACCACGGTGACCCGCCACCGCGCCCCGCTTTTCGTCGATTGGCACCCCGCATCCACCATGAGCCGATACATGGCATCCCCCGACACATGGCCGGGAGGCCAACTGGTCTGCTGGGTCCTGATGCCCGATCACTGGCACGGCGTGGTGGTGCTCACCGGCGGCAACACGATTCCCCAATTGATGAATCGCGCGAAGGGCCGAAGCGCTTTCCTGTTCAATCGAGCCCTCGGCCGGGCCGGCGCTGTGTGGACCGATGGATTCCACGATCGTGCGATCCGCCGCGACGAAGACCTGGTAGCCGTGGCGCGCTATGTCGTGGCCAACCCGGTGCGCGCGGGGCTGGTGGTGTCGGTGGGGAATTATTCGTTTTGGGATGCGTGTTGGTTGGGGGCGGAGGGGGATAAAGGGTTTTATCCGGTGGCGGACGGCTGTCGGGCCTGAAGGCCCTCCCACCCGCAAGCGCCCCGGGCCAGGAGGACCTTCAGGCCGGACAGCCCGCATGCCTGGCCGCACCCGATTTCGCCGGAGCAGTCATAATCCAGCGCATCAACTTCTCGCGGAACCCTTTGCGGATGACCTTGCCCACCCGTGAATCCCTGCGCCTGGCATGGATCCGCCAAGCCCTGGCCGACCCCGACGCGCCAGTGGAGCGCGCCTCCAACGACGCCAGCTTCCGCAGCTACTGGCGCGCGTCCTCCGCCGGCCGCACGTGGGTGGTGATGGACGCGCCGCCGGACAAGGAAGACATCCGGCCGTGGCTGGACGTGGCCGGCCGGCTGGCCCGCGCCGGCGTGCACGTGCCCGACATCCAGGCCGCCGACGCCGTGCGCGGCTTCGTGCTGATGGAGGACATGGGCGACCGCCTGCTGCTGCCCGAACTGAACGAATCGAGCGCCGACCGGCTTTACGGCGACGCGATGGAAGCGATCCTGCGCATGCAGCGCAAGGCCGACACCGCCGGCCTGCCCGTCTATGACGAGTCGCGGCTGGTCGCGGAAATGGAGCTGATGCCCGAATGGCTGCTCAAGCGCCACCTGGGCTACACCCCGGAGTGCGAGGAGTGGGACGTGATTGAAAGCGCCTTCCGCGCGCTCGAAACCAGCGCCCGGGCGCAGCCGCAGGCCTTCGTGCACCGCGACTTCCACTCGCGCAACCTGCTGGTGACCGGCCGCGACGACCCGGGCGTGATCGACTTCCAGGACGCCGTGTTGGGCCCGGTGACCTACGACCTGGTGTCGCTGCTGCGCGACTGCTACATCGCCTGGCCCGAGGCCCGCGTCGCCGCGTGGGTCGAGCAGTACCGCCTGCGCCTGGTCGATTCGGGCGTGGCGGCGGCGGCACCCGATGCCTTCCTGCGCGCCTTCGACCTGATGGGGCTGCAGCGCCACATCAAGGTGCTGGGCATCTTCTGCCGGCTCTGGTACCGCGACGGCAAGGCCGGCTACCTGCAGGACCTGCCGCTGGTGTGGCAGTACACCCGCGACGTCGGCCGCCGCCACCCCGAAACCGCGCCGCTGGTGCAGCTGATCGAGCGCGTGCTCGGCCACCGTGACATCACGGCACCCCGCGCATGAGGGCACTGGTTTTCGCCGCGGGCAAGGGCGAGCGCATGCGCCCGCTGACCGAACACACGCCCAAGCCGCTGCTGGCGGTGCGCGGCAAGCCGCTGATCGCCTGGCACCTGGAAAAACTCGCCGCCATCGGCGTGCGCGACGTGGTGGTGAACACCTCGTGGCTGGCCGACCGCTTCGCGCCCAGGCTGGGCGACGGTGCGCACTGGGGCCTGCGCCTGCACTACTCGCACGAAGGCGACGAGCCGCTGGAAACCGGCGGCGGCATGCTGCACGCGCTGCCGCTGCTGGGCGACGCGCCGTTCATCGCGGTCAACGGCGACATCTGGTGCGACCATGATTTCGCCGCGCTGCCGCGCGAGCCCGCGGGGCTGGCGCACCTGGTGCTGGTGGACAACCCCGGGCACAACGACCGCGGCGACTTTGCCCTGGCCGGCCAGCAGGTGCTGTCCGAAGGCGCGCCCCGACTGACGTTCGCGGGCATCGGCGTTTACCGCCCGGCGCTGCTGGCCCACTGGCGCGCGGCGATCGGCGACGCGCCCGGCGCGGAAGCGTCGCCGCCGCGCTTCAAGCTGGCGCCCGTGCTGCGTGCTGCCATGCGTGGGCAGATGGTCACCGGCGAGCATTTCACCGGCGCCTGGACCGACGTGGGCACGCCCGAACGGCTGGCCGCGCTCGACGCCGGGGACTGACCGTCATGACCGCGACCCTTCTGTCCCAACTGGGAAACAGCCTGCATCGCGCGCTCGAAGGCGAGATGGCGGCCATGGCCCCGCACGACCGCCGCGAACAGCACCGCCGCCAGATCAAGCTGCTGCACCGGCCGGTGTCGAACCTGCTGCTGGCCGTGGCGCTGGTGGGCCTGGCGCGCGTGCTGGTGCACGCGGCCTGGGGTGCGCAGCCGCTGCCGGTGCTGGCCTGGCAACTGGCGGCCGGCTCGGCGCTGACCGCGCTGGCCGTGCACTACCGGCACATGGTGTCGCTGCGGCGCCGGGTGCTGATGGGCTTCGCATTCCTGGCCCTGCTGCTGGCCAGCCTGGCCGAACCGGGCACGCCGTGGCGGCAGATGCCGGTGCTGTCGCTGGCGGGCTTCCTGCTGCTGCCGGTGGCGGGGCTGCCGCTGCTGGTGCGGCCGCGCGTGGCCTTCATCGGCCTGGCGATGTGCACGCTGGTGGCCGGCACGCTGGTGTTTTCGCTGGCGGAGATTGCGGCGCCGGAACGGCTGGCCTTCGGCTTCTACTACCTGCTCAGCACCACGGCCGGGCTGGTGCTGCGGCGCGCCCGCGGCAACCTGGCGGTGCGCATGCAGCGCGAGGCCGACGGCCTGTGGCAGCGCGCGGTCACCGACCCGCTCACCGGCCTGCTCAACCGCCAGGGCTGGCTGAGCCTCGCCGACACGGCCATGCAGGACGCCGTGGCCAGCGGCGCGCAGCCAGCGGTGCTGTTCATCGACGTGGACCACTTCAAGCGCGTCAACGACGGCCACGGCCACCAAGCCGGCGACGAACTGCTGCAGCAGTTGGGCGCCATCATCGAGGCACGCATGGGCCCGGGTGACCTCTGCGCCCGCCTCGGCGGCGAAGAGTTCACCTGCCTGCTGCCGCACTCCACCGAGGCGCACGCCGAACTGCTGGCTGAACGCCTGTCGGCGGACTACCGCGAACGGGCGCTGCGCTACGGCTCCACGCTGAGCATCGGCGTGGCCACGCACGGGCGCGGCGACCTGCTCAACGACCTGCTGGCGCGCGCCGACGCGGCGCTGTACGAAGCCAAGCACCGCGGCCGCGACCAGGTGATCGTCGCGCGCTGAGCCTCAGAGGTGGTCGCGCAGGAACGGGATGGTGATGCGGCGCTGCGCCGCCAGGCTGGCCTTGTCGAGGCGGTCGAGTAGCGCGGTGAGGCTGGCCAGGTCGCGTTCGCTGCGGCGCATCAGGTAATCCAGTACGGCGTCGTCGAGCTGCAGGCCGCGGCGCGCGGCGCGCTGACGCAGCAGCTCGCGCCGGCCGTCATCGTCCAGCGCCTCGAGCGTGAAGCGCGTGCACTGCCCCAGCCGCGTGGTCAGGTCCGGCAGGCCCAGGCCCAGCGCCGCGGGATTGCCGCGCGCGGCGTACAGCAGCACGGCGGCGCCGGCGCGCGCGCGGTTGTGGAAATGGAACAGCGCTTCCTCGTCGCCGCGATGGCCGGCGACGGCCTCCAGGCCGTCCAGGCACACCAGGTCCGCGCCTTCCTGGGCCGGCAGCACGTCGGCCAGCGAACCGGCGAACGCGGCCAGCGGCAGGTAGGCCGCGCGGCGACCCACCTGCCCCGCCTCGGCGCAGGCCGCCAGCAGCAGGTGCGATTTGCCGCTGCCGGCGGGGCCGGACAGGTACAGCCAATCGGCGCTTTCGCCGCGCGCGGCGGCGCCCACCGCATCGCGCGCGGCCGGCTGGCCGTGGAAGGCTTCCAGGCGCTGGTCGGGCGGCGTGCGCAGCGACAGCGGCAGCTGCGGCGTGGTCACGGCGTGGGTTTGTTCGCCGGCTCTTGTGGGAGGGCCTTCAGGCCCGACGCTTCTTCGCTGGTCGGGCCTGAAGGCGCTCCTACAAAGGGGGGGACATCGGTGGGGAACTCGTCGCCCTCGGGGCCGACGGGGACGGCGTCGGCGGCCTCCTGCACGGCGATCGGGACTTCTTCGCCCGCGCCGTAAAGCTGGCTGTGCCGGTAGCGCTCGTGCACGTAGCGCAGCACCACCACGCCCACCGCGGCCACCGGCAGCGCCAGCAGCACGCCCAGGAATCCGAACAGCTGGCCGCCGGCCATGATCGCGAAGATCACGGCCACCGGGTGCAGGCCGATCTTGTCGCCCACCAGCCACGGCGTGAGGATGAAGCTCTCGATGGTCTGGCCGACGCTGAACACCGCCAGCACCAGCAGCAGGTGCGTCCAGTCGCCGTGCTGCACCAGGGTGGCGATGACCGCCGCGCCCACGCCCACCACCGCGCCCAGGTAGGGCACGAAGCTCACCAGCCCCGAGACGATGCCGATCAGGATGCCCAGGTCCACGCCCACCAGGGTCAGCCCGGTGGCATAGATGGCGCCCAGCGAAATCATCACGCTGAGCTGGCCGCGGATGAAGCCGCCCAGCACCTGGTCGGATTCATGGGTCAGGCGCACCACCACCGGCTCGATCGGGCGCGGCAGCAGGTCGCGCACGCGGTGCAGCATGTCGCGGCCGTCGCGCATGAAGTAGAACGCCACCACCGGGATCAGCATCAGGTTGGCCAGCCAGCCCAGGATGGCCAGGCCGGACTTGGACACGCCGCCGAAGATGGTGGCGGCGATGCCGCCGGCTTCCTGCCAGTGCGCCTTGAGCAGTTCGATGATCTGGGTCGGATCGATGTAGCCGGCCAGCTCCAGGTCGAAGCGAGTCTCCAGCCAGGGCACGGCGGTGCCGGTGATCCAGGCGCCGAAACGCGGCAGCCAGTCGATCAGCTGCGCCAGCTGGCGTTCGATCAGCGGCACCAGCAGCAGCAGCGCCAGCACCACCACGCAGGTCATCAGCGAGAACACCAGGATGACGCCGGTGCTGCGCGAGCGGCCGCCGCGCTGGATGCGCGCCACCAGCGGCTCGCCCAGCCAGGCCAACAGCGCGGCGATCACGAACGGCGTCAGCACCGGGCCCAGCAGCCACACCAGCACGCCGACGAGGGTGGCCAGGGCAAGCCACTGCCAGCGCCGGTCGCTGAGCGGAGGGACGGAATCGGTGGTCATCGGGCGGGATTCCTTATCGCGTGCCAGGCACGCACACCATAGCGAATGACGTAGTCCACGCCACTGAAGAAAGTCAGCAGGGCCACCGCGATGATGGCCTCCTTGCGCGCCTGCAGCGGCAGCAGCCAGCCGGCCAGTTCAACCAGGCACACCAGCACCAGGCCCAGCTGCGCCAGGGTGCACAGCTTGCCCAGCAGGGTGGGCTTGCCGTCGAACGGCCCGCCCAGGCGCCACCACGCCAGGGCGCCGGTGACGATGACCAGGTCACGAACCAGCACCAGGCCCACCAGCCAGGCCGGCAGCATGGCCACCAGCCAGAGGCCGACCACGGCCATGCCCAGCATCAGCTTGTCGGCGATCGGGTCGAGCAGGCTGCCCAGCCGGCTCTGCCAGCCGAAGCGCTTGGCCAGGAAACCGTCCAGCGCGTCGCTGGCGCCGGCGACCAGGGCCACGGCCAGGGCAAGCTGGAAATGCCGCGACCACAGCAGCCACAGCAGCAGCGGCGCCATCGCCAGCCGAAGCCCGGTGATGGCATTGGGGAGGTGGCGCAGGTTCATTGGCGCAGCAGGAAGCGCGGCGCATCCTCGCTGGCCAGGGGGTCGGCCTCGAGCGTACTGCCGGCGCCGACGAAGCGCTTGAAGCCTTCGGGGCCCACCGCCAGGTCCAGCTGCAGGTCGACCTGTTCGGGCGTGGCCGAAAGCACCGTGACCGAACGCACCACGGCCAGCGTCTGCAGGTAGCCCATGGCGCGCGTGTAGTCGCCCGCGGAGCGAAGGCCGGTGACGGCGATCACCAGCGGGCCGGGCTGGCCCACGTCCAGCGGCCGGGCGTCGCGGCGGGCGATGGCGTCGGCAGCGCCGTCCGCACCCGAGGCGATGGCGCGCTGCGGGCTGGGGTCGCTGAAGGTCCAGCGCGACAGTTCGGTCTCGCCGCGGCTGAGCACCCAGTCGGCGGTCCAGCCGCCGCCGCTGCGGTAGACGCGGCCCAGCAGCTGGCTCTGTTCGCCGTAGCGTGCGGTGAGCGGCTGCATCGGCAGCGGGTTCTGGGCCCAGAGGGTGTCCACGGCGGCCTGTTCGATCGCGGTGCCGGCCGGCAGGCCGAAGCGCAGGCCGCGCTCCAGGCCGCGGGTGGCGAGCGGCTTGACCACGGCCAGCTGCTGGCTGTTCACCAGCCGGGGGCCGCTGCCGTCGTCGATGGCCAGCCACAGCAGGGGGCGCGGCCGGCCGCTGGCCCAGTACGGCAGGCCCGAGCCCGCGACCAGGGCGTCCACCAGGTCCGGGTCGAAGACGAAGGTCATCAGGGTCTTGTAGACCGGCACGCCGCCGATGGCGGTATTGCCCTGCTGGTCGGACACGGCCTCGGTGCCGCGGCTGTCCACCACCATCGACTCGGCGCTGCCCAGCGCGCGGCGCACCACCGGGTTGCCGGTGGCCTGCAGCTGGCCGGTCAGTTTCACCAGCACCTGGCCCAGGGCCCGGGCGGCGGCGGCGCGGCGCTCACCGGCGCCCTGCGAACGCAGCTCCACTTCGGCCTGGTACAGGGCCGGATCGCGCACGGCCTGCGCTTCGGCCGGCACCTCGGTGGCGGCGGCCGAACCTGCGGGCGGCGCGTCCTGGGCCAACAGCGGCGCGGGCGCCAGGGCCAGCAGCAGGGCGACGCGGAACATCAGCAGGGTCGTGCGCATGGGCAGGCAAGCCGGTAATTGCAGGCCAGCATGGTGCCGCATGGGGCCCGCACCCGTCCAACCACCCCCGAACCCGCGGCAGGGCGGGTTGGCGTTTGATTGGTAGAATGGCGGCTTCCCCAGCGCCGGAATCGCCGTGACCACGCCCACTCCCCTCACTTACCGCGATGCGGGCGTTGATATCGATGCCGGCAACGAAGTCGTCGAGCGCATCAAGCCCCTGGTCAAGCGCACGTTCCGGCCCGAGGTGATGGGTGGCCTGGGTGGCTTCGGCGCCCTGTTCAACCTCACCGGCAAGTACCGCGAGCCGGTGCTGGTGTCGGGCACCGACGGCGTGGGCACCAAGCTCAAGCTGGCCCAGCAGCTGAACCGCCACGACACCATCGGCATCGACCTGGTGGGCATGTGCGTGAACGACGTGCTGGTGCAGGGTGCCGAACCGCTGTTCTTCCTCGACTATTTCGCCACCGGCAAGCTGCACGTGGACACCACCGTGGCCGTGGTCGGCGGCATCGCGGCGGGCTGCGAACTGGCCGGCTGCGCCCTGATTGGCGGCGAGACGGCCGAGATGCCCGACATGTACCCGCCGGGCGAGTACGACCTGGCCGGCTTCACCGTCGGCGCGGTGGAAAAATCCATGCTGCTCGACGGCGCCAAGGTGCGCGCGGGCGACGTGCTGCTGGGCATCGCCTCGTCGGGCCCGCATTCGAACGGCTACTCGCTGGTGCGCCGCATCTACGACCGCGCCGGCCGCCCGGCCGAGCTCGACATGGGCGGCGTGAAGCTGGTGGACGCGCTGATGGCGCCCACCACCATCTACGTCAAACCCATCCTTGAACTGCTGGGCAGGCACGACCTGCACGCCATGGCGCACATCACCGGCGGCGGCCTGACCGAGAACATCATCCGTGTCATCCCCGACGGCCTGGGCCTGGACATCGAGGCCTCGGCCATCGTGCTGCCGCCGGTGTTCGAGTGGCTGCAGCGCGAAGGCGCCGTGCCCAACCCCGAGATGTGGCGCACCTTCAACTGCGGCGTCGGCTTCGTGCTGGTGCTGGCGCCGGGCGACGTGGCGGCGGTGTCGGCCGACCTGCAGCGGCTGGGCCTGGCGCATCGGGCGATTGGCGCGGTGGTCGCGGCGGCGGGCCAGCGCGTTCGCATCGGCTGAAAAGCGAGGAGCTAGTGAAGAGGAAATAGAAACTAGTCAATGCGGGAGTGCGGCGCTTTGGGCTCCTACTTGTTTCTATTTCCTCTTGACTGGTTCCCGCCCCACCATCCCTCCCATGCCCCTGCCCCGCCCACAACTCGCAGCACTGGCCGCAGCCCTCGCTGTCTTCGGCGTGACGTGGATCGCGCCGCTCTGGCCGCGCGACCAGGCGCTGCACAGCTCGCTCACGGTGGTCGGCCTGGTGTGGCTGGTGCTGCATGCGCGCCGCTGGCCGATGCGCAACGGCGACTTCATCGCCATCTGCGCGTTCATCGCCGTGCACTGCGTGGCCGCGCGGTGGCTGTATTCGAACGTGCCGTACGACGCCTGGCTGCAGTGGCTGCTGGGCTGGTCGCCCAACGCGGCGTTCGGCTGGGAGCGCAACCACTTCGACCGCCTGATCCACCTGCTTTATGGCCTGTGCTTCACCCCGGCGGTGCATCGCTCGCTGCGGCAGCGCTGGCCGGGCCTGGGCCTGGGCAGTGCGTTCGCCGTGGCGGTGATGCTGGTGATGTGCACCAGCCTGGTTTACGAATGGGCCGAATGGGGCATCGCGCTGGCGCTTTCGCCCGAAGCCGCCGAGGCCTACAACGGCCAGCAGGGCGACGTTTGGGACGCGCACATGGACATGCTTCTGGCCACGCTGGGCGCGCTGCTGACCTGGCCGCTGCTCGACCGCTCCGCACCGGCGGCGACGCCATGACGGCGCCCCCCATCGCCATCGCCGTGCTGGCCTCGGGACGCGGCAGCAACCTGCAGGCGCTGCTCGACGCCATCGCCGCGGGCGCGCTGGACGCGCGCATGGCCGGCGTGTTCTCGGACAAGCCCGCCTGCGGCGCCATCGCCATCGCCCGGGCACAGGGCCTGCACGCGGCGGCCATCAGCCCGCGTGACTGTGCCGACCGCGCCGCCCACGATGAAGCGCTGTTCAGCGAAATCGCCGCCGTTCAGCCCGACCTCATCGTGTTTGCGGGATACATGCGCATCATCGGCGCCGCCGCGTTGCGCCGTTTCGAGGGACGCATGATCAACCTCCATCCATCGCTGCTGCCAAAATACCCGGGGCTGGACACCCACGCCCGGGCCCTCGCCGCCGGCGACCGCGGGCACGGCGCCAGCGTGCACGCCGTCACCCCCGAACTGGACGCTGGCCCGCTGCTGGCCCAGGTGCACGTCCCCGTGCTGGCGGGCGACGACGCCGCCTCGCTGGCGCGCCGCCTGCTGCCGCGCGAGCACGCCCTGTTGGTCGCCACGGTACGACTGTTCGCCCAACGCCGCGTGCACCTGCACGCCAGCCACGCCGAGCTTGATGGCCGCCGCCTGCGTGCGCCGCTGCAGCTCGACGCGTCCAACCACTTCATGGGAGCCTGAACCATGCGCCATTTCCTGCTTTGCCTCGCCCTGCTGCTGCCGGCCGTCCACGCCGCCGCGGCGCCCACGCCGTTCTCGGCGGAATACGAGGTCTTCCAGAACGACAAGAAGCTGGGCCGCGGCACCATCACCCTGCGCACCCTGGCCAACGGCCAGTGGGAGATGGTGACGCGCAGCGAAGCCACCGAAGGCCTGGTGGCCGCCGCCGGCGTAAGCCGCAATGAGCGCAGCCTTCTGGCCTGGTCGGGCGGCAAGCCCGAAGTGCGCGAATACCGCATGCAGCAGAAGGCGGCCTGGAGCGAGCGCAACCTGCTGCTGCAGGTGGACCCGGCCGCGCGCAGCGCGCGCAGCACCTACAAGGACAAGACCACCACGCTGCCCTACCGCCCCGGCATGCTGGACCGCCACGGCCTCACCGCCGCCATCATGTCCGACCTGGCCGCCGGCGCGCGCGATGAACTGCGCTACACCGTCGCCAGCCGCGACGACGTGGAAGAGCAGCGCTACGCCGTGGCCGCCGCCGTGCGCCTGAAGACGTCGGTGGGCGTGCTGCGCGCCGTGCGCGTGGAGCGCATCCGCGAGGCCGGCAACGGCCGCGTGACCAAGATCTGGTTCGCGCGCGAGCGCGGCTGGCTGCCGCTGCGCATCAAGCAGTACGAAGAAGACGGCGAGACGCTGGACATGCGCATCATCGCCATCCGCTGACCCACCGCCGCCTCAGGGCAGGCGGCGGATCTTCGCGCCCAGGGCACCGAGCTTTTCTTCGATGTTCTCGTAGCCGCGGTCGATGTGGTAAATGCGGTCGACGACGGTTTCGCCCTCGGCCACCAGGCCCGCCAGCACCAGCGACGCCGAGGCGCGCAGGTCGGTGGCCATGATCGGCGCACCGGTCATCCTGGCCACGCCGCGGATGATGGCGGTGTTGCCCTCGACGCGGATGTCGGCGCCCAGGCGCGACAGTTCGTTGAGGTGCATGAAGCGGTTCTCGAAGATGGTCTCGGTGATCACGCCCACGCCTTCGGCCACGGTGTTGAGCGCCGCGAACTGCGCCTGCATGTCGGTGGGGAACGCCGGGTACGGCGCCGTGGTGAGGTTGATCGCCTTGGGGCGGCGGCCGCGGCCGTCCACCTCGATGGTGTCGCCGCTGGTGTTGATGTGGGCACCGGCTTCCTCCAGTTTGACCAGGATCGCGTCCATGGTGTCGGCGCGCGCCTTCTTCACCGTGACCTTGCCGCCGGTCATCGCGCCCGCCACCAGGAAGGTGCCGGCCTCGATGCGGTCGGGCAGCACGTCGTAGTGGATGCCGTGCAGTGAATCCACGCCGTGCACGACGATGCGGTTGGTGCCGGCGCCCTCGATCTGGGCGCCCATCGCGATCAGGCAGTTGGCCAGGTCGACCACCTCGGGCTCCATCGCGCAGTTCTCGAGCACCGTGGTGCCCTTGGCCAGCGCGGCCGCCATCAGCACGTTCTCGGTGCCGGTGACGGTGATCATGTCGAACACGTAGCGGCCGCCGCGCAGGCGCTCGGCGCGCGCCTTGATGAAGCCGTTCTCCACGGTGACCTCGGCGCCCAGCGCCTGCAGGCCGCGGATGTGCTGTTCCACCGGGCGCGAGCCGATGGCGCAGCCGCCGGGCAGCGACACTTCGGCGTGGCCGAAGCGCGCCAGCAGCGGGCCCAGCACCAGGATCGAGGCGCGCATGGTCTTCACCAGCTCGTAGGGCGCCACGGTGCTGGTGATGAAGCGCGGGTCGGCGGTGATGGTGAGCCGCTCGTCCACCATCAGCTGCACGCCCATCGCGCCCAGCAGCTCCATGGTGGTGGTGACGTCGTGCAAATGAGGGACGTTGCCGATAGAGATCGGGCCGTCGGCCAGCAGGGTGGCGGCCAGGATGGGCAGCACGGCGTTCTTGGCGCCGGAAATCTGCACTTCGCCGTTGAGCGGCTCGCCGCCGGTGATGACAATCTTGGCCATGTTCTTCTTTGGGTCCTACGCCGAACGCTCGGCTTCTTCGGGGGTCAGGGTGCGCAGGGCCAGGGCGTGGATCTCGCCGCCCATGCGTTCGCCCAGGGTGGCGTAGACCATGCGATGGCGGGCCAGCGGCAGCTTGCCGCGGAAGGCCTCGCACACCACGGTGGCTTCGAAATGCACGCCGTCGTCGCCCTGCACCCGGGCACGGGCGCCGGGGAGTCCGGTCTGGATGAGGTCTTGGATGATGTCCGGGGTCATGGGCCGCGCCGCGCGGGAGGCCGCGCAGGCCTTACAATAAGGCCCCGCATCATACCCCCATCGCCCACGCATGACTGCACCCGCCCCCGCCCTGCCCGTCGAAGACGCGGCCCTGATCGCCAGTGGCCGCACCGTCATTGAGGTCGAAGCGCAGGCCCTGGTGGCCCTGCAGGCCCGGGTCGGCGCGGAGTTCGCGGCCGCCTGCCGGCGGATGCTGGACTGCCGGGGCCGGGTGGTCTGCACCGGCATGGGCAAGTCCGGCCACATCGCCCGCAAGATCGCCGCCACGCTGGCGTCCACCGGCACCCCGGCCTTCTTCCTGCACCCGGGCGAGGCCAGCCACGGCGACCTGGGCATGGTGACCGACGCCGACTTGGTGCTGGCCCTGTCCAACTCCGGCGAATCGGACGAGATCCTGGCCATCTACCCGGCGCTGCGCCGCCAGGGCAACGTGCTGATCGCCATCACCGGGCGGCCGCAGTCCAGCATGGCCCGGCTGTCGGACGTGCACCTGGACGCCAGCGTGCCGGCCGAAGCCTGCCCGCTCAGCCTGGCCCCCACCGCCAGCACCACTGCCGCGCTGGTGATGGGCGACGCGCTGGCCGTGGCCCTGATGGAAGCCCGCGGCTTCACCGCCGACGACTTCGCCCGCTCGCACCCGGCCGGCACCCTGGGCCGGCGCCTGCTGCTGCGCATCCGCGACATCATGCATTCGGGCGACGACGTGCCCACCGTGCCCGACGACGCCAGCACCGCCGCGGCCCTGCTGGAAATGACCCGCAAACGCCTGGGCATGACCGCCGTGGTGGACGCGGCGGGCGTGCTGCAGGGGGTGTTCACCGACGGCGACCTGCGCCGCGCGCTGGACGATGAGAACACCGACCTGCACGCCACGCCGGTGAAGCGCCTGATGGGCCGCACGCCCAAGACCATCGGCGCCGACGCGCTGGCGGTGGAGGCCGCGCACCTGATGGAGGAATTCAAGATCAGCTCCCTGGTGGTGGTGGACGGCGAGCGCCGCGTGGTCGGCGCGCTGAACATTCATGACCTGTTGCGCGCTCGCGTGGTCTGATCGGGCCATGACCGCTTATCCCGCCGACCTGCTGGCCCGCGCCGCGCGCATCCGCCTGGCCTGCTTCGACGTCGACGGCACGCTCACCAACGGCGACCTCACCTACGACGCCGACGGCCGCGAATCCAAAACGTTCAACGTGCAGGACGGCCTGGGCCTGCGCCTGCTGGAAGACCACGGCATCGCCGTGGCCCTGATTACGGCGCGCGAAAGCCCGGCCGTGGTCGCCCGCGGCCGCGACCTCAAGCTCAGCCACGTGCACACGGCGGTGAAGGACAAGGCCGCCTGCCTGCGCGACCTGTGCGCATCGCTGGGCATCGGCACCGACGAAGCCGCGCACATCGGCGACGACCTGCACGACCTGCCCGCACTGGCGATCGTCGGCCTGGCCGTCGCGCCGGCCAATGCCCACGCCTGGGTGGCGTCGCGGGTGCATTGGCAGACCCCGTCGCGCGGTGGCGCCGGCGCCGGCCGCGAGCTGTGCGACCTGATCCTGTGCGCGCGTGGCCTCGAGGCCGCGGTGCTCGGGCACTTCGGCGCCGCGTGAGCCGGGCCGCGCTCAACGCCGTGCTGCTGGCGCTGGCCGTGGTGCTGGTGGGCGTGGCGTACTGGCAGTGGCAGCTGCGCCAGGTGCCGCCGGCGCAAGCGCCGCAGCGGTCCGACTACATCCTGCGCGAATTCGAGCTCACCACCCTGGGCGAGGACGGCGCCGAGTCCTTCACGGTGCGTGGCCCCTACCTGCAGCGCGACGTTGGTGGCCGCAGCATCAGCCTGGTGCAGCCGCGCTTCTCTTTCCCCGACGCCGACGGCACGGGCCGCTGGCAGGCGCGCTCGGACGCGGCCTGGGTCAGCCCCAAGGCCGACCAGGTGCACCTGATGCGCAAGGTCGAAATGCTGGGCCCGCCCACGCCAGCGGGCGTGAGCACCCGCTTCGATACCGAGCGCCTGGTGGTTTTCCCCGACGCCCAGCGCGCCACCAGCGAGCAGCGGGTGACCATCACGCAGGCCGACTCTATACTCGCCGGAACCGGCCTGCGCGTTGACATGCAGGCCAAGCGCTACCAACTGCTGAACGAAGTAAAGGCCCGATATGCGCCCCGCAGCCCTTAGCCTGACCCTGCTGTCCCTCGCCCTCGCGGCCGGCCCGGCATTCGCCAAATCCACCGACCGCCAGCAGCCGATGGACCTGAGCGCCAGCAACATGGACGCCCTGCTGACCGACGACAGCGTGTCGGTGCTCGAGGGCAGCGTCAGCATCCGCCAGGGCAGCCTGGAAGTGGACGCCGACCGGGCCGAAGTCCACCGCAAGGCCGGCGAGATCGACCACATCGTGCTGACCGGCAGCCCGGCGCGCCTGCGCCAGCTGTCCGACCAGGGCGAGCCGATGGACGCCAGAGCGGCGCAGGTGGTCTACAACACCGCCAGCGAAGTGATGGTGCTCACCGGCAACGTCGTCATCACCCAGCCGCGCGGCAACCTGAGCGGCGAGACCGTGAAGTACGACATCACCACCGGCCGCCTGGACGGCGGCGGCGACGGCAAGCGCGTTTCCATGCGGATCCTGCCCAAGACCACGGCGCCGGCGCCAACCCCGGCACCGACCAACTGATGCTGACCGCGGCCGGGCTGGCCAAGCGCTACAAGTCGCGGCAGGTCGTCACCGACTTCGGCCTCAGCCTGCGGCCGGGTGAAGTGGTGGGCCTGCTGGGCCCCAACGGCGCCGGCAAGACCACGTGCTTCTACATGATCGTCGGCCTGGTCGCGGCCGACAGCGGCCAGATCCTCCTTGACGGCAAGGACATCACCGCCCTGCCCATGCACGAGCGCGCCCAGCGCGGCCTCGGCTACCTGCCGCAGGAAGCGTCGGTGTTCCGCAAGCTCAGCGTCGCCGACAACATCTCGGCGGTGCTTGAACTGCGCCCCGACCTCGACGCCGCCGGCCGCGCCCGCGAACTGTCTTCGCTGCTCGAGGAACTGCAGGTGGGCCACGTGGCCACCCAGGCCGGCGCCAGCCTGTCGGGCGGTGAACGCCGCCGGGTCGAGATCGCCCGCGCGCTGGCGGCCAACCCGCGCTTCATGCTGCTGGACGAGCCGTTCGCAGGCGTGGACCCAATCTCGGTGGGCGAGATCCAGAAAATCGTGCGCCACCTCAAGGAGCGCGGCATCGGCGTGCTGATCACCGACCACAACGTGCGCGAGACCTTGGGTATCTGCGACCGCGCGTATATCCTCAACGCAGGCACGGTGCTCGCCCAGGGTCCGCCCGACGCGGTGCTGGCCAACCCCGACGTGCGGCGTGTCTACCTTGGCGATTCCTTCCGCCTGTAGCCCGCCCGCCGCCGCATCCGCGGAACGAGATGAAGCCCACCCTACAAACCCGGCTTGGCCAGCAGCTTTCCCTGACGCCCCAGCTGCGCCAGGCCATACGGCTGCTGCAGCTGTCGGCGCTGGAGCTGGAGGCCGAGATCAACCAGACCCTGGACGCCAACCCGCTGCTCGAACGCGAGGAGGACGCCGAGGACGACGCCTTCACGCCCGACGGCGAAGGTGAAGGCGACAAGGCCCCGGAAGCGCCGACCGGCGAAGAGGCCTCCGACAATTCCGACAGCGGCGACTGCGACCCGGGCGAAAGCCCGGACTGGAACGAGTCCAGCGCCGGCAGCTACGAGCGCCGGGGCAGCGGCGACGACGACAGCGACGAATTCACCGCCGCCGCGCCCGTGGACCTGCATGCCCACCTGCTGTGGCAGCTGCGCCTGAGCCACCTCAGCCCGCGTGACCTGGCCATTGGCGAGGCGGTGATCGAGGCGATCAACGACGACGGCTACCTGGAAGGCCCGGTCGAGGACATCCAGGCCGCCCTGTCGCCAGAAATAAGCGCCGATGCCGGCGAGATAGAAACCGTTCTGCACATCATCCAGCACTTCGACCCGGTTGGCGCCGGTGCCAGGAACCTGTCCGAATGCCTGTGCGTGCAGCTGAGCCTGCTCAGCGCCGACACGCCCGGGCTGGCGCTGGCGAAGGAGGTTTGCCGCAGGCACCTCGACACCCTGGCGCGACAGGGCCCGCCCAAGCTGGCCGCCCAGCTGGGCGTGGCGGCCGCTGACCTGGACCTGGCCGTCGCCCTGCTCAGGACGCTCGACCCCAAGCCCGGCGCCCAGATAAACGCGGGCGAAGCCGAGTACATCGCCCCCGACGCCATCGCCTACCGCCAGGGCGGCGTCTGGAAAGTGGTGCTGGCCGCCGGCAGCCAGCCGCGACTGGGCATCAACCGGCACTACGAGCGCCTGATCGGCAAGGCCAGCCGCGAAGACGACAGTTACCTGAAGGGCCAGCTGCAAGAGGCGCGCTGGCTGATCAAGAGCCTGGAAACCCGGGCCGACACCCTGCTGCGGGTGGCCAAGGCCATCACCCGCCAGCAGAGCGGCTTCCTCGACCACGGGCTGGAGGCCATGCGGCCGCTCACCCTGCGCGAGGTCGCCGAGGAGCTGGGCCTGCACGAGTCCACCATTTCCCGGGCCACCACCCGCAAATACCTGCGCACCCCGCGGGGCACCTTCGAGTTCAAGCACTTCTTCAGCTCGGGCATCGCCACCGAGCATGGCGGCTCCGCGTCGGCTACGGCCATCCAGGCCATGCTGCGCAAGCTGATAGACGCCGAGAACCCCCGGGCCCCGCTCTCGGACCAGCGCCTGGCCGAGATCCTGAAGGGCGAAGGCATCCCCGTGGCCCGCCGAACCGTGGCAAAGTACCGGGAAGCAATGAACATCTCCGCGTCCAACGAACGGCAGCGGCTGGCATGAGGCCCGCATCCATGCCCTTGCCCGGCCTGCCCACGGGGGCGCCCGACGAGCTTAGACTTTTTTCCGGCACGATCACGGTCCCGAACCGCTGGTCGTGTTTTGCTGTGCGTGACAAAAACAGGAGGAACGCGACCATGCGGATCGACACCAGCGGCCACCAGATCGATATCACCCCGGCACTGCGCGACTACGTCCAGGACAAGCTCGCGCGCGTGGCGCGCCACTTCGACCACCATCTCGAAGCGCGCGTGATCCTGTCGGTGGACAAGCTCGACCAGAAGGCCGAGGCCACCCTGTCCACGCCGGGCAAGATCCTGCACGCCGAAGCCGTCGCCCCGGACATGTACGCCGCCATCGACCTGCTTGCCGACAAGCTCGACCGCCTGGTGGTGAAGCAGAAGGAAAAGATGACCAACCACCACCGCGGCGAATCCGCCGCCCGCTCGGACAGCTTCGGCTGACACTGCCATGCATCTGCTCGACCTGCTCACGCCCGCCCGCGTCAAGGCCGACGTCGTCACCAGCGGCAAGAAGCGCCTGCTCGAACAGCTGGCGGCGCTGCTTGCCAACGGTGCCGAAGGCGAAAGCGAACGCGGCATCTACGACAGCCTCTGCGGGCGTGAGCGGCTGGGCAGCACGGGGCTGGGCCACGGCGTGGCGATCCCGCACGGGCGCAGCAGCCGGCTGGCCAGCGCCACCGGCGTATTCATGAGGCTGGCCGAGCCGGTGGACTTCAACGCGCCCGACGGCATGCCGGTGGACATCGTGTTCGCCGTCGTCGTGCCCGAGCACTACGCCCAGCAGCACCTGCTGCTGCTGGCGAACCTGGCGGAGATGTTCGGCGACGCCGGGTTCCGCGACCGCCTGCGCCAGGCGAACGGTTCCCCTGCGCTGTACTCGCTGCTGGCGGAGTGGCAGTCCGAGCACCCGGCGGCCGCCTGAGATGGCCGACCGCCTGCTGGCGCGCGAGCTGTTCGAGGAGCTGCGCGAGCGCCTGGCGCTGCGCTGGCTGAGCGGCGGGCAGCGCGGCGGCGACCGCGTGATCGAGCGCGGCGAGCACCTCTCGCGGCGGCCGTCGCTGGCGGGCTACCTCAACGTCATCCACCCCAACAAGGTGCAGATCATCGGCTCGGCCGAACTGGCCTGGCTGGACGGCCTGGACGCACGCCAGCGCTGGGAAGTGCTGCAGAAGATCATGGACTCGCGCCCGCTGGCGATGGTGATCACCCAGGACCAGGCCTGCCCGCCCGACCTGCGCGAGTTCGCCGAAGAGTCCGACACGCCGCTGTGGCTGTCGCCGCGCCGCGGCTATGAACTGCTCAACCTGCTGCAGTACCACGTGGCGCGCGCGCTGGCGCCGCGCATCACGCTGCACGGCGTGTTCATGGAAATCTATTCCATCGGCGTGCTGATCACCGGCGACTCCGGCGCCGGCAAGAGCGAACTGGCGATCGAACTGGTCAGCCGCGGCCATCGCCTGGTCGCCGACGATGCGCCCGAATTCACCCAGATCGCGCCCGACGTGCTCGACGGCACCTGCCCCGAGCTGCTGCAGGACCTGCTGGAAGTGCGCGGCCTGGGCGTGATGAACATCCGCCAGATGTTCGGCGACACCGCCGTCAAGAAGAACAAGTACCTGCGCCTGGTCGTGCACCTGGTGCGCGCCCAGGAGCCGGCGAAGGAAGCCATGGCGCGCATCACCGGCGAATCCGGCAGCCGCCGCGTGCTGGACCTGGACGTGCCCGTGGTGGAACTGCCGGTGGCCGCGGGCCGCAACCTGGCCGTGCTGACCGAAGCCGCGGTGCGCCTGCACCTGCTGCGCAGCAAGGGCATGGACCCGGCCGCCGCCTTCCTGGCACGGCACACCGAATTCCTGCTGCAGGGTGAGTCGCCATGAACGATGCCGCACGCCCGCTGCTGATCGTGGTCAGCGGTATGTCCGGCTCGGGCAAGTCGGTGGCGCTGAACACGCTCGAGGACCTCGACTTCTTCTGCACCGACAACCTGCCCGCCGAGCTACTGCCGCGCTTCGTGCGCAGCGTCGCCAGCGACCAGCGCGGCCGGCGCCGGCTGGCCGTGGGCATCGACGTGCGCAACCGCACGCCCGACCTGTCGCGCATCCCGGAATGGCTGTCGGAAGTGGGCGAGCTGGGCTTCGACCACAAGCTGGTCTACTTCGACACGCGCGACGAAGTGCTGCTCAAGCGCTACTCCGACACGCGCCGAAAGCACCCGCTCAGCCACGACGGCCTGCCGTTGGCCGACGCCATCAAGCTCGAGCGCGAGCGCATGCGGCCGCTGCTGGGCATCGCCGACCTGGTGATGGACACCTCGGAAATGAACGTGCACCAGATGCGCCGCCAGGTCATCACGGAGCTGGGCATCGGTGCGCACCAGGGCATGTCGGTGCTGTTCGAATCGTTCGCCTACAAGCGCGGCGTGCCGGCCGACGCCGACTTCGTCTTCGACGCCCGGGCGCTGCCCAACCCGCACTGGGACGCGCGCCTGCGCCCGCTGTCGGGCCGCGACCATGCGGTGCGCGAGCACCTGGACCGCGACGCGGTGGTGGGCGAATACGCCACCCAGGTGACGGCTTTCCTGGACACGTGGCTGCCGCGCTTCGAGGCCGAAACCCGCAGTTACCTCACGGTGGCCTTCGGCTGCACCGGCGGCCGCCACCGCTC
>JANOJQ010000100.1:0-2321 GCA_031418815.1 Lysobacteraceae bacterium
GCTGCTGCTGGCCGGCTGCGTCACGGCGCCCAAGGCGCTGCAGGGCGAGTTCTCGGCCATCGAACCGGGGCAAGCCGCGCGCGAAGGCCGGATGGGCGAACAGGTTCGCTGGGGCGGCCGCATCGTCGCCGTGGAACCCCAGGCCACCCGCACCTGCTTCGAGGTCGTCGGCGTGCGCCTGGGCAGCGATGGCCGGCCGCTCGCGAAGGACCAGAGCTCGGGGCGCTTCCTGGCTTGCCGCGATGGCTTCTACGAGCCCGAGATCTTCAAGGCCGGGCGCGAGGTCACCATCACCGGCCAGGTGGACGGGCACGAGGACCGCAAGGTCGGCGAGTATGACTACCGCTACCCGCGACTGGCCGCCGACGTGGTGTTCCTGTGGCCCGAGCGCCGCGACGTGGACGTGATCATCGAGCGCTCGCCGTTCTTCTGGTGAAGCCGCGCACCTAGCCCGGCGGCCACTGCATGGCGCGGCCGGCGAGCAGGTGCAGGTGGATGTGGAACACTGTCTGGCCGCCGTCGCGGTTGCAGTTCATCACCACGCGGTAGCCGTCTTCGGCGAAGCCCTCGCGCTTGGCGTAGGCGGCCGCCGCCATCGCCAGCCGGCCAACCACGACCTCGTCGCCCGACGCCAGGTCATTGAGCGTTGCAACTGGACGCTTGGGGATGAACAGCACGTGCACCGGCGCCTGCGGATGGATGTCGCGGAAAGCCAGCACGTGTTCGTCCTCGAAGACGATGTCGGCCGGTATCTCGCGGGCGATGATCTTGTCGAACAGCGTGCCGGCCATCGGATGCCCCTCAGGAAGTGATTTCGACGCGCGAACCGAAGGCGTGCGCCAGCGTGCCGCGGTCCACGTATTCCAGTTCGCCGCCCAGCGGCACGCCGTGCGCCAGGCGGCTGGGGCGCACGCCTGCCTGGTGCGCCAGCTGCGCCAGGTAGTGCGCGGTGGCCTCGCCTTCGACGGTGGGGTTGGTGGCGATGATGAGTTCGCGCGCCTCGCCGGCGGCCAGGCGGTCGGCCAGCTTGTCCAGGCCCAGCTCGCGCGGGCCGATGCCGTCGAGCGGCGAAAGCCGGCCCTGCAGCACGAAATACAGGCCGCGGTAACCGGTGGCCTGCTCGATCACCAGCCGGTCGGCGGGCGATTCGATCGCGCACAGCAGGCTGCGGTCGCGCGACGAACTGGCGCAGATGGCGCACAGCGGCGTTTCGCTGAAATCGCGGCACGATTCGCAGTGGCCCACGCGCTCCACCGCTTCGGCCAGTGCGCCGGCCAGCCGCAGGCCGCCTTCGCGGTTGCGCTCGAGCAGGTGGTAGGCCATGCGCTGGGCCGACTTCTGGCCGACGCCCGGCAGGCAGCGCAGCGCGTCGATCAGCTGGTCCAGCAGGGGCGCGGCGCTCATCGGCGTGGCTTCAGAAAATACCCGGCATCTTCATGCCCGGCGGGATCGGCATGCCGGCCGTGGCGGCGGACATGCGCTTGGCGCTTTCCTCGTTGGCCTTGTTCACGGCGTCGTTGAATGCGGCCGCGATCAGGTCCTCGGCCATCTCGGCGTCGGCGTACACCGACGGGTCGATGCGCACGCTGCGGCACTCCATCTTGCCGCTGAGCGTGACCTTGACCACGCCGCCGCCGGACTGGCCCTGCACCTCGATAGTGGCGAGTTCTTCCTGGGCCTTCTTCAGGTTGTCCTGCATGCGCTGGGCCTGCTGCATGAGTTGGGCGATGTTGCCTCGCATGGTCTGTTCCTCTGCTTCAGTGGTCGTCGAAGGGACGGATGGAATCGGGGACCACGGTGGCGCCCTGCTGGACCAGGCGGCTCACCACGGGATCGGAAAGGAAGCCGGATTCGGCGCCGGACTGGCGCTCGCCCTTCTGGCGCTCGGTGCGCGAGTGCAGGGTTTCGCCGGCGGCGGCGCGCGCGGACTCGAAGCGGACCTGCGGCGGCGCGCCCAGGGCGCCGCCGAGCGCCTGGGCGAGCTGGCGCACCAGGCCGTCGCTGCGCAGGTGGTCGAAGCTGTCGGGCAGCGACAGCTGCAGCACGCCGTCGGTGTAGCCGCAGAAGGCGCTGTGCGCCGCGAGTTCACGTACCGGGCCCTTCAGGCCGGCGCTGGACACCAGGGACAACCAGTCTTCGGCGGTGGCGAGCGGGCCCGCCGGGGCCGGGACGCGGGGCGCCGCCGCCGCAGGCTCCGCCACGGCCACCGCCGGGGCGACCGGCTCCGGCAGGGGCGAGGCATCGACGCGCGACGCTGCGGGCGGTGTGTGTCCAGGCGGGGCCTGGCGAACCGCAGGCAGCGGCGTGCCGGCGGGTGCGGG
>JANOJQ010000101.1:0-5185 GCA_031418815.1 Lysobacteraceae bacterium
CCGCCCGGCCGGCGCGCTGGTAGAACCAGCTGCCCGCCAGCCACGCGAACGCCAGCAGCGCGAGGTTCAAGGCGTGGCCGTTGAAGACGAAGCGGTCCTCGAGGCCCAGGTTGTAGTCGAACAGGCTGACCATCCACGCGCCGCTGGCCAGCACCAGCAGCACCAGGCCGGTCCAGCGCACCAGGCGCCGGTCCTGGCGCAGGCCCAGCCACACCATGCCCGCGCCCTGCAGGGCCCAGGCCGCCGAGGTCCAGCGCGCGGTCAGCGCCAGCGGAATCGCCAGCGTGGCGAACACCACGCCCATGCCGGCCGCGCTCTGCGCCAGGTCGCGCAGGCGCTGGTTGCGCTGCGCCCACAGCGCCAGGCCGGCGAAGATGGCGGCCACGAACACCGCGCTTGCGGCCAGCCCGAAGCGGTCGTCGCCCAGCAGCCCCACCTGCATCGGGAAGGCCAGCAGCGGCGTGCCGAACAGCAGCGTGCCGTCCACCTTGCCGTTCTTCTGCCGCCCGGCCAGCGCGTACAGCACCGGGATGGCAACGTAGAACAGGAAGAACAGGATCAGGAACGGCTCCACCGTGGCGAACTTGTCGGGCTGATAATACTTCGCGCCCCAGGCCGCGCCGATGACGAAGGTGAAGAGGAAGCCCACCAGGTTCAGCGCCCGCCACGGCCGCTTCCAGGCAATGGCGAACACCGCGGCGTTGAGCACCGCGTAGTAGCCGAAGAGCGCCACGTGGTTGCCGCTGCCCGTGGACAGCAGCACCGGCGCGAGATAACCGCCGATGAAGCCCAGTACCGCCAGCGCGGGCGCATTCTGTTTCACCGCCAGCACGCTGGCGCCGGCCACCAGGATCACGATCAGCGCGAAGGCGGGCATCGCGCCCAGCACGTCGTAGTTGCGGAAGGCCGCGAACACCACCAGCAGCAGGATGCCGATGGCGCCGCCCTGCAGGCTCAGGCCGAAGGCCGGCCGCTCGGCCGCGCTGCGCAGGCCCCAGACCAGGCCGGCAATGGCGCCGGCGGCAATGCCGGCCAGGCGGAACTCGATGGGCATCGTCAGCCAGCCGGCGTCGGCGGCGTACTTGATGGCGGCGGCGACGCCGAACATCAGCACCAGCACGCCCAGCTTCACCGGCACGTTGCCTTCGAACAGCCAGCCCTTGGCGACGGCGAAGGCCTTTTCAAACACGTCGGGTTCGCGCGGGCCCGGATCGAATGCCGGGGCGGGGGCGGGTTGGCCGATGGGCGAGGGCGCAGGCTCGCCGAAGGGCGAGGGGGCGGCCGTCGAGGCGGCGGCCCGGGCCGGGACCGGCGGCGGCTCGGTGCCGGCTGGGGCGGGCGCCGGCGACGTTGCTGCAGCGGGTGCCGACGCCGCAGCTGCGGCCGCGGCCGCAGCCGCTGGCAGGGGCGAGGTCGGCGCCTCGGCGGCCGTGGCCATGGCCGGATCGAGGCTGGGCACGGGGGCAGGCGCGCCAGACACGGACGGCGCTGTGCTGGCGGTGGCCGCCACGCCCCGGCGGGTCTGCGTTTCCACGCGGGCCAGCCGCTGCTCGAGTTCGCCCACCCGGCGGCGCAGCCGCATCGCCTGGCCCAGCACGGCGCCCAGCAGCGCGCCGGCCACCAGCCCGAAGAAGCCGTCGTCGGTTTCCGCCATGGCCAGTCCCAGCACCGCGCCCAGCAAGCCCAGGATCCAACTCATGCGCGTCCCCACCCCGATGAATGGGCTTGAGTGTAGCCAACGGCGGGCCGGTGTGAACGCCGCGCAAACGAAAACGCCGCCCTTGCGGGGCGGCGTGTCGTTGAAACGGTGGTCGGGGAGACAGGATTTGAACCTGCGACTTCTACGTCCCGAACGTAGCGCTCTACCAGGCTGAGCTACACCCCGAGGGATCCGAGCCGACTATTCTAGGGGGGAAGCGGGGAACGGGCAAGACCAAGAACGTTCTTCATTCGCCGGGGACGGCCCGGGCCGGCGCCAGCCGCTAGAATACGGCACCTCCCTGGAGTGCCCGCCTTGATCAAGCCCCGCACCACGCCCGGGGTCATGGAGCTGCTGCCCCGTGACCAGATTGCCTTCCAGCGCATGCTGGACGTCATCCGCCGCAACTACGAGCGCTTCGGCTTCCTGCCGGTGGAAACGCCGGTGTTCGAGCTGTCCGAGGTGCTGCTGACCAAGACCGGTGGCGAAACCGAGCGCCAGGTCTACTTCGTGCAGTCCACCGGCGCCCTGAACAATTCATCCGAAAGCGGGGGCGGCCAGCCCGAGCTGGCCCTGCGCTTCGACCTCACGGTGCCGCTGGCGCGCTACGTTGCCGAGCACGAGCACGACCTGGCCTTCCCGTTCCGCCGCTACCAGATCCAGCGCGTGTACCGCGGCGAGCGCGCCCAGCGCGGCCGCTTCCGCGAGTTCTACCAGTGCGACATCGACGTGATCGGCAAGGACGCGCTCAGCGTTCGCCACGACGCCGAGATGCCGGCGGTGATCCACGCCGTGTTTGCCGAACTGGGCGTGGGCCCGTTCACCATCCAGCTCAACAACCGCAAGCTGCTGCGCGGCTTCTTCGAAGGCGTGGGCATCGCCGACGGCGAGCGCCAGGCGCTGGTGCTGCGCGAAATCGACAAGCTCGACAAGCGCGGCGCCGACGCCGTGCGCGCCACGCTCACGGGCGTGGATTTCGCATTGGCCCAGGACGTGGTCGGCCGCATCATGGCCTTCGTGCAGTCGCGTTCGACCTCGCACGCCGACGCGATGGCCAAGCTCGAGGCGCTGGGGCCGGGCAGCGAGACGCTCGCGCAGGGCCGCGACGAGCTGCGCCAGGTGCTGGAGCTGCTCAAGGCCTACGGCGTGCCGGAAAAGAACTACGCGCTGAACTTCAGCATCGCCCGCGGCCTCGATTACTACACCGGCACGGTCTACGAGACCACGCTCGACGAGCACCCGCAGATTGGCTCGGTCTGCTCGGGCGGCCGCTACGAGGACCTCGCCAGCCACTACACCAAGTCCAAGCTGCCCGGCGTGGGCATCTCGATTGGCGCCACGCGCCTGTTCTGGCAGCTTCGCGAGGCCGGCATCGTTTCCACCGCCGAGAGTTCGGTGGAAGTGATGGTGGGCCTGGTGGACGACAGCCGCCTGCCGGATTCGCTCGACATCGCCCGCAGGCTTCGCGCCGCGGGCATCAACGCCGAAGTGCAGCTGGAGGCGAAGAAGCTCGCCAAGCAGTTCCAGTACGCCGACCGCGCCGGCATCCGCTTCGTCATCCTGTTCGGTGACGAAGAGGCGGAACGCGGCGTGGTGAAGGTAAAGGACCTCAAGTCGCAGGAGCAGTTCGAGCTCACGCGCGAAGAGATGGCCGCGGCGCTCAAGGTGGAACTTGAGCAACAGCGGGCCATGGGAGCGCGTTGACATGAAGCCGATCCGCCTCGACGGCACCAGCCTCAACCGCGCGCAGCTCGCCGAAATCGCCCTGGGCGCCCAGGTCAGCCTCGATCCGGCGCAGATGGGCGCCGTGCAGCGCGCCGCCGATTTCCTGGCCGAACAGGTCCGGCGCCAGGAGCCCATCTATGGGGTGTCCACCGGCTTCGGCAGCAACGCCGACAAGCTGCTGGGCGCCCATCGGCTGCGCACCGGCCTGCCCGGTGCATCCACGTCCACCGACAGCGTGCTCGAGGAGCTGCAGCACAACCTGATCGTCACCCATGCGGTGTGCGTGGGCGAGCCGTTCGCGGCCGACGTGGTGCGCGCGATGATGGCCATCCGCATCAACACCCTGATGCGCGGCCATTCCGGCATCCGGCCGTCGGTGCTTGAGGCCATGACCGACATGCTCAACGCCGGCATCGTGCCGGTGGTGCCGCGCAAGGGCTCGGTCGGCGCCAGCGGCGACCTGGCGCCGCTGTCGCACCTGGCCATCGTGCTGCTGGGCGGCGGCGAAGCCTTCTACGACGGCGAGCGCGTCACCGGCGCCGAGGCACTCAAGCGCGCCGGCCTCACGCCGGTGAAGCTGTCGCACAAGGAAGGCCTGGCGCTGAACAACGGCACGGCGCAGATGCTGGCCACGGCCGTGCTGGCGATCGAGCGGCTGGAAGACCTGCTCGACACCGCCGACCTGGCCGCAGCCATGACCCTGGACGCGTTCGCCGGCCGCCTGCGCGCCTTCGACCCGCACGTACACGCGCTGCGCCCGCACCCGGGCCAGGTGCACGTGGCCGCGCAGCTGCGCCGCCTGCTGGACGGGTCGACGCTGGCCGACATCGCCTACCACCTGGTGCCGCACTTCCGGCAGTGGCTGCCTTCCAGCTGGACCGTGCCGGCCCAGCAGGCGCTGGGCTTCGACATCGGCTGGGACTGGGTGCCGCTGGACCAGCGGCACGGGCGCGAGCGTTTCTACCAGCGCTTCCGGCCATTCCGCGGCGGCAAGAAGCACCAGCCGCAGGACAGCTACTCGCTGCGCTGCATCCCGCAGGTGCACGGTGCCGTGCGCGACGCGCTGGAACAGGCCAAGCGCGTGGTGGACATCGAACTCAACGCGGTCACCGACAACCCGCTGCTGTTCCCCGATTTGATGGACAGGAGTCCGAATGCCGCGGAGGCCATGGATGGCCGGGAGCGGCTGCCGAGGAAAATTGAGATCGAGGACCAGGTGGTCTCGGCCGGCCACTTCCACGGCATGCCGCTGGCGCTGGCGATGAGCTACCTCAAGGCCGCCATCCCGGTGCTGGCGTCCATCTCCGAGCGCCGCCTCAACAAGCTCGTGGACCCGGCCACCAACGACGGCCTGCCCCCGTTCCTGATAGGCAACGAGGACGGCACCGAAAGCGGCTTCATGATCGTGCAGTACACCGCCGCCGCGCTGGTGAACGACCTGTGCAGCCGCGCGCACCCGGCCAGCGTGTACTCGATCCCCACCAGCGCGAATGCCGAAGACCACGTGTCCATGGGCGCCAACGAAGGCCGCCACGTGCTGGAGATGACCGAGGACCTGGCGCACGTGCTGGCGCTGGAGCTGTACACGGCGGCGCAGGCGCTGGACTACCGCCGCGACATGATCAACGCCGCACGCGAGCTGGCGCGCAGCGGTAATGTGCAGGCCCTGGCCGAGAAGGTGCAGGGCGCGCCGCTGCCCGGCCACCCGGATCGCGCTGCGTTCATGGCGGAAGTGGAAGGCCTGCGCGCTGAGTTGGCGGC
>JANOJQ010000102.1:0-18880 GCA_031418815.1 Lysobacteraceae bacterium
GCCCACCATGGCCGGGTTGAACAGGTTGTGGCCCAGGCCGCCGTAAAGATGCTTGGCCAGCACGATCGCCGACGCCATGCCGATCGCCGACACCCACCACGGCGCCAGCGGCGGGATCGAAAGCGCGAACAGCACCGCGGCCAGCGGCGCGCTGAGGTCGGTGAGGAACGGCCGCAGCGCCTTGCCGCGCAGCCGCAGCATGGCCGCCTCGAAGCCCAGCGCGAACGCCGTGGCCAGGGCGATCTGGATCGCGATGCCCGGGCCGAAGAACCACGCGTGCGCCAGCACCCCCGGCACCAGCGCGACCAGCGCCAGGCCCATCACGCCGCGCACGCTGCGCTTGGCCGGCAGGTGCGGCGCGCTGGCGGTGGCGAAGGTCTTCATGGCGGCGGGTCCGTGTCGCGCGGCGGCGTGGCGCGGGCGCGCTCCAGCGCGGCGGCCACGGCATCGGCACCGGCGGTACTGGCCTTGCGTGCCTCGTCGCGTTCTGCGCGCTCGGCGGACTCGCGCTGCAGGCGCTGCCCGCGCGCATCGTGACGTTCGCGCGCGGCCAGTGCGCGCTGCGTTTCCACGGCGCGGGTGCGGATGGCCAGCTTGGCCTGGCGGAACGGCTGCGTCAGCGGGATATGGCTGGGGCACACCAGGTCGCAGCAGCCGCATTCGATGCAGTCGAACACGCCCTGGTCCTGCGCCCGCTCCAGGTTGCCGGCGCGCACGTGCCAGAGCAGCTGCTGGGGCAGCAGCTGCGCCGGGCAGGCGCTGGCACAGTCGCCGCAGCGGATGCAGGGCATCTCCGGCTCGCGGTCGGCGCACTCGTCGGCCGACAGCACCAGCACGCAGTTGTCCTGCTTGCCGATCGGGAACTCGTCGTGCGCAAGCGCCTGGCCCATCATCGGGCCGCCGAGCAGCAGCCGCGCCGCCGCGTCGGTGTAGCCGCCGGCCTGTTCGACCAGATGGCTCACGGGCGTGCCGATCGGCACGACGAAGTTGCCCGGCCGCGCGACGCCGCGCCCGGTCACTGTCACCACGCGCGAGGCCAGCGGCTCACCCAGTGCCACCGCACGCCAGGCGGCGCGCGCGGTGGCGACGTTCTGCACGATCACGCCGATGTCGCGCGGCAGCCCGCCGCGCGGCACTTCCCGGCCGGTGAGCACCTGGATCAGCTGGCGCTCACCGCCCTCGGGATAGATCGTCGGCACTTCGACCACGGCGATGTCATCGTCGCCGACGGCCGCCACGGCGGCCCGCGCGGCGGCCAGTGCCTCGGGCATGGTGTCCTCGATCGCCAGCAGCACGCGGCCGGCGCCGACCACGCGCGCCAGCAGGCGGCCGCCGCGCACCACTTCGTCGGCGTGCTCGCGCAGCAAGGCGTCGTCGCAGGCGATCCAGGGCTCGCACTCGGCCCCGTTGAGCACCAGCAGCTCGCGCGCCACCGACAGCTTTCCCTCCGTCGGGAAGCCCGCACCGCCCAGCCCGACCACCCCGGCGGCGCGGATGCGTTCGCGCAGCGCGGCCGGGTCGCCGGCCTGCCAGTCCAACGCCGGCAGCGCCTGCGCCGCGGGTGCGGCGCCGGTTTCGATGACGACGTGCACGGCGTCCAGCCCGGGAAAACGCGCCAGCGCGCGCGGCTCCACCGCCAGCACGCGGCCGGCGCTGGGCGAATGCACGTCGGCACTGACCTCGCCCTGGGCGACGCCGATCCGTTGGCCGGCGGCGACGAGGTCGCCGGCCGCCACGCAGGCGCGCGCCGGCGTGCCGGCATGCTGCAGCATCGAGACATGCAGCACGGCCGGCATGGCGCAGGGCTGCAGCCCTGCGCCGGAGGACTCGGCCTTGTGGCCGGCCAGCCTCAGGCCACCGTGGAAGCGATGCAGGAGCACCCGCCGGGACCGCGTCTCAGCGGCCGGTGAAACTGGGCTTGCGGCGGGCCAGGAAAGCGCCGGTGCCTTCCTTCATGTCGTCGGTGGAGAAAGCCAAGGCGAATATCTGGCTCTCGTAGTCCAGCCCGGCTTCGAGCGGGGTTTCGCCCCCCAGCAGCACCGCGTCCAGCACGCCGCGCAGCGCCTGCGGGGCCGACCGCGCCAGCTGTTCCGCCAGTTGGGTGGTCTCGGCTTCCAGTCGATCGGCGGGCACCACCCGGGTCAGCAGGCCCAGTTGGGCGGCGCGGGCGGCGTCGATGGGCTGGCCCAGCAGGCACAGCTCCAGTGCGGCCGACCGGCCCGCCAGCCGCAGCAGGCGCTGGGTGCCGCCAAAGCCGGGCACCAGGCCCAGGTTGACCTCGGGCTGCCCCACCTTGGCGGTGTCGGCGGCGATGCGCAGGTGGCAGGCCATGGCCAGCTCCAGGCCGCCGCCGAGGGCAAAGCCGTTCACCATCGCCAGCACCGGCTTGCCGAGGTGTTCGATGCGACTCATCAGGCGCTGGCCGTGGCGCGAGAAATCGCGGCCCTCGATGGCGCTCAGGCCACTCATCTCGGCGATGTCGGCACCCGCCACGAAGGCCTTGGGGCCGGCGCCGGTCAGCACGACCACGCGCACCGCGTCGTCGCTGCCGGCGGCCTCGAAGGCGGCGTGCAGTTCGCCCAGGGTGGCGCGATTGAGAGCGTTGAGCTTTTCCGGCCGGTTGAGGGTGATCCAGCGGACCGCGCCGCGGTCCTCGACGAGCAGGTGGGTGGAATTCATGGCGGCTCCGAAGGGCAGGCGAGGGCAGGGGCGAGGGCGATCCGACGTGTCCGGCACCGGGTCCATGGCCCTGTGTCAGTAGCGGTTCAGCCGTGTGGGGGCTATCCTAGCGCGGCCTCTGGGGCGTCACATCGTCCCGGCATCCACAACTGGAGATTTCCTGATGAATTTGCGTCTGTTGGCTGCCAGTCTGGCGGCCCTTGGTCTGAGCGCCGGCGTTGCCGTGGCCCAGACCGCCCCGGCCCCCGCCCCGCAGGCGCAGCAAGCGCCGGCGCCCGTTGCCGTCAACAAGCCCGTCCTGAGCTACGCCATCGGCTACGACCTGGGCAAGGATCTTTCCCAGCAGGGCGTCGACGTCGACCTCAACGCCGTCATCAAGGCGCTGCAGGACGGCTTCGCCAAGCGCGCCGCGCAGTATCCGCAGCCGCAGATGGACGCCCAGCTCGCCGGCCTGCAGCAGCGCATGATGAACAAGGCTCGCACCGAGTTCGAGCGGGTGGCCAACGAGAACAAGGCCAAGTCCGACGCCTTCCTCGCCGCCAACCGCGCCAAGCCGGGCGTCACCGTCCTGCCCACCGGAATCCAGTATCGCGTGATCGAGCCCGGCACCGGCGCCAAGCCGACCCTGGCCAGCACGGTGCAGATGCACTACCGCGGTTCGGTTTCGACCGGCCAGGAGTTCGCCAACACCTACGCCCAGCAGAACCCGACCCCGGCCACCTTCAAGCTCAGCGAGTTCCCGATCAAGGGCGTGCAGGACGCGCTGCTGATGATGCCGTCCGGCTCGCGCTGGGAAGTGTTCCTGCCGGCCGACAAGGCTTTCGGCAACGACCCGCGTTCGCCGGTCGGCCCGAGCCAGGCGCTGGTGTTCGACATCAAGCTGGTCAGCGTGAAGTAACAACGTCATGCCGCCGCGCCGGGTTTCCCGGCGCGGCGTTTTTTTTGGCCAGGCCCCGATGACCAGCAATCTCCCCGCCATGCTCAGCCCCTGCATCGGCATCTGCTCGCTCGACGGCCAGGGTCTGTGCGAAGGCTGCCACCGCACCACCACCGAGATCGCCCGCTGGTCGCAGATGAGCGACGGCGAGCGCCAGCACGTGATGGACGTGGTGCTTCCCGTCCGCGAGGCGAGCCGGGTGTGATCCCGCCGTTCGACCCGTTCGAACGACTGCCGCGCGCACTGCACCCGCTGGCCCAGGCACCGTCCGGGCCGGGCTGGAACCATGACGAACTCGCCGACCTGCTGCCCCGGGACGCACCGCTGCGTCCCGCCGCCGTGCTGGTGGCGCTGATCGACCGTGCCGACGGCCCACGCGTCCTGCTCACGCGCCGCACCGAAGCGCTGCGACACCACGCAGGCCAGATCAGTTTCCCCGGCGGCAGCATCGATCCCGGCGACGCCGACCCGGTGGCCGCGGCCCTGCGCGAGGCGGACGAAGAAGTTGGCCTGGGCGCCGGCCTGTTGCTGCCGCTGGGCTACCTGGATCCCTTCGTCACCATCACCGGCTTCCACGTTTTCCCCGTGGTGGCGACGGTGTCGCGCGCCTACGTGGCGCGCCTGGACCCCACCGAGGTGGCCGAGGCCATCGAAGTGCCGCTGGGCTTCCTGCTCGACCCGCGCAACGTCAACGAACTCGAGGTGGACTGGCAGGGGCGGCGCCGCCAGCTGCTTGAATTTCGCTACCAGGGCCATCGCATCTGGGGCGCCACCGCGTCGATGCTGGTGAATTTCCGCCGCCGCCTGGAGCAGGCCACGTGATGACATGGACCACGATCGTCCCAGCCGGCGACCTCGCCGCCGCGCTGGGCCAGCCGGGACTGGTGCTGGTGGACTGCCGCCACTCACTGGCTGCGGCCGATGCCGGCGAACAGGCCTGGCGCGCCGCGCACCTGCCGGGTGCCGGCCACGCGCACCTCGACCACGACCTGTCCGACCACCGCAAGCCGCCGTCGCTGGGGCGCCACCCCTTGCCCGACGCGGTCGATTTCAACCGCACCCTGGCGCGGCTGGGCGTGACGCCGCAGTCGCAGGTGGTGGCCTACGACGCCGGTGATGGTTCGATGGCCGCGGCGCGCCTGTGGTTCCTGCTGCGCCTGATGGGCCATCACCGCGTGGCCGTGCTCGATGGCGGCGTGGCTGCGTGGCAGGCGCTGGGCCTGCCGATGGAAACGTCGGCGCCGGCGATCGTGCCCGGTGGCTACGGCGGTGCGTTCGACGCGGGGCGCATCGCCTCGACGGATGACGTCGCCGCGCGCCTGGGAGACGCGCCCGGCTGGCTGCTCGATGCCCGCGCGCCCGAGCGCTTCCGCGGCGAGCTTGAACCGATCGACCCGGTGGCCGGCCACATCCCCGGGGCACTGAACCGGCCGCTGGCAGCGAACCTGCACGATGGCCGGCTGCGTTCGCCCGCAGCGCTTCGCGCCGACTTCCTTGCGCTGATCGGCCGGCGCGCACCGGCAGACGTGGTGATGTCGTGCGGCTCGGGCGTCACGGCCTGCCACAACCTGCTGGCGATGGCCCACGCCGGGCTCGACGGCGCGCGCCTGTACGCGGGATCTTGGAGCGGCTGGGTGAGCGATCCGGCGCGGCCGGTGGCGCGCGGCGACTGATCAGGCCTTGATGGTCGGCTCGTTCTTCTGCAGGGCGTCCTGCAGGTCCGTGCGGGTCAGCACGACGCCGTCCACGGTCATGCGCCAGCTGCCGTCGGTCCTGGCCGGCGGCGACTGCACCCGGAAGCCCGCGCTCAGCGGGCCGATGCCGATCTTGAAACCCTGGGTGGTGAACGAATGCGCCGGGCCGCTGATCGACGTGCGCCGGCCCTCCTTCACCCGCTCGTAGTCGGCCCGGCCGTCCGCCTGGATCACCAGCCGCACGCCTTCGCCCTGCCACAGCCCGATGTAGTCGCGCTGGTCCACCGGCACCGGCTGCGTGCAGGCGGCAACGACCAGCAGCATCAGCAGCATCAGGACCTGGCGCAGGGCGAGGGGACGGGTCACTTCTTGAGTCGAGCCACCAGCGCCTGCAGCGACGCCTGCGTGGCCGGCGCGTACCAGTCGTCGAGGAAACCATCGAGCTCGCTGTCGGTGAAGCCCTTCAGCGCGTCCACCATGTCGGCGCGGGCGATGCGGCGCGTGGCCTGCATCGCCGCCGGCGGCAGCGCCATCAGTTCTTCCAGCCAGTGGCTGGCGCGGGTGAACACATCGTCGGTGAGTTCATCCACCAGGCCGATCGCAAGCGCCTGTTCGGAGTCCACCAGCGCGCCCGCCACCAGCAGCCGCTCGGCGCGGTAGGCGCCGACCACGCGACGCAGCAGGTGCTGGATGGCATCGGGCGCCACCAGGCCGACCTGCACCTCGTTCAGCCCGATGCGGAACGGGCCGCGCGCCATGATGCGGTAGTCGCAGCACAGCGCCAGAACGCAGCCGCCGGCCGGGCTGTGGCCGCCGATGGCGGCGACCACGGGGATGGGCGAGTTGGCGATGGTGCGCGCCGCGGCGAACAGCGACGACCAGCCCACCTTCAGCCCCGCCCGGTCCAGGGCCATCAGATGCGGCACGTCCATGCCGCCCGAGAACACCTTGCCGCCCCCCGTGAGGATGATGCCGCGCGCGCCCTCCGAAGGCGCCGCCTGGACGGCCGTGCGCAGCGCGGCCAGCAGTTCGGGCGTCAGCGCGTTGACCGGAGGCCGCGCGAGGCGGATTTCCTGGATGGAGCCGTGGCGGTGCAGTTCGATGCTCATCGGGAGGCCTCAGTTGACCGGGACGTCAGGGGCCCAACGATAGCGCACCGTGTACGTGATACGCGCCTCGCCGCCGGCCGGCACGGCCAGGTCGAAGGCTGCGGACTGCGCGTCCTTGCGGACGGCCGGCACGCTGCTGGAAACAATCTCCCAGTCCGACCAGCGCGGCAGCGGCTCCACCACGCGCACCGTGGCGGCCTCGGGCTTGGCATTGCGCACCCGCACGCTGATGCGCTCTTCCATCTGGCGACCCGCGCGGTCCACGCTGAAAGCCTCGCGGGTGCGCTCGGCGGTGAGGTCGAACACCGTGCCCAGGGCCAGCGAAACCTCGGCGTTGGCCGGGGTGTGGCCGAGCACCGCTTCGCCCAGCAGTTCGCCGCCGTCGAACACGCGCACGCGGCCGGCCGGCAGCGGCACGCCCAGGCCGGCCTGGGCGCCGTTCTTGAAGCGCAGGCTGGCGATGACCGGCTGCTCGCCCGCGGGGCTGTTGAAGTTGGCGTCGATCATCGGCTGCGGCGGGCGCCAGTCGCCGGACTCGGCGCGCGTTTCGTAGCGGCGCTCGCAGGCCACGCCCTGCGCGCGATCCACCAGCGGCAGGCGCTGCACGCTGCCCTGCGGCAGCGCGCTGGTGCCCGGCAAACGGTAGGCGTGGTATTCGCCGGAGGCCTGCGGCGACGGTGCCGGCGCCGCCTGCGCGCGGACCATAAAGGCGTCCTTGGCCATCAGCTCCGGGCCGGCCGAGCTCACGCGGTTGGGTTCGCCGGCCACCAGGGTGAGCGCGACCGCGCTGAAGTCGGCGCCCGATCGGTTCACCACCATCGCCGCGCCTTCCAGCTCCATGCGGCAGGCCTTGGCGCCGCCGGACAGGTCGGCCTGGTACTCGGCGCGCCAGGCGAGCCCTGCCGTGGCGTAGTCGAGTTCGAAGTCCTGGCGGCCGGCGCGGCCGGCGCGGATGTCCCAGGCCAGGGTCGGTTCCACCACCATGCCCGCGGGCAGCGCCGACAGCTCGAAGCTGGCGTAGCTGGCGAGCATCTTCACCCGGCCGTCGGGCAGGCGCAGGGTGAGGCCGTTGCCGGCCGCCAGCAGCACGCCGGTGTAGGCCTGCCGACTGTCGCCGACCGCCTGTTCAACCGTGATGGTCTGGCCGATCGCGCGCCGCAGCAGCGCGTCCTGGCCGGCCAGGGCGAAGTCGAAGCGCTGGCCGCGCACGTTGGCCTCGCCAAGCGGGCGCAGGCGCACCGAGCTGGCGTCCAGCGCCGCGGGCAGGCCGCCCAGGCTCACGGCGTTGTCGCCACTGTTCAGGTCGAAGCCGAGGGTGGAATGCAACAGCGCGAAGCCGGGGCCGCCGGGCGCGGCATCCGACTGCACCACGGCGTCGTAGTCGCCGCTGTAGACGGTCAGCGTGGGCGCGGCGGCGTGGGCCGCAGCGATGCCGAAAAGGGCGGTGGCCGTGGCGGCCGCGATCAGCGTGCGATTCATCATTCAACTCCTGGGACGCGTGGGATTATCATAGGCCCATGAACGCATCGCACCTTTTGTTGGGGTTAGCGCTGGCCGGCTCCGCTTCAGCTTCGGTTGGGGCCAAAGTGGCCTGCGCGCCGGTCATCGAGCAAGCCTGGGTGCGGGCGGCGCCGCCGGGCGCCGCTTCGCTCGCGGGCTACCTGCGGCTGCGCAATCCCTGCGCTGCCGCCATCGAAGTGACTGGCGTCGAAAGCCGCGACTTCGCCATGCCGATGATCCATCGCAGCGACGTGGTGGACGGCGTCAGCCGCATGCGCGCCGCCGGCAAGCTGGTGGTCCCGCCGGGCGGCGAGCTTCGCTTCGCACCGGGCGGCCTGCACCTGATGCTGATGAAGCCACTGCGGCCGCTGGCCGAAGGCGACCGCGCCGGCGTGCGCCTGGTCCTGGCCGATGGCCGCCGTCTCTTTGCCTCGTTCCCGGTGCGTCGCGACGCGCCCTGATCGGGCGGGGTTTCAGGCCGCCGTGCAGGCGGCGCGCACCGCGTCGGGCAACAGCACCGACTGCCCGCTGCGGTCCACCCACACCAGCACCGTGTGGCCGTCGCAGTAGACGACCGACGGATCCGTGGCGGAGGCGATGCGATGGCCGAGCGTCAGGCTCTTGCCGCCGATGCGCTCGGCAAACAGCTCGATGCGCAGCGTCTCGGGCCAGTGCGCCGGGCGCTTGTAGTTCACGGTCACCGAGGCCATCACCGGCGCCGACGTTTCGCCGGCCCAGTCGGTGGACAGGGACTTGAACCAGCGCACGCGCGCCTCTTCGATGTAGCCCAGGTAGCTGGCGTTGTTGACGTGGTTGAACGCGTCCATGTCGCGCCAGCGCGACTCGATGTCCAGCGTGTAAACAGTGGGATTCATGCGCGCTTCTTCTTCTTGGCGGGCGTGGTTTGCGGGGGCGAGAGCATCTTGGCCAGGAAGCGGCCGGTGTGGGATTCCGCCACCGTCGTCAGGTGTTCGGGCGTGCCCTCGGCCAGGATCCGGCCGCCGCGGTGGCCGCCTTCCGGACCCAGGTCGATCACCCAGTCTGCGGTCTTGATCACGTCCAGGTTGTGTTCGATCACCACGATGGTGTTGCCGTCGTCGCGCAGCTTGTGCAGCACCGCCAGCAGGTGCTCGATATCGTGGAAGTGCAGGCCGGTGGTGGGCTCGTCCAGGATGTAGAGCGTGCGGCCGGTGTCGCGGCGGCTGAGCTCCTTGGACAGCTTCACGCGCTGCGCCTCGCCGCCCGACAGCGTGGTGGCCGACTGGCCCAGCTTGATGTAGCTCAGGCCCACGTCCACCAGCGTCTCGAGTTTGCGGGCCAGGGTGGGCACGGGCTCGAACAGCTTCAGCGAATCCTCAACCGTCATGTCCAGCACGTCGTGGATGGTGTAGCCCTTGTAGCGGATCTCCAGCGTTTCGCGGTTGTAGCGCTTGCCGTGGCAGACGTCGCAGGGCACGTAGACATCGGGCAGGAAGTGCATCTCCACCTTGATCAGGCCGTCGCCCTGGCAGGCTTCGCAGCGTCCGCCGCGCACGTTGAAGCTGAAGCGGCCGGGCGAATAGCCGCGGGCGCGCGCCTCGGGTACCTGCGCGAACAGCTCGCGCAGCGGCGTGAACAGGCCGGTGTAGGTGGCCGGGTTCGAGCGCGGGGTGCGGCCGATCGGCGACTGGTCGATGTCCACCACCTTGTCGAACAGGTCCATGCCGATCACCTCGCGATACGGCGCGACGGTGTGGGAGGCGCCGTTGAGTTCGTTCGCGGCCAGGTGGTACAGCGTGTCGTTGATCAACGTGGACTTGCCCGAGCCCGACACGCCGGTGATGCAGGTGAACAGGCTGGCCGGGATGGTGAGGTCGACGTCCTTGAGGTTGTTGCCGCTGGCGCCCAGCAGCTTGAGCTGCATCTTCGGGTTGGGCTTGTGGCGCTTGGCCGGTATCTCGATCCGGCGGCGGCCCGACAGGTAGGCGCCGGTGATCGAACGGGGTGCCTTGAGCACGTCCTCGTAGCTGCCTTGCGCGACGACTTCGCCGCCGTGCACGCCGGCGCCGGGGCCGATGTCGACGATGTGGTCGGCCAGGCGGATGGCGTCCTCGTCGTGTTCGACCACGATGACGGTGTTGCCCATGTCGCGCAGGCGGGTGAGGGTGCCCAGCAGGCGTTCGTTGTCGCGCTGGTGCAGGCCGATGGACGGTTCGTCCAGCACGTACATCACTCCCACCAGGCCGGCGCCGATCTGGCTGGCCAGGCGGATGCGCTGCGCTTCGCCGCCCGACAGGCTGTCGGCCTTGCGTTCAAGCGTGAGGTAGTCCAGGCCCACGTCCACCAGGAAGCGAAGCCGGTCGCGGATTTCCTTGACGATCTTGGTGGCGATCTCGCCGCGCCAGCCGGGCAGGCTGAGCGCCGAGAAGAACGCCAGCGCCTCGTCCACCGGCAGCAGGGTGAGCTGGGACAGGTTGCGCTCGGCCACGAACACGTTGCGCGCGGAGCGGTTCAGGCGCGCGCCGCCGCAGTCGGGGCAGGCGCGGTTGGAAATGAACTTGGCCAGCTCCTCCTTCACCACCTGCGATTCGGTCTCGCGGTAGCGGCGCTCGAGGTTGGGCACGATGCCCTCGAACTTGTGCTTGCGCTGGGTGCGGCCGCCGGATTCGGTGAGGTAGGTGAAGGTGATCACGTCCTCGCCGCTACCGTACAGCACGGCCTGGCGCACCTGTTCGGTGAGTTCCTGCCAGTGCGTGTCCGGGTCGAAGGCATAGTGCTTGGCCAGCGAGGCGATCAGCTGGAAGTAGTAGGCATTGCGACGGTCCCAGCCGCGCACGGCGCCGGCCGCCAGGCTCAGCTCGGGATGCACGACCACTCGCGAGGGGTCGAAGAACTGGCTGATGCCCAGGCCGTCGCACGACGGGCAGGCGCCCATCGGCGAGTTGAACGAGAACAGGCGCGGCTCGAGTTCGGGCAAGGCGTAGTCGCAGGCCGGGCAGCTGAACTTGGACGAGAACAGCAGCGGGGCGACGCTGGCGTCGTCCAGGTCCTGCACGTGGGCCAGGCCGTCGCCGAGCTTGAGCGCGGTCTCGAAACTCTCGGCCAGCCGCTGCTTGATGTCGTCGCGCGGCTTGAAGCGGTCGATCACCGCTTCGATGGTGTGCTTCTGGCGCAGGGCCAGGGCCGGCACCGCGTCGAGTTCGTACAGCGCGCCGTTGACGCGGACGCGCACGTAGCCCTGGGCCCGCAACTGGTCGAACACCTGGGCATGCTCGCCCTTGCGGTCGCGGATCACCGGCGCCAGCAGCATGTAGCGGTGGTCGGCGGGCAGGGCCAGCACCTGGTCCACCATCTGGCCGACGGTCTGGGCCTCGAGCGGGTAGTGGTGGTCCGGGCAGCGCGGGGTGCCGACGCGGGCGAACAGCAGGCGCAGGTAGTCGTAGACCTCGGTGATGGTGCCGACGGTCGAGCGCGGGTTGTGCGAGGTGGATTTCTGCTCGATCGAAATCGCCGGCGACAGGCCCTCGATGTGGTCGACATCGGGCTTTTCCATCACGCTCAGGAACTGCCGGGCGTAGGACGACAGCGACTCGACGTAGCGCCGTTGGCCCTCGGCATAGATGGTGTCGAAGGCCAGCGAGCTCTTGCCCGACCCCGACAGCCCGGTGATCACGATCAGCTTGTCCCGGGGCAGGTCGAGGTCGATGTTCTTGAGGTTGTGGGTGCGTGCACCGCGGATGCGGATCGTGTCCATGCGCCTGGGGGCGGCTCCGGAGGGAGGAACCGGGCAGTCTAGCAGCCCGGTGTGGGCAGGCCGTGACCCCCGCGTCGCCGGCCGCAACCCCCCGGCCCGCCGGGCTTTTGTACGGGCACAAGCGGGGCCGGGTCGCCTTCCGGGGCGTCGGACTGGCCCAGTCTCACTGGCCAGTGAAGGTGAACCTGGCCCCGTTTATTGGGAAGGGTTTGACCGGCAAGGGATTTTTCCCCATAATTCCGCTTCTGTCCCGTTGACCGCGGGCAGGCGTTCTCAAAATAACTACTAGAGGAATCCCGGTCATGTACGCAATCATCGTTACCGGCGGTAAACAATACCGCGTCATGCAAGGCGAGACCCTGAAGGTCGAGAAGATCGACCTCGAGGAAGGCAAGAGCTTCGACATCGACAGCGTGTTGATGGTTGGCGACGGCGACACCGTCACCGTTGGCACCCCGAACGTCGCTGGCGCGAAGGTCACCGCGACCATCAAGTCGCACGGCCGCCTCGACAAGGTCCGCATCGTCAAGTTCCGGCGCCGTAAGCACCATCGCAAGCAGATGGGCCACCGCCAGTACTTCACCGAAATCGAAATCACCGGCATCGCCGGCTGAGCTGAGGAGATAACGTCATGGCACAGAAAAAAGGCGTAGGCTCGTCCCGCAACGGCCGCGATTCGAACCCGAAATACCTCGGCGTCAAGATGTATGGCGGCCAGGCGATCGAAGCCGGCAACATCATCATCCGCCAGCGCGGCACCCAGTACCATCCGGGCATGGGCGTCGGCCTCGGCCGCGACCACACCCTGTTCGCCCTGGTGAACGGCGTGGTCAACTTCGCCGTCAAGGGTCCGAACAAGCGTCGCACCGTGAGCGTGGTCCCGGCGGCCTGAACCCCGCCCGGTACCCCCTGAAGGGCCCCGCTTCGGCGGGGCTTTTCATTTCAGAATCCGGCCGGCCCGGCCCGCGCCCTTCACGGCGCGGCGCGGACGGCCCACAATCGAGGCGAACGGTTCATTCCGTCGCCCGGGAAGCGCCCAGTGAAATTCGTAGATGAAGCCCAGATCCTGGTCATCGCCGGCGACGGCGGCAACGGCTGCATCAGCTTCCGGCGCGAGAAGTTCATCCCGCTCGGCGGCCCCGATGGCGGCGACGGCGGCAACGGCGGCAGCGTCTGGCTGGAAGCCGACGAGAACCTCAACACGCTGATCGACTTCCGGCACCAGCGCCAGTTCCGCGCCCAGCGCGGCCAGAACGGCATGGGCCGGCAGGCCTTCGGCAAGGCCGGTGAAGACGTCACCATCCGCGTGCCGATCGGCACCGAGGTGATCAACGTCGAGACCGACGAGATCATCGGCGACCTCACCGAGCACGGCGACCGCCTGCTGGTGGCGCAGGGCGGCGTCGGCGGCAAGGGCAACGTGCACTTCAAGAGTTCGGTGAACCGGGCGCCGCGCAAGGCCGGCACCGGCACGCCGGGCGAAGAGCGCGAGATCCGCATGGAGATGAAGCTGCTGGCCGACGTGGGCCTGCTGGGCTTCCCCAATGCCGGCAAGTCCACCTTCATCCGCGCCGTTTCGTCCGCAACCCCCAAGGTGGCCGACTACCCGTTCACCACCCTGCATCCGAACCTGGGCGTGGTCCGCGTCGAGATGGACCGCAGCTTCGTGATCGCCGACATCCCTGGCCTGATCGAGGGCGCCGCCGACGGCGCTGGCCTGGGCAGCCTGTTCCTGCGCCACGTGCAGCGCACCCGCGTGCTGCTGCACCTGGTGGACATGGCCCCGTTCGACGAAGGCGCCGATCCGGTCACCCAGGTCCGCGCGATCGAAAACGAACTGCGCAAGTACGACCCGGCCATGCTCGAGAAACCCCGCTGGCTGGTGCTCAACAAGGCCGACCTGATCCCCGAGGACGAGCGCCAGGCGCGCGCCGAGGCCGTGGTCAAGGCGCTGGACTGGAAGGAGCCCTGGTTCATGGTCTCGGCCATCGGCCGCGAAGGGACCTGGCCGGTGGTGCTGGGGATCCAGCAGTTCTTCGATGACATGAAGGCGGCCCAGGCGGAAGCCGACGAAGACGCCGCGGCGCGTGCGGAGATGACCCGCAATGCCTGACCGTTCCGGCGTGGCGGCCCTGCCGCAGCCGGCTTGCGCCGGCAGTCCCGGAACGCGGGCAGCAAAAAGGCCGGCTTTCGCCGGCCTTTCTTCGCTGGACCAAGGGGCGCCTTGCGGCGCCGCCGGATCAGGCCTGCTTCAACGCCTTGATGTGGGCGCTGATGCGGCTCTTGTGGCGGGCGGCCTTGTTGCGATGGATCAGGCCACGGGCCGAATAGCGGTCCAGGATCGGCTGGGCGGTCGCGAAGGCGGCTTCGGCGCCGGTGGCGTCCTTGGCTTCGAGGGCCTTGATGACCTTCTTCACGGCGGTACGCAGCATGGAGCGCTGGCTGGCATTGCGGGCGTTGCGGACGACGGTCTGCTTGGCGCGCTTCTTGGCGGACTTGATGTTGGCCACGGAGGGCTCCTGGAATCGATGGTTGGTAGCCGGATCGGTAGAAACCGGCGGGGAATATTGGGTGAAGGCTGGGGTGGTGCTGGAAAGACCCGAAATTATGGGCGATCAGCCCGCGTGAGTCAATTCCCCCGCCACACGCCGGGAGCAGGGGCATGAAACCGAGCGGCCTGCTGCGCTCCACGGCGGTGTTCAGCGCCATGACCCTGCTGTCCCGGGTCGCCGGCTTCGTCCGGGACATGGTCCAGGCGCAACTGTTCGGCGCCGGCGGCATCGTGGATGCGTTCGCCGTGGCGTATCGCATCCCCAACTACCTGCGCCGCATCTTCGCCGAGGGCTCGTTCGCTTCGGCCTTCGTGCCGGTGCTGTCCGAGCTGCGGCAGAAGAACGATCCGGCGGCGCTGAAGGACTTCCTGGACCACGTGGCCGGCGCCCTGTGCGCCACCGTGCTGCTGGTCAGCGGGCTGGGCATGCTGGCGGCGCCGCTGGTGGTGGCCATCATCGCGCCGGGCAGCCTGGACAACCCGGAGAAGTTCGAACTCACTTCGCACCTGCTGCGCATCGTCTTTCCCTACCTTGCCCTGGTGTCGATGACCGCGCTGGCTGGCGCCGTGCTCAACAGTTTCCAGCGCTTTGCGCTGCCGGCGGTTACTCCGGTGCTGCACAACCTGGCGGTGATCGCGGCGATGCTGTGGCTGTCGCCGCTGCTGGACGTGCCGATTACGGCCCTGGCCTGGGGCGTGCTGGCGGCCGGCGTAACCCAGCTCATGCTGCTCTGGCCGGCAATGGGGCGGCTGGGCCTGCGGCCGCGGCTGCGCCTGAAACTCAACCATCCAGGCGTGCGACGGGTCGGCAAGCTGATGCTGCCCACCCTTTTTTCGTCATCGGTGGCCCAGCTCAACCTGATCGTGGGCACCGTCTTCGCCTCGCTCCTGGTGGACGGCAGCCAGAGTTGGCTTTACTACTCCGACCGGCTGGTGGAGTTCCCGCTGGGCCTGTTCGGCGTGGCGCTGGCCACGGTGATCCTGCCGCACCTGTCGCGCCGCAGCGCCGACGGCGACGGCGCGGGCTACGCCTCCGCACTCGACTGGGGCCTGCGAACGGTGCTGCTGCTGGCCGTGCCGGCGGCCCTGGGCCTGGCCCTGCTGGCCGAGCCGCTCTCGATCACGATGTTCGAACGCGGCGAGTTCGCCGCCGCCGACAGCCGCATGACCGCGCTGAGCCTGGTGGCCATGAGCCTGGGCATTCCCGGCTTCATGGCGAGCAAGGTGCTGCTGTCGGCGTTCTACGCCCGGCAGGACACCCGCACGCCCATGAGCGCCGCCATCAAGACCGTGGTGATCAACGTCGCCCTGACGGCCTTGCTGGTGACGCCGCTGTGGCTGGGCAAGGTGCCCGGTGCGCATGCCGGCATCGCCCTGGCTACGGGCCTGGCGGGGCTGGCGAACGCCTGGCTGCTTTGGCGGTCGCTGCGCAAGGACAGCGATTTCACGCTGTCGGCCGGCTGGGGCCGGCACCTGCTGCGCATCGGCCTGGCCTGCCTGGCCCTGGCGGCGGCGGTGCTGGCGGCCAAACATGCGATCGGCGACTGGCGCGCCTGGTCGGGCACGATGCGCTGGCTGCTGATGCTGGGCGCAGTGTCCGCGGGCGCGGGCGCCTTCGGCCTGGCCCTGCTGGCCTCGGGCTGGCGGCCGCGCGAACTGCGCGGGCCGTGAGCGGCAGCGGCTATAATTCGCCCATGAGCAAGCTGTTCCGTGACGTCGAGGGCAAGTCGCCTTGCCCGCAGGGCAGCGTGGTGTGCATCGGTGCCTTCGACGGCCTCCACGTGGGGCATCGGGCGCTGGTGGGCCACGTCCACCAGCGTGCGCGCACGCTGGGCGTGGCGGCCGTGGCGCTGAGCTTCGAGCCGCTGCCGCGCGAATTCTTCGGCGGCGAACGCGCGCCGCCGCGTTTGCTGCTGCCGCGGGCCAAGTTCGAGGGCCTGCGTGACCTGGGCATGGACGTGGTGGGGCTGCTGCGCTTCAACGCGGCGATGGCGGCGATGTCGGCCGAGGACTTCGTCCTGCACGTGCTGGTGCAGCGGCTCGCCGCACGCGAGGTCTGGGTGGGCCCGGAGTTCCGCTTCGGCCACGGCCGCCGCGGCGACATGGCGATGCTGCAGGCGCTGGGCGCCCGGCACGGTTTCAGCGCCGGTTCGATCGAAGCGGTGCACGCCGCGGGCGAGCGGGTGTCGAGCACCGGGCTGCGCCAGCAGTTGGCCAGCGGTGACCTGGAAGGTGCGGCGCACGCACTGGGCAAGCGCTACGCCATTTCCGGCAAGGTGGTGCGCGGCAGGCAGCTGGGCCGCAAGCTCGGCTACCCTACGGCCAACATCCGCCTTGCTGGCAAGCGTCCCGCGCTGTCGGGCATCTACGCCACGTGGGTGCACGGCATCGGGACCGAACCGCGCGCCAGTGTGTCCAGCCTGGGCACGCGGCCGACGGTGCAGGGCGTGGAGCCGCTGCTCGAGGCGCATGTGTTCGACTTCGACGGCGACCTGTATGGCCGCCGGCTCCAGGTGGAGTTCGTCGCCAAGCTGCGCGACGAGGAAAAATTCGATGACTTGCCCGCCTTGGTCCGCCAGATGGACCTCGATTCCGAGCAAGCCCGGCGCGTCCTGCGCCACGACAGTGAAACCAGCGGAGCGTTGGCGTGACCGATAACGGCGGCAAGGACTACAAGCACACCATCAGCCTGCCGGACACGGCGTTCCCGATGCGCGGCGACCTGCCCAAGCGCGAGCCGGCGATGCTGGCCGGCTGGCAGCAGCAGGGCCTCTACCAGCAGGTGCGCGCCCAGGCCAAGGGCCGGCCGCTGTTCGTGCTGCACGATGGCCCGCCGTACGCGAACGGCTCGATCCACATCGGCCACGCGGTGAACAAGATCCTCAAGGACATGGTGGTGAAGTCCAGGCTGCTGTCGGGCTTCGACGCGCCCTACGTGCCGGGCTGGGACTGCCACGGCCTGCCGATCGAACTGGTGGTGGAGAAGAAGCACGGCAAGGTCGGCGACAAGCTCGACGCCGCCGCCTTCCGTGCCAAGTGCCGCGAATATGCCGGCGAACAGATCGCCGGGCAGTCCAGGGACTTCCAGCGCCTGGGCGTGCTGGGTGACTGGGACAACCCCTACCGCACGATGGACTTCACGTTCGAGGCCGACATGCTGCGGTCGCTGGCGAAGATCGTCGAGCGCGGCCACCTCACGCGCGGCGTGAAGCCGGTGCACTGGTGCTTCGACTGCGGTTCGGCCCTGGCCGAGGCCGAGATCGAATACGCCGACAAGCTGTCGCCGATGGTGGACGTGGCCTATGACGCGTTCGAGCCGGCGGCGCTGGCCGCGAAGTTCGGCGTGCAGGAGGGCGACGCTATCGTCGCCGTGCCGATCTGGACCACCACGCCGTGGACGCTGCCCGCCAGCGTCGCGGTGACGCTGGGCCCGGAGATCGACTACGTGCTGGTCGAAGGCCCCGCGCGCAACGGGCAGCGCGTGCTGCTGGTGCTGGCGGAGGCGCTGGCGGAAGAAGCGCTCAAGCGCTACGGCGTCGAAACGGCCACCGTGCTCGGCCGCGCCGCTGGCGCCGCGCTGGAAGGCGTTTCGCTGCGCCATCCGTTCTACGACCGCGCCATCGAAGTGATCCTCGGCGACCACGTCACCACCGAGGCCGGCACCGGCGCGGTGCACACGGCGCCTGGCCACGGCCAGGAAGACTTCCAGGTGGGCCTGAAGTACGGCCTGCTCGACAAGTTCAGCCCCGCCGAAATCAACCCGCTCGGCGGCAACGGCGTGTACCTGCCGGGCACGCCGATCTTCGCCGGCCAGTACCTCTGGAAGGCCAACGACACCATCACCGCGCTGCTGGCCGAGCGCGGCGTGCTGCTGGCCTCGGGCAAGCTCACCCACAGCTACCCGCACTGCTGGCGGCACAAGTCGCCGGTGGCGTTCCGCGCCACGCCGCAGTGGTTCATCTCGATGGAGCAGGCGCACCTGCGCCGCGATGCGCTGGCTGCGATCAAGGGCGTGGGCTGGGTGCCGGAGTGGGGCGAAGCCCGCATCGCCGGCATGGTGGACGGCCGCCCGGACTGGTGCATCAGCCGCCAGCGCACCTGGGGCGTGCCGATCGCGCTGTTCGTCAACCACGTCACCGGCGAGCCGCATCCGCGCTCGGTGGAGTTCATGCGCACGGTCGCCGACCGCGTGCAGCAGCACGGCACCGATGCCTGGTTCTCGCTCGATGCCGCTGAACTGCTGGGCGCCGAGGCGGCCGACTACTTCAAGGTCACCGACATCCTGGACGTGTGGTTCGACTCGGGAGTGACCCACGAGGCGGTGCTGGCGGCGCGCGGCGACGACGGCCTGCGCAAGCCCGCCGACCTCTACCTCGAGGGCTCCGACCAGCATCGCGGCTGGTTCCAGAGCTCGCTGCTCACCGGCATCGCCATGGACGGCGCCGCGCCGTACCGTCAGGTGCTCACGCACGGCTTCGCGGTGGATGCGCACGGCCGCAAGATGTCCAAGTCCATCGGCAACACCGTTGAGCCGCAGAAGGTGAACGATTCATTTGCCTTTGGTCATCAGTTTTCCGTCATGCAGAAACATGATGTCGATGTCGCTGTGCGGATTGAGTTCCGCCCTGCCGAAACCACCCAGGGCGACGAGCGCCAGCGCGGGAATCTTTTTTTGTG
>JANOJQ010000103.1:0-2857 GCA_031418815.1 Lysobacteraceae bacterium
CGGCCATTTCCAGGTCAGCGCGAATGGAGGGCAGTAACATTTCCATCAACTCGCGACTAGCCAGCAATTCCGCAGGCGTTCCGTCGTAATTTCGCAGCTCGTCAATTAGCTTCTCGTCGTCAAGCTGATGCAGGCACTTACTTTCGCCCCTATCTTGTGGCGCAGAACAGCCTGCCACGAACAACCTGCGAGGCCCTGGGATGTTGATGCGCGCCCAATATTGACCAGCCCTGCGCGTTCAAAATTGACCAGGGCATGGCCCGGGGGATTCCAGCCCCGGGGTTGTTCGCAGTGTAGCCTCAGCCGCCGGTTTCAGAGACCGGTTCGGCATCCTCCTTCGCCTGCTGGACCCGCGCCTGCTCCCGGGCCCGGATCTTGGTCTTGGCCGTCCGGCTGCTGTGCCGGAACCGGTAGGAGTCGTTGCCGGTCTCGACGATATGGCAGTGGTGGGTCAGCCGGTCCAGCAGCGCCGTGGTCATCTTGGCGTCGATGAAGACATTGGCCCATTCGGCGAACAGCAGGTTGGTGGTGATGACCACGCTGGTGTGTTCGTAGAGCTTGGACAGCAAGTGGAACAGCAGCGCCCCGCCGGCCTGGCTGAAGGGCAAGTAGCCCAGCTCGTCCAGGACCACCAGGTCCAGGTTCAGCAGCTGGTGGGCCAGGCGGCCGGCTTTGCCGGCCGCCTTCTCCTGCTCCAGCGCATTCACCAGCTCGATCGTGCTGAAGAACCGCACGCGCTTGCCGTGCCGGCCCACCGCCTCCACGCCCAGGGCCGTGGCCAGGTGGGTCTTGCCGGTGCCGGTGCCCCCGATCAGGACGATGTTCTCGGCCCGCTCGGTGAACGCCAGCGTCGCAAACTGCTCGATCTGGCGCCGGTCGACCTTGGACTGTTCAAACTCGAACCCGGCCAGATCACGGTGCAGCGGGAACCGGGCTGCGTGCATCTGGTAGCGCACCGACCGCAGGGCCCGGTCGGTCGTCTCCGCCTCCAATAGGTGCCGCACGATCCACTCGGCAGCGGCCACGTCTGGGCCGCCGTTGCCCACCAGCTCGCCATAGCCGCCGGCCATGCCGTGCAGGCGCAAGGCCTTGAACGCCGCGATCAGCTCAGTCATGGGCCATCTCCTGACGCAGGTGGTCGTAGCGCGCCGTGTCAGCCAGCGGCGCCGTGGTCACGGTCAGGGCCGTCTCCACGCGATCCGGCGGCGGCCCCTCGTGCAGCCGCGCGAGCAGGTTCAGGACGTGCTCGGCGCTGGGCCGGCCCGACTCCAACGCCAGTTCCACCGCCACCAGCACGGCTTCCAGCCCAAAGCGCGGCACCGCCGCCAGCACCTGGGCCATCACCCGGTCGCCGCCGGCCCGGCGCAGCAGGTGTCGGCTCAGCTGCAGCAGCGGCGCCGGCAGGTCGGCGAACGGCGCGCCGTTGCGCAGCGCGCCAGGCTTGCGTTCGATCAGCGGCACGTAGTGCCGCCAGTCGTAGACCACGCGGTCCCGATCAACGATCCGCACGTGCTCGGCCACCACGGCGCGGTTCGCCACCACGGTCACCCGCTCGGGGTACAGGTGCACCCCCACCCGGTGCCCGGCCAGGGCGCACGGCACGGAATAGCGGTTGCGGGCCACCGTCACCAGGCAGGTGCTCGACACCCGGGCATCGGCCTCGACGTAGCCATCGAACGCCGACGGCACCGGCATCAGCTCCGGCAGTTCCAGGGCCCGCGCCTCGGCGATGCTCATGTCCCGGCAGTCCGGATGCGGCGCCGACCAGCCCTGCGTGCACTGCGTCGCCAGCCACACGTTGAGCTCGGCGAAGCTGCCCCAGCGCTTTTCCTGCGCCCGCTGCCAGATGCGCCGGCGGCCATCGAGCACCGCCTTCTCGACCCGGCCCTTCTCCCAGCCCGACGCCACGTTGCAAAAATCCGGCTCGAACAGATAGTGCGTCGCCATCGCCGCAAACCGGCTGTTCACTTTGCGCGCCCGGTCCGGCCGCGGGGTCTTGTCCACCGCCGTCTTCATGTTGTCGTAGATGCCCCGGCGCGGCACCCCGCCCAGCCCCGTCAGGCACCGCAGGTGCGCATCGAACAGCATCTCGTGGCCCTGGCTCGGGTAGGCCACCATCCAGAAGGCCCGGCTGGCGCACAGCTTCATGTGCGCCAGCTGCACCTTGCGCCAGATCCCGCCGATCACCAGCCCTTCCTCGCTCCAGTCGAACTGGAACGCCTCGCCCCAGCCAAACTGCAGCGGCACGTAGGCCGAGCGGGCCGTCACCGCGCCCACCGCCGCCCGCTTCGCCCGCAAGTACTCGGTCACCCGGCAGTAGTGGCCCCTAAAGCCCTGTTCCTGAAGCTGCTCGAACAGCCGCCGGCCCGTCCGGCGCTCCTTGCGGGGGCGGTGCTCATCGGTCTTGATGGCCTGGTCGAGCCAGGCCGTAAATCCAGCCAGTACCTTGGGGCCCGCGGGCCGCTGGTAGGCCATCTCCGTCCGGGGCGCGGGCTCCCGGAGCCAGGTCTTGATGGTGTTCCGGGACAGACTAGTCCGCCGGGCAATCTCGCTGATCGACAGCCCTTCGCGCAGCCTCAGCCGCCGGATCTTCGCGTACATCGACATGGTGTGCACCTCTTCTCCCCACAGGCCTGGTCGCCTGCAAGGTAAGGGGAAACACCCTGGTCAATTTTCAGCGCGCATTACCGGCGTTTGCTGGTCAATTTTCAACGCGCCTCAACAATCGGCGACAACTTGGGCATTGCGGACTCCTCGAGGGGTGGGTTGGAACCCTCGAGAGGAACAGCAAGCGACCTTGTCCAAAGTTGGAGGGAATTCTGCACGGAAATTGATTGACGATCGGACCCGGCCTTCT
>JANOJQ010000104.1:0-19158 GCA_031418815.1 Lysobacteraceae bacterium
GCACCGACGGCGCGCCCGAAAACCTCACCCGCGACGCCTTCGCCGCCCTGGCCTGAAGCGCGTGCGCGTTGCGCACGACATGTTCCGTTACGGCGAGCGCCGCCCCACACACAGGGCACCCCTGCCCGGCGTCTTGCTAGCGCCATCCTTGGCAGCAAACGCCGGCCGTTCCGGGCTTCCTGCCCTCCACTTCAGGGGTGCCCTGTGTGTGTGACGTCGCCCCGGATGTCCCGGGCACACCGCAACAAGGTCACCAGCCCCGCGATGGCGCCGCGCTTTCGTTGGACGGGAAAGTCACGTCCTGGCCACTCCGTCTCGCCAACTCGGGGCCCCGGCGAACCCGATGCCTCCGGGGCGACAGCCCACACACAGGTGTGTGGCTGATGTGGTGGGCAGGAAGCCCGCAACGGCCGGTCGTGAGTTGGGCAGGATGCCGCTTACGCCCGACCGGGCAGGCATACACCTGTGTGTGGGATGGCGCTGCCGCGCGGCACCGTCGTGCGCCCGGTCGCCGTCAAGCCCCATGTCGTGCGCGAAGCGCACGTGCGTACGGCGGGTCAGGCGGGGCGGAGGACGCGGCCGAGGCGTTGGCCGACGCGGGTGGGGGTTTCGGTGGGGAAGGTGTCGAGCGCGACGGCGTCGCGGGGAAACAGCAGGATCACGGTGGAGCCGTAGTTGAAACGCGCCATCTCCGCGAAGCGGCCCAGCGTGATGCCCTGGCCGCGCCAGTCGCGGCGCACCGGCTTGTGCGCGTAGGGCGGGATTTCCTCGCCGTTCCACACCGATTCCACGCCCGACACCAGCAGCGCGCCCACCATCACCGAACACATTGGCCCGAACGCCGTCTCGAAGTGGCAGACCAGGCGCTCGTTGCGAGCGAACAGCCGCGGGATCGCCTGTACGCCCCAGGGCGCCACCGTGAACAGGCGGCCTGGCACGTGCAGCGTTTCCACCAGCGTGCCCGACCAGGGCATGTGCACGCGGTGGTAGTCGCGCGGCGAAAGATAGATGTTGGCGAACGAGCCGTCCGCGTAGGGCGCCGCCATCGCCTCGTCGCCCAGCAGTTCGGCGGCCGTGAAGGACTGGCCCTTGGCCTGGAAGATGCGGCCGGCCTCGATGCGCCCGGCCTGGCTGATCTTGCCGTCGGCCGGCATCACCAGCGTGGACGGATCGGCGTCGGCGGTGCGCGCGCCGGGCTTGAGTTCGCGGGTGAAGAAAGCATTGAAGTGCAGGTAGTTGGTCGGCACCGGGTCGACGGCTTCGGCCATGTCCACGTTGAACTTGCGCACCACCAGCTGGATCAGCCAGTCCTTGAACCACGCGGTGCGCGTGCGCGCCACGCCGTAGGCGATGCGCGACAGCAGCCGGTGCGGCAGCACGTATTGCAGCAAGACCTTGGGGCTCATGGCGTGGCCTTGGACAGTTCGATCAGGTCGGCCGCGATGTCGGCGGGCACGAAGGGCGGGCGGATGATGCCGGCCTGGCGGCCGCGCGGGTCCAGCAGCACCAGGGCCGTGGAGTGGTCCATGGTGTAGTCGCCGGCCTCGGTCGGCACCTTCATGTAGACCATGCCCAGGCTGTTGGCGAAGGCCTGCAGCGCCGGCTCGGGCAGGGTGGCGGCCAGGGTGTCGGGGTGGAAGTAGGCGGCGTATTCGCCGGTTTTTTCCGGCGTGTCGCGCTCCGGGTCCACCGACACGAACAGCACCTGCGGCCGGCTGGCCGGATCGACGCCGACCCACTGCTCCTGCACCTGCGCCAGCTCGGAAAGGGTGGTCGGGCAGACGTCGGGGCAGTGGGTGAACCCGAAGAAGACGATGGTCCAGCGTCCCTGCAGCTCCTTGGCCGACAGCGCGGTGCCGTCGGACTGCTGCAGCGCGAAGTCCGGCACTGCGCGCAGCTGCGGGAACAGGCGCACGGTTTTCATCGTGGCCGGGTCCAGCGCCGGGCCTTCCACCGGGGCGGCGACGGCGCGCTGCGGCCCGAACACGACCTGGGCGGCCCAGAGGCCAAGCCCGGCCGCCAGCGCGGCCATCAGGATGAGCAGGGTGCTGCGGTTGAACACGGCGCGTCCGGTGTGGGTGGGCGGGCCGCAATTATCGCCGGCGCGCGGCTATACTCACGGCATTGCAAGGGATTTCAAGAACATGCCGGCCGAACTTGCCACCATCGTCGACTTCATCCGCTACGGCACCAGCCGCTTCGGCGCCGCCGGGCTCACCTTCGCCCACAGCCACGACAATGCCCTGGACGAGGCGACCCAACTGGTGCTGTTCGCCCTGCACCTGCCGCCCGACCTGGGGCCGGCCTACGGCCAGGCGCGCCTGGTCGCTGAAGAGAAGAAGGCCGTGCTGGCCCTGTTCGAACGCCGCATCCAGGAGCGCATCCCGGCCTGCTACCTCACCGGCGAGGCCTGGTTCGCCGGCCTGAGCTTCAAGACCGACCCGCGTGCCCTGGTGCCGCGCTCGCCGATCGCCGAGCTGATCGAATCGGGCTTCGAGCCCTGGCTGGGCGGCCGCGAAGTGCAGCGCGCGCTGGACATGTGCACCGGCTCGGGCTGCATCGCCATCGCCACCGCGCACTACCACCCGCACTGGCAGGTGGACGCGGCCGACCTGAGCGAAGACGCGCTGGCGTTGGCCCGCGAGAACATCGAACGCCTCGAGGCCGGCAACGTGCGCCTGGTGCACTCGGACCTGTTCAAGAACCTCGACGGCGAGGTCTACGACCTGATCGTCACCAACCCGCCCTATGTCACCCACGCCGAGACCGACGCCCTGCCGCCCGAGTACTCGCACGAACCGCAGATGGGCCTGCGCGCCGGCGACGATGGCCTGGACCTGGCGCTGGAAATCCTGCGCGATGCGCCGCGCCACCTGTCCGAGAACGGGCTGCTGATCTGCGAAGTGGGCGAAAGCGAGCGCGCCCTGGTCGAGCTGCTGCCGGAAGTGCCCTTCGCCTGGGTGGAGTTCAAGGTCGGGCAGATGGGCATCTTCGCGGTCGAGCGCAGCGACCTGGTCGAGCACCACGCGCGCATCAAGGCGCTGGCCGACGCCAGGCGGGCCTGACCTGCATGAGCGACAACAGCTTCGGCCGGCTGCTGCGAGTCACCACCTTCGGCGAAAGCCACGGCCCGGCCATTGGCTGCGTTATCGACGGCTGCCCGCCGGGCATCGCCATCGCGCCGGATGATTTCCGCGCTGACCTCGACCGCCGCGCCACCGGCAAGAGCCGCCACACCTCACAGCGCCACGAGGCCGACGAGGTCGAGATCCTCAGCGGCGTTTACGAAGGACGAACCACCGGCGCGCCGATCGGCCTGCTGGTGCGCAACACCGACGCGCGCAGCAAGGACTATTCGAAGATCGCCGAGCAGTTCCGCCCCGGCCACGCCGACTACACCTATTGGCAGAAGTACGGCGTGCGCGACCCGCGCGGCGGCGGCCGCAGCTCGGCGCGCGAGACCACCATGCGGGTGGCGGCGGCCGTGGTCGCCAAGCGCTGGCTGGCCGACAAGTACGGCATCAGCGTGCAGGGCCACGTGTCGCAGATCGCCGGCATCCGACCGCGCGGCTTCGACGCCGCCGCCATCGAAGGCAACCCGTTCTTCTGGCCCGACGCGTCGCAGGTCGAGGAGCTGGAGGCGTTCATGGACGCGCTGCGGAAGTCGGGCGACTCGGTCGGCGCGCGCGTGGATGTGGTCGCCCGCAACGTGCCGCCGGGCTGGGGCGAGCCGATCTACGGCAAGCTCGACGGCGACCTGGCGGCGGCCATGATGTCCATCAACGCGGTGAAGGGCGTGGAGATCGGCGCCGGCTTCGCCAGCATCGAACAATTGGGCAGCGTGCACCGCGATCTGATGTCGCCCGCGGGCTTCGCCAGCAACCACGCCGGCGGCATCGTCGGCGGCATCAGCAGTGGCCAGGACGTCACCTGTTCGGTTGCGTTCAAGCCGACGTCCAGCCTGCGCCTGCCGGGCGATACGGTGGACGTGCACGGACAGCCCGTGGAAGTGGTCACCACCGGCCGCCACGACCCCTGCGTGGGCCTGCGCGCGCCGCCGATCTGCGAAGCCATGATGGCCCTGGTGCTGATGGACCACGCCCTGCGCCACCGCGCGCAGTGCGGCGACGTGGGCGTCGTCTCGCCCCGCATCCCGGGCGCGGCGCCATGACGAGCTTTTTTTGCCACGGATTCACGCGGATGAACGCGGATCAGAAGCGGATGAAATGGGATCGAAAACGATCGCCTCGGCGAGCCTAGGCCCTGAGCGCGTGAGTGCGCGCCGGTCCTTGCGCGCCCGAGGCCCACTTCCAGCTTTTGCTGTTATCCGCGTCCATCCGCGCAAATCCGTGGCCAGAACTTCTTTCCGGAACCCCCAGATCCCATGAGCAAGACCTATACCGTAGCCATCGTCGGCGCCACCGGCGCCGTCGGCGAAGCCATGCTGTCCGTGCTGGCCGAGCGCCAGTTCCCGATCGGCAGGCTGCACCTTCTGGCCAGCGCCCGCTCGGCCGGCGAGAAGATCGAGTACGGCGCCCGCAAGATCGTCGTCGAGGACCTCGCCACCTTCGACCCGGCCGGCGTCGACATCGCGCTGTTCTCGGCCGGCGGCAGCGTTTCGCTGGAGTACGCGCCCAGGTTCGCCGCCGCTGGCGCCGTGGTCATCGACAACAGCTCGGCCTTCCGCTACGACGTCGACGTCCCGCTGGTGGTGTCGGAAGTGAACCCGGAACAGGTGGCCAACCGGCCGCGCGGCATCATCGCCAACCCCAACTGTTCGACCATGCAGATGCTGGTGGCGCTGGCGCCGATCCATCGCGCGGTGGGCATCGAGCGCATCAACGTCGCCACCTACCAGTCGGTGTCGGGCGCCGGCCGCAGCGGCATGGAGGAGCTGGGCAAGCAGACCGCCGCCATGCTCGGCTTCCAGACCCTGGAGCCGAAGAAGTTTGCGGTGCAGATCGCCTTCAACCTGATCCCGCAGATCGACGACTTCATGGAAAACGGCTACACCAAGGAAGAGATGAAGCTGGTCTGGGAAACCCGCAAGATCCTCGGCGACGATCGCATCCAGGTGAACCCCACCGCGGTGCGCGTGCCGGTGTTCTACGGCCACTCCGAGGCCGTGCACCTGGAGACGCGCACCAAGCTGTCGGCCGCCGATGCCCGCGCGCTTCTCGAGGCCGCGCCGGGGGTGGAAGTGGTGGACGACCGGGTTCCCGGTGGCTACCCCACGCCGGTGACGCACGCGGCCGGCACCGACCCGGTCTACGTGGGCCGCATCCGCGAGGATGTGTCGCACCCGCGCGGACTGAACCTGTGGATCGTCTCGGACAATATCCGCAAGGGCGCGGCGCTCAACGCCGTGCAGTTGGCTGAACTCGTGGTCAAAGAGCGTTCCTGACCGGTATATTCGACGGGCATCACCGTCGGGGCCGCTGCAGCAAAGTGGTCACGCCAGACTTCTTCGGGGAGATTCAAGCGTGAACATAAGGCATCTGCAGCTACCCCTGGCCCTCGCGCTGGCACTCGGCGCATCCAGCGCCCACGCGCTCGGCCTGGGCCAGATCCAAGTGAAGTCCGGGCTCAATGAGCCGCTGGTCGCCGAGATCCCGATCCTGTCGGCCGCGCCCGGCGAACTCGATGAGCTGGAGGTCCGCCTCGCCTCGCCCGAGGCTTTCGCCCGGGTCGGGCTGGAGCGCCCGGTCGGCATGACCGCCAACCTGCAGATGAGCGTCGGCCGCAACTCGGCGGGCCAACCGGTGATCCGCGTCACCACCCCGGCGCGTTTCACCGAGCCGTTCCTGACCTTCCTGATCGAGGCCGACTGGGGTCGCGGCAGCCTGGTGCGCGAGTTCAGTGCCTTGGTCGATCCGCCCTACATCGCCCCGGCCGTGATCCGCCCGCTCGAGGCGCCGTCGGTGGTGGTGGCCCCGGTGCCGGCCCCGGCCCCGGCGCCGATCTTGCCGCCCGAAGCGCAGACCGCCGCGATCGAGGAGCCCGCCCCGGCCCCGGTGGTGGCCGAGCTCCCGCCGGCTCCGCAGCCCTTGCCCGAGCCAGCCCCCGAGCCGGCGCCGGTCTTTGAACTGCCGCCCGAGCCGGTCGCCGCGCTACCCGAGCCGCTGCCCGCGCCCGAGCCCGCGATTGAGCCTCAGCCCGAGCCCGAGCCCGAGCCGGTCGCCGCCCAGCCCGAGCCGGCGCCGCTTCCCGAGCCCGCGCCGATGCCCGCGCCGGAGCCGGAGCCCATCGCCGCCACGCCGCCGCCCGCGCCGATGCCCGAGCCCGCGCCGCTGCCGGCCCCCGAGCCGGTGGACCCGGGCAGCTTCGGCCCGGTGGCGCCGGGCCAGACGCTGTGGGCCATCGCCGACCAGAACAAGCCCGACCCGGCCGTGTCCATGGCCCAGATGATGCTGGCCCTGCAGCGCGCCAACCCCGAGGCCTTCATCGACGGCAACATCAACCAGCTCAAGCGCGGCGCCGTGCTGCGCATCCCGGCCCGCGACGAAGTCACCACGCTGGGCACGGCCGAAGCCGAGGCCTTGGTGCGCGAACAGGCCGCGGCCTGGCAGTCGCGTCGCCAGCCCGTGCCGCAGCCGGCTGAAAGCGTCGCCAGTGAACCGGCGCCGGCCGCCGCCGCGCCCCGCGCCGCGTCCCGGCCGCGCGCCACCGCGCCCGATGGCCGCCTCGAGATCGTTCCCCCGTCGGGCGACGAGCGCGCCGCCCGCGGCGTGCAGTCGGGTGCCAGCGGCACCGGCACCGGCCGCGAGCTGCGCGCCGAGCTCACCCAGACCCGCGAAGACCTCGCGGCCCGGGAAGCCGAGGTGTCGGAGCTGCGTTCCCAACTGGCCGAACTCGAGCAGCAGCAGGCCGACAGCCAGCGCCTGATCCAGATGCAGGACAGCCAGATGAAGGCGCTGCAGGACCGTCTCGGCCAGGCGGCCCCGGCGCCGGTGCCGACGCCCGCGCCTGAAGCCACCGCCGGCGCCACCGCGGCCCCGGCCGACGCCGCGGCGCCCGCCAGCGACGCACCCACTCCGTGGTACATGAATCCGTTCGTGCTCGGCGGCGGTGGCCTGGTATTGCTCGGCGGCCTGGTGCTGGCGCTGCGCGGGCGCCGCACGGACAGCCCGATGCCGGCCCCGAGCCGCCGCATCTCCGACGACGACGCGCTGCACGCCAGCCTGGCCAACGCCCGCAGCGAGGCGGTCGAAGCGCAGGACGAGGTCGTCCCGCACCAGGAACCGAAGGATGGCGAGCAGGTCCGCCTTGCCGCCGCGGTATCGGCCCGTCCCGACGACCTCGAAACGCACATCAGCCTGCTTCGCCACCACTACGCTCGCGGCGAACAGGCCGAGTACGAGGCCGCCGCCAAGGCCATGCGCGACCGGGTCCGCAGCACGCTCGATCCGCGCTGGCGCGAGGCCGTGGTGATGGGCGTGGCCCTGTCGCCGAGCAACCCGCTGTTCAGCCAGGCCGGCTGGAATTCGCCGCGCTTCGGCGACACCGGCGTGATGCCCGCGACGCCGGCCGCCACCCCCGTCGCCGCGCCTGCCGCGCCCGCCGCCGCGGAAATCCCCGATCTCGACAGCCTGGGTCTGGAGGCCCCGGCGGTGGCCACCCGCGCCACGGTCGAGGAGCAGGACGAGGAGTGGGATCGCCTGGCGATCGCCGCCGCCGGCACCAGCGATGCGGCGGCCGACGCGCCCATGCCGATCGAGTTCGACACGGAAGAGCCGGCCCCCGACGCCGACCTGGACGACGGCAGCGAGACCAAGATCGAACTCGCCAAGGCCTACCTCGACATCGGCGACATCGAGGGCGCCAAAGGCATGCTCGAGGAAGTCCTGGCCGAGGCTGGCCCGGCCAGTCGCGCCGAGGCCGAGCGGCTGCTGAAGGAAATTGGCTAAGCCCGCGCCGCCCGCCAACGGTGCGGAATCGGGGCCGGGGCAACCCGGCCCCGCTGTTTCCAGCGTCCGCTTCGCGCTGGGCATCGAATACGACGGCAGCGCCTTCCAGGGCTGGCAGCGGCTGTCGCATGGCCCTTCGGTGCAGGCGGTGGTGGAGTCGGCGCTGTCGTATGTGGCCAACCATCCGCTCGACGTCGTCTGCGCGGGACGGACCGACAGCGGCGTGCATGCACGGTGCCAGGTGGTGCACCTGGACACGGCCTCGGGCCGGACGCCTTTCGCGCTGCAGCAGGGTGCCAACAGCCGCCTGCCGGGCGGCGTCGCCGTGCTTTGGTGCCAGCCGGTGCCGCAGGACTTCCACGCGCGCTATTCGGCGCGCGCGCGCCGCTACCGCTACACGATCCTCAACCGGCGCACGCGCGCGGCGATGCATCGCGATTACCTCACCTGGGAGCGGCACCCGCTGGACGCCGACGCCATGCACCGCGCGGCCCAGGCCCTGGTCGGCGAACATGATTTCAGCGCCTTCCGCACCGTGCACTGCCAGGCGCCGCATCCCAACCGCAACGTCCACGAGATCAGCGTGCGGCGCCAGGACGACCGCGTGGTGATCGAGGTCCAGGCCAACGCCTTCCTGCACCACATGGTCCGCAACTTCGTCGGCAGCCTGCTGCTGGTGGGTCGTGGCGAGCAGCCCGAGGCCTGGCCCGGCGAGCTGCTGGCCGGCCGCGACCGCAGCGTGGCCGGACCCACGGCACCGTCCAGTGGCCTGGTGTTCCTGGGTCCGCGCTACCCCGCCGACTGGCAGCTCCCGGCCGAAGTCACCCTGTAGGAGGGCCTTCAGGCCCGACGGTCTTCGCCGAAAGGCATCGGGCCTGAAGGCCCTCGCACAGGGAATGGGACCAGGCCTACACGGCACGCGCACGGCGCCGGACTACAATAAGCCTATGAGAACGCGCATCAAGTTTTGTGGCTTGACCCGGCCGGGGGATGTCCGGCTGGCGGTGGAACTGGGCGCGGACGCCTTGGGCTTTGTGTTCGCCGCCGCCAGCCCGCGCCGGCTCGAAATCGACCAGGCCGAGGGCCTGCGCCAGGTGGTGCCGCCGCTGGTGGACGCCGTGGCCCTGTTTATGGACAACCCCGGCAGCGAAATCGCCGCGACCATCCGCGCCCTCAGGCCGACCCTGCTGCAGTTCCACGGCAGTGAAGACGACGCTTTCTGCCGCGGCTTCGGCCTGCCTTTCATCAAGACCGTGCCGATGGGGCAGGGCGCCGCCGATGCGGCCCTGGCGCGGAAACGCTACCCTTCAGCCAGCGCCTTCCTGCTTGACGGCCACGGTCCGGGCCAACCCGGCGGCCGCGGCGAGCGCTTCGACTGGACCACCATTCCGCCGCTTGGCCGGCCCGTGTTCCTGGCCGGCGGCCTGGACCCGGGCAACGTCGGCCAGGCCATCCGCGCCGCGCGCCCGTACGCGGTCGATGTGTCGAGTGGCATCGAAAGCGCGCCGGGCACCAAGGACGGCGAAAAAATGCAGCAATTCGTAGACGAGGTTAGACGTGCAGACCGCAATGCCCACGAATGAAATCCCCAACGCCGCCGACATCGCCGATTTCGGCGCCTGGCCGGACGCCGCCGGGCACTTTGGCCGCTATGGCGGTGTGTTCGTCTCCGAAACCCTGATCGGCCCGCTGCGCGAGCTCGAGGCCGCGTACGACAAGTACAGCAAGGACCCGCAGTTCCTGGCCGAACTGCGCCACGACTACCGGCATTACGTCGGCCGCCCGAGCCCGATCTACGAAGCGGTGCGGCTGTCGGAATACGTGGGCGGCGCGCGCATCCTGCTCAAGCGCGAGGACCTCAACCACACCGGCGCGCACAAGATCAACAACACCATCGGCCAGGGCATGCTGGCCAAGCGCATGGGCAAGACCCGCATCATCGCCGAGACCGGCGCCGGCCAGCACGGCGTCGCCAGCGCCACCGTGGCCGCGCGCCTGGGCCTGGAGTGCGTGGTCTACATGGGCTCCACCGACGTCGAGCGCCAGGCGCCGAACGTTTTCCGCATGAAGCTGCTGGGCGCCACCGTGGTGCCGGTCACCTCGGGTTCCAAGACGCTCAAGGACGCACTCAACGAGGCGATGCGCGACTGGGTCACCAACGTCCACGACACGTTCTACATCATCGGCACCGTCGCCGGCCCGCACCCCTATCCCAAGCTGGTGCGCGACTTCAACGCCGTGGTCGGCAAGGAAGCCCGCGCGCAGATGCTGGAGGAATACGGCCGCCTGCCCGACGCAGTCACCGCCTGCGTGGGCGGCGGCAGCAACGCCATCGGCATGTTCCATGCGTTCCTCAACGATCCCGGCGTGGCCATCATCGGCGCCGAAGCGGCGGGTGACGGCATCGAGACCGGCCGCCACTCCGCGTCGCTGGTCGCGGGCCGCCCGGGCGTGCTGCACGGCAACCGCACGTACATCATCTGCGACGACGACGGCCAGATCACCGAGACGCACTCGATCTCGGCCGGCCTGGACTACCCGGGCGTCGGACCCGAGCACGCTTTCCTCAAGGACAGCGGCCGCGCCACCTACGTCGGGGTCACCGACGACGAGGCGATGGAAGCCTTCCACCTGCTGGCGCGCAAGGAGGGCATCCTGGCCGCGCTGGAGTCGGCCCACGCGGTCGCCCACGCGATGAAGATTGCCCGCGACCTGCCCAAGGACGCGCTGGTGTTGTGCAACCTCTCGGGCCGCGGCGACAAGGACATCTTCACCATCGCCAAGCGCGAGGGGATTGTTCTCTAGCAGGGCTGGGCCACGGATTTACGCGGATAAAAGCCGATAAAGGCGGATAGGGCAAAGCCTGAGTGGATCCGGGCAGCCCGGATCGCGACGCGAAAATCCAAAGTCCCCTGCTCCAACTTGAATTGCCTCATCCGCTTTTATCCGCGTCATCCGTGTAAATCCGTGGCCAAAAAACCTATGTCCAGAATCGACGCAAAGTTTTCCCAGCTCGCCGCCATCAAGCGCAAGGCCCTCGTTCCCTTCATCACCGCCGGCGATCCTTCGCTGGAGGCCACGGTGCCGGTGATGCATGCGCTGGTGAAGGCCGGCGCCGACGTGATCGAGCTCGGCGTGCCGTTCTCCGACCCGATGGCCGACGGCCCGGTGATCCAGCGCAGCTCCGAGCGGGCGATCGGGCGCGGCGCCGGCATCCGCTACATCCTCGAGGCCGTGGCCGCTTTCCGCCGCGACGACGACACCACGCCCGTGGTGCTGATGGGCTACCTCAACCCGGTCGAGATGCGCGGCGCCGACGCCTTCGCCAAGGCCGCCGCCGACGCCGGCGTGGACGGCGTGCTGCTGGTGGACCTGCCGCCGGAAGAGGCGGGCCCGACCCGCGCCGCGTTCAACGCCGCGGGCCTGCAGTTGATCTCCCTGGCCGCGCCGACCACGTCGCCCGAGCGCCTGGCGCGGCTGGCAACCGAGTCGCAGGGTTACCTCTACTACGTGTCTTTCGCCGGCGTCACCGGCGGCGGGCAACTCGACACGGCGGCGGTGCTGGTGAAGGCCGGCGACCTTCGGGCGATGGCGAACGTGCCGGTGCTGGTCGGTTTTGGCATCCGCGACGCCGCGTCCGCGGCCGCGCTGGCCCCGGCGGCCGACGGCGTGGTGGTCGGCAGTGCCCTGGTGGAATCGCTCGCCGCGGCCACCGGCCCCGAGGATGCGGCGCAGCGCGCCGCGGCCTTCCTGGCGCCCCTGCGCGCGGCGCTGGACCAGGTGGCCTGAGGGAGCCCGCCGGGCCGGGGACTTCCTGCCCCGGCCTTTCGGGCTAAACTTCACGACCCGAACAAGACCGGTGGCTCAATGAGCTGGCTGACCAAACTGATGCCGTCCCGCATCCGCACCGAGGGCGGCGGCAAGCGCGCCGTGCCCGAGGGCCTGTGGGAAAAGTGCGACCGCTGCGGCGCCGCGCTGTACGGCCCCGAGCTTGAAAAGAACCTGCGCGTCTGCCCCAAGTGCAACCACCACATGAGCATCGGTGCGCGCGAGCGCCTGGTGGCCTTCCTGGACGACGAGGGTGGCGAAGAGATCGGCGCCTCGCTGGGGCCGGTGGACGCGCTGCACTTCAAGGACCAGAAGAAGTACGCCGAGCGCATCAAGGCGGCCCAGAAGGCCACCGGCGAGCGCGACGCCATGGTCGCGGTGCAGGGCCAGCTCAAGGGCCACCCGATCTGCGTGGCGGCGTTCGAGTTCCGCTACATGGGCGGCTCGATGGGCTCGGTGGTCGGCGAGAAGTTCACCCTGGCCGCCGAGCGCGCCCTGGAAGTGGGCTGCCCGTTGGTCTGCTTCTCCGCCACCGGCGGTGCGCGCATGCAGGAAGGCCTGTTCTCGCTGATGCAGATGGCCAAGACCTCGGCGGCCCTGGGTCGCCTGCGCGCGGCCGGACTGCCTTTCATCTCGGTGCTCACGCACCCCACCACCGGCGGCGTCTCGGCGTCGCTGGGCATGCTGGGTGACATCAACGTCGGCGAACCCTACGCGCTGATCGGCTTCGCCGGCCCGCGCGTGATCGAACAGACCGTGCGCGAGACGCTGCCCGAGGGCTTCCAGCGCTCGGAGTTCCTGGTCGAGCACGGCGCCGTGGACCTGATCATCGACCGCCGCCAGATGCGCGAGAAGCTCGGCGCGCTGCTGGCCCTGATGATGCGCCAGCCCATGCCGGCGCTCGATCCCGCGCCCACCGCCGATTGAACCAGCCATGACATCGCGAAAGTACTTCGGCACCGACGGCATCCGCGGTCGCGTGGGCGAGGGTCCGATCTCGGCCGACTTCATGCTGCGCCTGGGCGCTGCCGCCGGCCGCGTGCTGGTGGGCGAGGGCAGGGAGCACGCCACGGTCGTGATCGGCAAGGACACCCGCATCTCGGGCTACATGTTCGAGGCCGCGCTCGAGGCCGGCCTGGTCGCCGCGGGCGCCGACGTGCGCATGCTGGGCCCGATGCCGACGCCGGCGGTGGCCTACCTGACGCGATCGCTGCGCGCCGACGCCGGCATCGTCATCAGCGCCTCGCACAACCCGCACTACGACAACGGCATCAAGTTCTTCTCGGCCCAGGGCGAGAAGCTCGCCGATGCCATCGAAGCCGCCATCGAGGCCGAACTGGAGCTGCCGTTCCGCACCCAGCCGTCCGAGAAGCTCGGCAAGGCCTCGCGGGTCACCGACGCGCCGGCGCGCTACGCCGAATTCTGCAAGTCCACCGTGCCCGACGATTTCCTGCTCACGGGCATGAAGATCGTGCTCGACTGCGCGCACGGCGCGACCTACCAGGTGGCGCCGCGGGTGTTCGCCGAACTGGGGGCCCAGGTGGACACCATCGGCGCCGAACCCAATGGCCTGAACATCAACGACGGCGTTGGCTCGACCCATCCCGAGGCGCTGATCGCCCGCGTGCGCGAGACCGGTGCCCACCTGGGCATCGCCTTCGACGGCGACGGCGACCGCGTGCTGATGGTGGACGGCGATGGCCGGCTGGTCGACGGCGATGGCCTGGTGTACCTGCTGGCGCGCGACTGGCGCGCCAGCGGCCGCCTGCGTGGGCCGGTGGTCGGCACGCTGATGACCAACTACGCGATGGAGCGTGCGCTGGGCGAGGGCGGCATTGACTTCGTGCGCACCAACGTCGGCGACCGCTTCGTGCACCAGGCGCTGGTGCAGGGCAACGGCATGCTGGGCGGCGAAGCCTCCGGCCACCTGCTGTGCCTGGACCGGGCCAGCACCGGCGACGCCATCGTCAGCGCGCTGCAGGTGCTGGAAGTGCTGCAGCGCACGCGCCGCACGCTGGCGCAGTCGCAGGCCGGCTACCGCCCGCTGCCGCAGCGAACCGTGAACGTGCGGGTCGCCGCCGGCGCCCGGCCCCTGGAGGACGCGGCTGTCCAGGCTGCGCGTGCCGAAGCAGAGGCCGCGCTGTTCGGGCGCGGCCGGCTGGTGCTGCGGCCTTCCGGCACCGAGCCGGTGGTGCGCGTCACGGTGGAGGCGGACGACGAGTCCCTGATGACCGGCGTGCTCGAGCGCCTGGCCAGCGTCGTGCGCGCCGCGACTTGAGCCGCGTCAAGGCCGCGCTCACTTTCCCGCGTTTAGACTTCCCCCATTCCCCCATTCCCTCACCCGGACCACTGCCGTGACCGCCAGAATCCCCACCCTCGACATCCAGCGATTCGACTCCGACCGTGAAGCGTTCGTCGCCGAACTCGGTGCCGCCTACCGCGAGTGGGGCTTCGCCGGCATTCGCAACCACGGCATCCCGCAGGCGCAGATCGACGCCGCCTACGCGGTCTTCCAGCGCTTCTTCGCGCTGCCCGAGGAAGCCAAGCGCCAGTACCACGTGCCGGGCAGCGGCGGCGCGCGCGGCTATACGCCGTTCGGCATCGAGACCGCGAAGGGCGCCAAGTACTCCGACCTCAAGGAGTTCTGGCACGTGGGTCGCGAGATCCCGCGCGATTCGAAGTTCGCCGACGTGATGCCGGCCAACCTGTGGCCGGCCGAGGTTCCCGAATTCAAGGCGGTGGCCTACGGGTTGTTCGAGGCGCTGGACGCGCTGGGCTCACGGGTCCTGTGCGCCCTGGCGCTGCACATCGGCCTGCCGGCGGACTATTTCGCCGACAAGACGAACTTCGGCAATTCCATCCTGCGTCCGATCCACTACCCGCCGATCACCGCCGACGACGTACCCAACGTGCGTGCCGGCGCGCACGAGGACATCAACTTCATCACGCTGCTGGTCGGTGCCAGCGCGGCCGGCCTGGAAGTGCTGTCGCGCAGGGGCGAGTGGGTGCCGTTCACCGCCGAGGCCGACACCATCGTGGTCAACATCGGCGACATGCTGCAGCGCCTGAGCAACCACGTGTACCCGTCCACCACGCACCGGGTGGTGAACCCGCCGGGTGAAGCGGCGCGAAAGCCGCGCTATTCGACGCCGTACTTCCTGCACCCCAACCCGGACTTCCTCATCCAGACCTTGCCGGGCTGCATCAGCGCCGAAAACCCCGACCGCTACCCCGAGCCCATCACCTCGCACGAGTACCTGATGGAGCGCCTGCGCGAGATCAAGCTGGCCTGAAGGCCCGCCAGCCGGGCGTCAATCGGCGTCGCGGAAATCCTTGGAGCGCGAGCCGATCAGGGCGCGGGCCACCGCTTCGGGGAGGTACTTGCTCAGCGCGGCGATGAGGCGATTCGCGCGGCCGGTGACGATGCGCGGCTTGCCGGCCTCCACCGCGTCCACTCCCAGCTTCGCGACTTCCTCGCTGCCCAGCCAGATGCCCTTGGGCAGCTTCGCGACCTTGTCGCGCATGCCGTTCACGTCGTGGAACTCGGTGTAGGTCATGCCGGGGCACAGGGCCGTGACGTGCACCCCGCGCGCGCGCGACTCCTGGTCGAGCGATTCGGAAAAACGGATCAGCCACAGCTTGGTGGCGCCGTACAGCGTGTGCCCGGCGCTGGCCGGCACCAGCCCGGCGAGCGACGCCACGTTGAGGATGCGGCCGCGGCCGGCGGCTTCCATCGCCGGCAGGTAGTGGTGGGTCAGTTCGGCCACCGAAGTCATCAACACCTGCAGGAAATCGGCGTGCGTCTTCCAGTCGGCCGACAGGTAGCGGCCGGGCACGCCGTAGCCGGCGTTGTTCACCAGCGTTTCGATGAACAGGCCGCGCGACTGGGTTTCCCGGAACAGGCGCGCGGGCGTCGCCGGGTCGGCCAGGTCGGCGGCGATCACCACGCAGTCGACCTTGGGCGACAGTTCCGCCGCCAGCGCCTCGAGGCGCTCGGCCCGGCGGGCCACCAGCACCAGCGGCACGCCGCGGCCGGCGTATTCCCGGGCCAGGGCGGCGCCGATGCCGCTGGACGCGCCGGTGATGAGGGCATGGCCGCGGGGTGTGGACTGCTGCATGGACGGGTACTCGGCTGGCCGGCCGAGGCCGAATGGCGGCGATTATCGCCGGTTGCGGGTGCAATGCGCTGGTTTTCGCGGTTGCCGCGGGTTTTCCGGACGCCCCGGGCGGGTCGTCAGCGCCAGCGCTGGCGCGGTATCCTGCACGCCTGATTCCGAGGGCAACGACATGCGCCAGAAGATTGTGGCCGGCAACTGGAAACTGCACGGGGACCGCGCGTTCGCACGCGCCCTCATGGAGGCCATCGTGGCCGCGCCGCGCGCCGCCGGGGTCGAGCTGGTGATCCTGCCGCCCACGCCGTACCTGGCCGAGCTGGCCGACCGCTACGCCCGCGACGGCCTGGCCTTCGGGGCCCAGGACCTGGACGTGAACGACCAGGGCGCCTACACCGGCGAAACCTCGGGCCGCATGCTGCACGATGTCGGCGGCCGCTACGTGCTGGTGGGCCACTCCGAGCGCCGCCAGTACCACGAAGAAGACAGCCAGCGCGTGGCCGAGAAGTTCGTGGCGGCCCGCAAGGCCGGCCTCAGGCCGATCCTTTGCGTGGGCGAAACCCTGGGCCAGCGCGAGGCGGGCCATACCGAATGGGCCCTCCAGCGCCAGCTCGAGCCGGTGCTGGCGCTGGCCGGCATCGCCGCCTTCGAGGGCGCCGTGCTGGCCTATGAGCCGGTCTGGGCCATCGGCACCGGCCGGACCGCCAGCCCGGGGCAGGCCCAGGAGGTGCATGCCTTCCTGCGTGGCGAATTGCGGGCACACGATGCTAGAATCGCCGGCTCGCTGCCCCTGCTTTACGGCGGCAGCGTCAAACCCGCCAACGCGGTCGAGCTGTTTTCCCAGCCCGATGTCGACGGCGGCCTCATCGGGGGCGCGTCCCTCGTGGCCCAGGATTTCCTGGCAATCGCTGCCGCGGCGGCGAGGTAAACGAACTCACCATGCTGCTCACCATCGTCAGTGTCATCTACGTGCTGGTCGCGATCTCGATGATCGTGCTCATCCTCATGCAGCGCGGCTCCGGTGCCGCCGCGGGTTCCGGCTTCGGCGGCGGTGCCTCGGCCACCGTGTTCGGCGCGCGGGGCTCGGCCAACTTCCTGTCCACCGCCACCAAGTGGCTCGCCGTGGTGTTCTTCGCGATGAGCCTGGGCATGGCCTGGAACGCCACGCGCCGCAACACCAGCGTGCCGGCGCAAGAAGACATCGGCGTGATGTCCGAGGTGCCGGTCGCGGCCCCGGCCACGCAGGCGCCGCCGACCTCCGGTGACGTTCCCGTGATCCCCGCGGCCCCGGCCCCGGCGGCCGAGGCCAGCGAGGCAATGCCCGTCGCGCCGGTCGAATCCACCGAAGCGGAGCCGGCCGCGCCGGCGCCCGCCGAAAGTGCTGAAAAGGGCAGCCAGGAAGGCTGATCCGCTGGTACAATTTACGCCTCCACTCATGCATCCATCGAGTGGGGCACACCTGCCCGGGTGGCGGAATTGGTAGACGCACTACCTTGAGGTGGTAGCGACGTAAGTCGTGGGGGTTCGAGTCCCCCCTCGGGCACCAACTTGTTGTACGGGCTGCCGCCCGGCGAAGCTGGAGCGGCGGTACGAACGCGCCCACGGGCGCATGGTGAGGAAGCGCGCGTGCTGGGCGAATATCTGCCGATCCTGCTTTTCCTTTTCGTCTCCACCGGCCTGGGCGTCGTCCTGCTGGTGCTGGGCTGGGGCCTGGGGCCCAAGCGGCCCTCCAGCGAAAAACTCTCGCCCTACGAGTGCGGCTTCGAAGCCTTTGAGGACGCGCGCATGCAGTTCGACGTGCGCTACTACCTCATCGCCATCCAGTTCATCATCTTCGACCTGGAAATTGCCTTCGTTTTCCCGTGGGCGGTGAACTTCCGCAACCTCGGCATCGTCGGCCTCACCGAGATGGGCATCTTCATCGGCCTGCTGGTGCTGGGCTACATCTACGTCTGGAAGAAGGGAGCCCTGGAATGGGAGTGACCTCTGCAATCGCGCGCGTGATGAACAACCCCGAGCCGATCGGGGTCGTTGACGACATCCTGCGGCCCGAGGGCGACAACCCGCTGCTCGAGCGCGGCTTCGTCACCACCAACGTGGACACCCTGGTGAACTGGGCGCGCACCGGCTCGATGTGGCCGATGACGTTCGGCCTGGCCTGCTGCGCGGTCGAGATGATGCACGCCGGCGCCTCGCGGCTCGACCTGGACCGCTACGGCGTGATCTTCCGCCCGTCGCCGCGCCAGTCCGACGTGATGATCGTCGCCGGCACCCTGGTCAACAAGATGGCGCCGGCGCTGCGCAAGGTCTACGACCAGATGCCCGAGCCCAAGTGGGTGATCTCGATGGGCAGCTGCGCCAACGGCGGCGGCTACTACCACTACTCGTATTCGGTGGTGCGCGGCTGCGACCGCGTGGTGCCGGTGGACATCTACGTCCCCGGCTGCCCGCCGACGGCCGAGGCGCTGATCTACGGCATCCTGCAGCTGCAGAAGAAAATCCGCCGCACCAACACCATCGCCCGCTAAGGACCCAGCCGACGCCATGGTCGAAACCCCGACGAGTTTCATCGAACGCCTGAAGGCGCGCCTGGCCCAGCGCGTGGTGTCGGTGCGCGAAGCGCTCGGCGAAACCACCTTGGAAGTCACCCCCGAGTCCTGGCTGGAATCGGCCCGCATCCTGCGCGACGAACCCGAGTTCGGCTTCGAGCAGCTGATGGACCTGTGCGGCGTCGACTTCCTGGGCTACGGCGACGACGAGTGGGAAACCACCGACGTGTCGAACGAAGGCTTCTCGCGCGGCGTCGATGGCGCCGGCCCGGGCCGCTTCACCTGGGAAAACCGCCCGCGCGGCAACGGCCCCGAGCGCCGCTACTCGGTGGTGGTGCACCTGCTGTCGGTGCGCCACAACCGCAGGCTTCGGCTTCGGTGCTTTGCCGCTGACAACAGCCTGCCGACCGTCTCGTCGCTGGTTGACCTGTATCCCGTAGCAAATTGGTTCGAGCGCGAGTGCTTCGACCTGTTCGGCATCCTGTTCGAAGGCTATCCGGACCTGCGCCGCATCCTCACCGATTACGGCTTCGTCGGCCATCCGTTCCGCAAGGACTTCCCGCTGACCGGCAACGTCGAGGTCCGCTACGACGCCGAGCGCCAGCGCGTGGTGTACGAACCCGTCTCGATCGAGCCCCGCGTCGGCGTGCCGCGCGTGGTGCGCGAGGATTCGCGCTGGCAGCAGGCCGCCAGCGAGCAGCCGAGCAAGGACTGACCGGCCATGACCCAGGAAATCCGCAACTACACCCTCAACTTCGGCCC
>JANOJQ010000105.1:0-6365 GCA_031418815.1 Lysobacteraceae bacterium
CCGCGACGCCGGCAACGTGATCTACCACGTCGTGCTCAAGAACGCCTGAACCCATGACCACCGCCCTGGCCCTGGTGCTGGTCGTCATCCTGACGGCCCTGGTGTTCGAGTACATCAACGGTTTCCACGACACCGCCAACTCCATCGCCACCGTGGTGGCAACCAAGGTGCTCAACCCCACCCAGGCCGTGGTGCTGGCCGCCGGCATGAACCTGATCGGCGCGCTGGCCGGCACCGCCGTGGCCAAGACCATCTCCTCGGGCCTGATCGACGCCGAGGTGGTGCAGATCACCTCTCAGTTGATCATCTGCGCGCTGTCGGGCGGCATCATCTGGAACCTGATCACGTGGTGGTTCGGCCTGCCGTCCTCGTCCAGCCACGCGTTGATCGGCGGCCTGTGCGGCGCGGCGCTGGCGGCCTCGGACAACAGCTTCGACGCGCTGATCTGGTCGCGCGCGGCGCAGGACTGGACCAAGAGCCAGGGCATCCTCTGGAAAGTGGTGGTGCCGATGATCAGCTCGCCGGTGGCGGGCTTCACCCTGGGCCTGGTGCTGATGGGGTCGCTGATGGCCGTCATCAGCGCCATGAACGGCGCCGGCGGCTGGATCGCCCGCATCTCGCGCCCGCGCTGGGTGAACGCGGTGTTCGGCAAGGCGCAGATCCTGAGCGCCGCGTACATGGGCTTCGCCCACGGCACCAACGACGCCCAGAAGACCATGGGCATCATCGCCCTGGCCCTGATCGGCGCCGAGGCCACGGGCACGCTCGACAACCTGCCGGCGGCGCTGGCCTTCATGCACCCGGGCGACGGCGACGGCATCGAGACCTGGATCATCGTCACCTGCGCCCTGGTGATGGCCGCCGGCACCGCGGCGGGCGGCTGGCGCATCATCAAGACGCTGGGCCACAAGATGGTGAAGCTGCATCCCATCCACGGTTTCGCCGCTGAAACCAGCTCGGCCACCATCCTCACGCTGGCCGCGCACTTCGGCATGCCGGTGTCCACCACCCACAGCATCGCCACCGCCATCATGGGCGTGGGCGTGGCCAAGAACCCGCGCGCGCTGCAGTGGACCGTGATCCAGAAAATCGTCTGGGCCTGGGTGCTGACGATCCCGTCCGCGGGCCTGATGGCCTACCTGCTGCTTAAAGGTGTTGTCGCGCTCGGCTGGGGATAGAGCGCTCTGCTGTTAAAGCAGGTCGCCGCCGGCCGAGAGCATGCGCTCCATCTGGTCGCCCAGGCCGCCGATTTCCAGGACGAGGCGGTCGAGCTCGGCGCCGTTCAAGGTGTCGTAAGGGCGGTTCTCGCACAGCTGCAGGTAGGGCACCGAATCGAGTTCGCCCAGCGCCAGGTAGCCCAGCCGGCTTTCCCAGTTGAAGGCCAGCATGCGGCGGGCATCAATGCCGGTCATCGGCGCGATGACGGTGCTCACGCGCAGGTAGGGCCGGCTGTCCTCGCCCACCATTTCCGACAGAAAGATGCTCTGGTGCCGGCGGCCCTGGGACAGCGACAGCTGCACGCACGCCAGGTAGGGCTCGCTGGCGGTGAGCTTGTACTTGCCCTGGAGATGGGCGCGGATTTGTTCGAAGTTCTGCATGGGGAAGGCGAAAACCGGAGGGAGGGTTATCCTAAACCCGCATGCCCGGAAAGCCTAACGCCCGCACGCCCGCTGAACGCCGCCGCCTGATCCTGGCGGCGGTGCAGGCCATTGCCGCCGGTGAAGTCGCCGGCTACGGCGAAGTGGCGCGCCGCGCGGGGCTGCCCGGCTGCGCCCGGCTGGTCGCAAAAGTGCTTTCGGCCGGCGACGAACCCGGCCTGCCCTGGCACCGCGTGCTGCGCTCGGACGGGCGGGTGGCGTTCCCCGCCGGCTCGGAAGGCTTCGACGAACAGGTGCAGCGGCTGCGCGCCGAAGGCGTGCGGGTGGACGCGGGGCGCGTGCGCGGCCAGCGCGCGGCGCCGACACTGGACGAGATGCTTTGGGCGCCGCCCGAAGTGCCGCTGCCGCCGCACCGGCGCTGAGGCCTCAGGCGGGGCGCGGCCGCTGGCGGAACCACGCGGCGACGCTGTAGCGCGAAAGCGTGGCCGGCAGCACTTCGTGTTCGACATCGGCGCTCAGGAAGATCACCAGCGCGCCCTGCGTCGGGGCGATATCGCGGGGACCATCGGGCAGGTGCAGGCGAAGCGCACCGCCGGCGTCGGCCGGCCAGTCCCGGTTGAGGTAAAGCACGAGCGAAAGCACGCGCGCATCGTCATTGCGGAAGCTGTCCACGTGGCGCGCGTAGCCGGCGCCGGCGGGGTAATGTGCGAAGTGCGCTTCGACGCTGGCCAGGCCGAGCGTCAGGCGGCGGTTCAGGCCTTCACGCAGGCCGTCCAACGCGGCCAGCAGGTCGCGGGCTGCCTCACCACTTGCCGGGTCGTCCAGCCACAGGGTGTCGTCGCCGCGCAGCCCCGCCAGGCGAACGCTGGCTTCACGCCCGGTGGACGCCGGCCGCAGCCGCAGGACCTGTTGCTGAGCGCGGGCTTCCGACGCTGCCGCGACGAGCAGCGCGTGGTCCGGATCGATGGCCAGCGTGGTCCAGTCGCGGAGGCGCAGGTCGGCAGCCACCGCGTCCAACGGCGTGTCGCCGTCCACGAGCGAGGGGGTGGAGCGCATCGGGCTATGATACGCCCACGTCCACACGGGAAAGCGAAGCATGCGCATGCCACCGGTCACCACCGGCCTGCTCTGGGCCATGGGCGCGGGTTTCCTGCTGCAGCAACTGCTGCCCGACGAGATGATTCGCTACCTGGCGCTGTGGCCGCTGGGCGAGCACCCGGTCGGTGACGGCAGCTTCGTTGGTTTCCTGCCCTGGCAGATACTCACGTACGGGTTCCTGCACGGCAATTTCGGCCACCTTTTCTTCAACGCGTTCGCGCTCTACATGTTCGGCGCGTCGCTCGAGGAGACGTGGGGCCCGAAGCGCTTCCTCACCTACTTCATCACCTGCGTGGCCGGGGCGGGCCTGGTGCAGCTGGTGGTGGCCACCACGGGCGTCACGGGGCAGGGCGTGTATCCGACGGTGGGCGCCTCGGGCGGCGTGTACGGCCTGCTGCTGGCCTACGGCATGCTGTTCCCGAACCGCCAGCTGATGCTGCTGATCCCGCCGATCCCGATGAAGGCGCGCACGTTCGTCATCGTGTTCGGTGCCATTGAGTTGCTGCTGGGCGTGTTCAATTCCAGCTCGGGCATCGCCCACTTCGCGCACCTGGGCGGCATGCTGTTCGGCTGGCTGATGATCCGCTACTGGCGCGGCCAACCGCCGTTCGGCGGCCGCCGCCCGCCGGGGCCGCGCCTGGTTCGCTGACGCGGCGCCTCAGCGCCGCAGCTGCAGGAAGTCGGTGCTCGCCACCAGGCGCAGGCTGTCCAGGCGCGGGCGCGCGGTGGGCAGCACGGCCAGCAGGGCGTCGCGTTCCTTCTCCAGTGCGGCGATTTCCTCGGGGCGCACCGACGGGTTCACCCGCGCCAGCGCGGTGAGGCGGTCGATTTCGTTGGACAGCAGCATGTCGGCCTTGGCCACCGCGGCGTCGATGCGCACCTGCGCCAGCTCCAGCGTGGCGGTGCGGACGCGTTCGAGCATCGGCGGCACCAGCGCCGCCAGCACCTTGCGCTGCGGCGAGAGGTCGAACACGCGGTCGCCGGCGCGCAGGCGCGAACGCTCGCCCGGCGAAAACTCCGGCCGCACCTGCAGGCGCGTGTCCACCGCCACGCTCAGCGGCGACGGCGGCAGATAGCGCTCCACGTCCAGGGCCGCGGGCGCCACGCACTCCATCACGTTGAGCGCCTCGAGCACCACGGTGCGCGGCGGCAGGCTCTCGTCCACCAGGAAGGCGGCGTTGCCATATTCGCCCGAGATCAGCAGCTCGCCCGCCGACAGCAGCAGCGGGTGGTCGGCGCGCAGGTACAGCAGGTCGTCGCGGCCCAGGGCCGTGTTGCGGTCGAAGGTGGCCATGCGCGGGCCGTGCTTGAGTTCCTCGAAGCCGTCCACCGTGACGTGCTCGGGGTCGAGCAGCCAGATGCCGGGGGCCAGGGCTTCGTTGTGCACGCCGAAGGTTTCCATCAGGCGCAGCGGATGGTCGTCCATGGCGGCATGCAGGTCGTCGTCGCGCAGCGCGGCGAGCAGGGCGCCTTCGCTGGCGCCGCGGCGGCTGCCCAGCTCGAGCAGGCGATCGCGGCCCTGGGCGATCACCAGCGCCAGCTCGGCGTGCTTGTCGCGGCTGCGGGCGATCAGTTCGGTGAGCGCCGGCTCGCGCGCGTCGCTGTCCTGTGCGGCCAGCTGCAGCAGCTCGGCGCCGAAGCTGCGCAGTAATTCGCGGCCGTCGGCCAGCACGCCGCGGAATGCGTCCAGCCCTTCGTGCACCCAGCGCAGCAGCACTTCCTGGGCGCTGCCGGCCACCGCGGCGGCGTGGATGTTGACGTCGCCGCGCTGGCCGATGCGGTCCAGCCGGCCGATGCGCTGTTCGAGCATGTCCGGGTGCAGCGGCAGGTCCCACATCACGATGTGCTGGGCGAACTGGAAGTTGCGGCCCTCGGCGCCGATCTCGCTGGCGATCAGCAGGCGCGCGCCGTCGGCATCGGCGAAGTAGGCCGCGTTGCGGTCGCGCTGCAGCAGGTTCATGTCTTCGTGGAAGCGCGCGACCTTCAGGCCGCTGCGCAGCCGCAGCGCCTCTTCCAGCGCCTGCACCTTGGCGCGCGAGCGGCACAGCAGCAGCACCTTGGCCGGCGCCACGGCGTCCAGGATGCCCAGCAGCCAGTCGGTGCGCGGGTCGCTCGCGGCCGCTACCGGCATCCTGCCTGTCGCGGCACTTGGATTTCCATAGCCGGCGTAGTCATGTGCGGGCTCGTCGTCGGTCTCGCCGACGTCGTGCGCGAACTCGGCGCGCAGGCGCCCCAGCACCGTCGGGTCTTCCGGCACCGGCAGCACGGACACGTGCGGCAGGCGCGTCGGGAAACCACCCACCGCGGCGCGGCGGTTGCGCACCATCACGCGGCCGGTGCCGTGGCGGTCCACCAGGTCGGCCAGCAGGGAATCGCGCTCGTAGTCGTCGCCGCCGGCGATGCGGCCCAGGCGCGCGACCAGGGTCGCTTCCTCGCCGGGGAACAGGCCGGCCAGCGTGGCCATGTCGTCGGTGGTGAGCGACTGGCCTTCCAGCAGGCGCTCGGCCAGCGCCGACAGCGCCTGGTAGCCGCGCGACTGGTCGCGGTAGGCGTCCAGGTCGGTGTAGCGCGCCGGGTCGAGCAGGCGCAGGCGGGCGAAATGGCCGCCCAGGCCCAGCTGTTCGGGCGTGGCGGTGAGCAGCAGCAGGCCGGGCGTGCGCGCGGCGAGCGATTCCACCAGCGCATAGCCGGGGCTGGCGAATTCGGGCGTCCACACCAGGTGGTGCGCTTCGTCCACCAGCAGCAGGTCCCAGCCGGCGGCGATGGCCTGGCGGGCGCGCTTTTCATGGCTGGCCAGCCAGTCCACCGAGGCGATGACGCACTGTTCGTCCTCGAACGGATTGGCCTTGGGCTCGGTCATTTCCAGCGATTCGCAGCGCTCTTCGTCGTAGATGGCGAAGGCCAGGTTGAATCGGCGCAGCAGCTCGACGAACCACTGGTTCACCAGGCTTTCGGGCAGCAGCACCAGCACGCGCTTCGCGCGGCCGCTGGCCAGCTGCTGGGCCACGATCAGGCAGGCTTCGATGGTCTTGCCCAGGCCCACTTCGTCGGCCAGCAGCAGGCGCGGCGGGCGCCGCTGCGCGGCCGTTTCGGCCACGCGCAGCTGGTGCGGGTTCAGGTCGATGCGTGCGCCGAGCACGCCCCAGCCGGCGTGGGCACGGGCGTCGGCGCGACGCTGCAGGCACTCGCGGCGGAATTCGAACTGGTCGTTGCGGTCCACGCGCCCCGACAGCAGGCGCGAATCGGCCTGCGACACCGGCTGCTCGGCGTCGAGTTCACCCTCGGCGTGCACGCAGCCGCCGCAGGTGTACTGGATCAGCGCGTCGAGCAGTTCGGCATGTTCGACCGTCTTGTCCTGCCCACCGACGCGGATGCGCTCGCCCGGCCGGAACACGGCGCGCAGCAGCGGCGCCGAACCCAGGGCATACAGGCGCACCACGCCGGTGCCGGTGAAGACGATCTGCACCTGCCGGCCGGCGAGGCGGAGCACGGTGCCCAAACCCAGTTCGGGCTCGGCGCTGGAGAACCAGCGTTGGCCGGGAGCGAAAGTGTCCATCAGCGCCAGAGGGCGACCTGGTCCTTGGCCGGGCGCTGCATCGCGACCTTGCCTTTGCAGGCGAACGCCTGGCCGAAGGCCGGCAGGTTCGACAGCGGGCCGTTGACGCGCCA
>JANOJQ010000106.1:0-12743 GCA_031418815.1 Lysobacteraceae bacterium
CCCGGACTTGGGAGAAGAACCAAAAAAAACGGCCCGCCGGGAGGCGGGCCGCGGTGTCGCCCCCGGGAGGGGAGGGCGATTACTCGGGCATGATCACCGTGTCGATGACGTGGATGACGCCGTTGCTGGCCTTGATGTCGGTCGCCGTGACAGTGGCTTCGTCGACCTTGACGGTGCCGCCGCTGACGGTGATGTCGGCCACGGCGCCGTTGACGGTGGTGGCGTTGTCCAGGCCCACCACGTCGGCGGCCATGACCTTGCCGGCGACCACGTGATAGGTCAGCAGTGCGACGAGCTTGTCCTTGTTCTCGGGCTTGAGCAGGTTCTCGACCGTGCCGGCCGGCAGCTTGGCGAACGCGGCGTCGGTCGGGGCGAAGACGGTGAACGGACCGGCGCCGCTGAGGGTTTCGGCGAGGCCCGCAGCCTTGACGGCGGCGACCAGCGTTTCAAAGTCGGCGTTGGCCGCCGCGACTTCGACGATCGTGCCCGGCTTGGCTTCTTCATGATGGGCGGCGAGGGCCGGGGTGGCGACGGCGGCGGTCATCATGGCGGCGAGCAGACTTTTGCGGAGAAGGGTCATCGGAAGCTCCTGGGAAAGGGGTTGGGTGCGTTTGAGCACGCGCCGAGACTGAACTCCCCGGCGTCGCGGCAGCGTGCGGGCGGTGTCAAGGCTTTGTCCGTTCTGCGTGGTGATGGCGTGATTGCCGCTGCCAACGCCCCGCCGCAGTGGGTATGCTGCGCGGCACTCGACCTTGCGGTGGCGCCATGTCCCTGATTGAACTGCCCATAGTCGCCGGTGACGGCCACGCCAGCGTGCTGCGCATACACCGCGCCGGATCAAACGCGCCCGGCGTTTTCTGGCTGCCGGCGCTCGGCGTTCCGGCGGCCAAGTACGATGTGTTCGCCCAGGCGCTGGTGGCGCAGGGCGTGGGCTGTGCGGTGCACGAATGGCGCGGCAACGGCAGCAGCTCGCTGCGCGCCCGGCGCGGCGTCGACTGGGGCTACCGGGAGCTGCTGCACGACGACCTGCCTGCCGCCATCGCGGCGCTGGACGGCGGCTCGCGCTGGCACTTCGGCGGGCACAGCCTGGGCGGGCAACTGGCCGCCATGGCCGCGGCGCGGCAGCCGCATCGCAGCGCCGGCCTGGTGCTGGTGGCCACGGGCCTGCCCCACGCCGCGACGTTCCGGGGTCGGCAGCGCTTGGGCGTGAGCCTCTTCGCGCGGGTACTGCCGCTGCTGACACGGGTGGCGGGTTACTACCCGGGGCAAAGGCTAGGCTTCGCCGGCCGGGAAGCCGGCCAGCTGATGCGCGACTGGGCCGCCACCGTGCGCACGGGCCGCTACGGCTGCTATGGGCACCGCGACGAGCTCGATAGCGCGCTGTCCGCGCTGCGGCAGCCGGTGCTGGGCGTGCGCATGGCGCAAGATTGGCTGGTGCCCGCCGCATCGATGCAGGCGCTGCTGGACAAGCTGGGCAGTGGCGAAAAAACGGTGGAAATGTTCGACGAGGCGCGGCTGGGCGCGCGCGCCGATCACTTCCGCTGGCTGCGCCAGCCGCAGGCGCTCGCGGCCACCATCGCCGGATGGCTGCGCGTCAACCCTTGAAGTCGCGGTGGCAGTCCTGGCAGCCGGCGTTGACGCGGTCCACCGCCACGCGCGCCGCGGCGCAGTCGGCCGGAGGCGCGGACAGCGCGGCGTCGAGGCTGGCGCGCAATTGGCTGGCGTGGGCGATGAAGCGTTCATCGTCCTGGGTCGGCAGGAAGGCCGGCTCGATGTCGTTGCCCAGGTGACGCAGCGTCTGCAGCGGCGGCGTGAGGTCGGTGGCGGCACAGCGGTTGCGCTGCAGCGACTGGTCGAGGCTCTTCATCTGGGCGGACATCACCGCCATGACGCCGTTCGGGTAGGCGGTCCCCTGGCGAAGCGCGTTGATCGCGATCAGGGTGCACAGGGCGCCGACCAGCAGGCCGATGACGCCGACGATCAGGGATCGCATGGGTTGCTCCACAAAAAAGGCCGCCGCGACGATATCACGGCGGCCTCAATGCGGCGCGAAGGTCAGCGCAGCGGGATGAGGCGGTTGCCTTCCACACGGACGTAGGAACCGACGCGGATGTCGTTGCCCGGGCTGTTGCGATTGATCACCAGGCGACGGCCGTCGTCCATGCGCACGTGGATGTCGAAGGTTTCTTCGTTGCGCTTGTTCTCGATCGCGTTGCCGGCCACGGCACCCACGACGGCACCGGCGACGGTGGCGGTGTTCTTGTTGCCCTGGCTGCCGTGCTTGGGCACCTCGCGGGCGACCACGGCGCCGATCACGCCGCCGAGGACGGCACCGGTGCGGCTGTTGCTGCGCGCGCCGTAGACCGGCTCGATGCGCTCGACCGTGCCGCAGTCGTAGCAGCGCTGGGGCTCGGAGTAGGACGGGCGGTCGTCATAGCCGTAGCCCGCATTGCGGGGGGCCGTGGTGGTGCAGGCCGTGGCGGTGAGGGTCAGGGCGGCGGCGATCAGCAGCGAAGTTTTCATGGCGCAATCCTATTGGTGGATGTTTCGTGGCCCACCCTAGGCTTTGCCGCCTGAACCGGTGCCGACCGGTCCGGTGCGGGCAAAGGCCGCGTTCAGGACCCGGCGCGTGGCGTAAAATGTCGGCATGGATCCCCAGACCCAGGCGCGCTTCGCTGGAATCGATCGCCTGTACGGCGTCGGCGCGGCCGCGCGCCTGGCGCAGTCGCAGGCCTGCGTGGTCGGGCTGGGCGGGGTGGGGTCGTGGGCGGTGGAGGCCTTGGCCCGCAGCGGGGTCGGGCGGCTGGTGCTGATCGACGCGGACGACATCTGCCTGAGCAACACCAATCGCCAGCTGCATGCGCTCGACGGTCACTATGGCCGCGGCAAGGGCGACGTCCTGGCCGAACGCTGCCGCGCGATCAACCCCGCCATCGAGATCGAAGTCATTGCCGACTTCCTCACCCCGACCAACCTCGAGACGCTGCTCGACCGCGGCCACCACGTCGTGCTGGACGCCTGCGACAGCTTCCGCAGCAAGCTCGGGATGATCGCCTGGTGCCGGCGGCGCAAGCTGCCGGTCATCGTCTGCGGCTCGGCCGGAGGCCGCACCGACCCGACCCTGGTGCGCGTGCGCGACCTCTCGCGCACCGAACAGGACGCGCTGCTGGCCCTGGTCCGCAAGCACCTGCGCTCGGGCTTCCATTTCCCGCGCAACCCCGACCGCTACTTCGGCGTGCCGGCGGTGTATTCGCTGGAGAACGTCAAATACCCGCAGCGCGACGGCAGCGTCTGCGGCGTGCGGCCGCGCCTGGATGCGGAGGAGTCACTCAAGCTCGACTGCGGCGCCGGCCTGGGCGCGGCCACGCACGTGACCGGCACCTTCGGCTTCGCCATGGCCGGCAAGGCCATCGAACTGCTGCTCAAGCGCTGACCGGCGGCCCGCCGAACAATTTTTCGGCGTTGCCGGTGGTCGCTGCGGCCAGCGCTTCGGGCGCCATGCCGCGAAGCTGTGCGACGACCGCCAGGACCTCGGTCAGGAAGCCCGGCTCGTTGCGTCCACCGCGGTGCCCGGCGCCAGGCTGGTCGGGTGCATCGGTCTCCAGCAACAGCCATTGGATCGGCATCGACGCCACGGTGCGGCGCAGCCGCTGCGCGCGTTCGAACGTGACCGGGCCGCCAATGCCCAGGTGGAAGCCCAGCCCGAACAGTTGCCTGGCCTGCTGATCGCTTCCCGACCAGCTGTGCACGACGCCGCGCAGGCCGCCGATGCGCCGCAGCGCCGTGATCACTTCGTCCACCGCGCGCCGGGCATGCACCACCACCGGCAGGTCGAATTCGCGCGCCAGCTCCAGCTGGCGAATGAAGTAGGTGCGCTGGGCATCGGGGTCCAGGCCCTCGACGAAATGGTCCAGGCCACATTCGCCGACGGCCGCGGGGCGCTCGTCGGCCAGCCAGCGCGCAAGGTCGTCAAGGTGCCCGGGGCGGTGCCGGTCCAGGAACATCGGGTGCAGCCCGTAGGCCGGGCGCAGCGCGGGGTCGGCGGCGCAGAGGTCCCGCAGCTTCTCCCAGCCCGACCGGTCCACCGCCGGCACCAGCTGCCGCCGCACGCCGGCGGCCCGGGCCCGGGCGATCACCGCGGGGCGGTCGGGGTCGAACTCCGGGGCATCCAGGTGGCAGTGGCTGTCGTAGAGCTCGATCATTCGCGGCGCGATTCACCGTCTATCGTCACGCCGGGCCGGGCCGGTTCTGCCGGAGGATCCTTGCGCGTCTTCCAGGTGGCCAACATCAGGGTGACCAGGCCCATGACGATTTCGTCGACCAGGGGCAGGGGGTCGGGGATGATCATGTTCACTGCCCACAGCCCCAGCGTGATGAAGAACAGGGTGGGGAATCGCAGTCGGCTGGCAAAACCCATGATCGGGCCAGTCGCGGGGTTGGTCATGACGGGGCTCCGTTTGGGGTTGTGAGGCCCAGAAAGTAGCATGGGTCCGCGCCGCACCCGCTTTGGCCACCGTTCAGGCGGGCGGGGTCAGTCTCCACCCTGCGCCGGCGGGAAACCGTCGCCAAACCAGAGGATCAACCCATGAATAAGACCGTATTGGCCGTGCTGGCCGGAATGCTCGCCGGTGGCGGCGCCATCGCCGCCTATCAGACCTTCTCCACCCCGTATGCCGAAGTGGTGTCGTCGACTCCGATCACCGAGCAGCAGCCGATCTACGGCGACGTGATCTCGTCGGTCGCCGTCACCGAGACGCGCACCGGCTCGCGCCAGGTCTGTGAAGACCAGGTCGTCGAGAAGCGCCGCGCCGAGCGCTTCGGCGACAAGGACGGCATGGTCGTGGGCGCCCTGGTGGGTGGTTTGCTGGGCAACCAGGTCGGCGGTGGCAGCGGCAAGAAGGTCGCCACCGTGGCCGGTGCCGTGGGCGGCGCCTTCGCGGGCCGCGAGGTCGACCGTCGCCACACCGGCGGCCAGAAGTACACGGAAGTCGAGCAGGTCTGCCGCACCGTCACCGAGCCGCGCGAGGAAGTCATCGGCTACGACGTCGAGTATCGCAACGACGGCCAGGTCTCGAGCAAGCGCGTGGACGAGAAGCCGGGCGAGCAGATCCTGCTCGGCGAGCGCGACGTGGTGGTCGGCTACGACGTCACCTGGAGCTACGACGGCCAGACCGGCAGCCTGGTGATGGACGAGGACCCGGGCGACCGCCTGCCGATCAAGGACGGCGTGATCGTCGTGGACAGCGGCAACGGCGTGGCGCCGCCGCAGGGCTGAACCTCCGCGCCCGCGTGACCCGGAAGGGCCGGCCATCGCCGGCCCTTCTTCGTTCCGGGACCCGTACGCACGCGTGTGTCGGTCCCTTCACGCCGCATGGGATGCCGCGAGGGCGCAGGGCAGGCTAAAATGGCGGCCTTCCCGCCGAACGCAGACCGATCCCCATGGCCCTCAATCCCACCGACCTGTTCGACATCCGCAGCCTGCTCAGCGAAGAGGAGCGCATGATCCAGGACAGCGTCGCCCGCTTCACCGACGAACGCGTGCTGCCGATCATCGGCGACTGCTTCGACCAGGGCCGCTTCCCGAAGGAGCTGGTGCCCGAGATCGCGGCGATGGGGCTGCTGGGCTCCTCGCTGCCCGAGAAGTACGGCTGCGCCAACCTCAACGCCGTCAGCTACGGCCTGATCTGCATGGAGCTCGAGCGCGGTGATTCCGGCATCCGCAGCTTCGTCTCGGTGCAGAGTTCGCTGTGCATGTACCCGATCTTCGCCTACGGCACCGAGGAACAGCGCCAGAAGTACCTGCCGGGCATGGCCCGCGGCGAGATCATCGGCTGCTTCGGCCTGACCGAACCGCACGGCGGCTCCGACCCGGCGAACATGAAGACCACCGCCAAGAAGGACGGCGGCGACTGGGTGATCAACGGCGCCAAGATGTGGATCACCAACGGCAACCTGGCCGACATCGCCATCGTCTGGGCCATGACCGAGGACGGCATCCAGGGCTTCATCGTCGAGAAGGGCACCAAGGGCTTCGCGGCCCAGGAAGTGCACAAGAAGATGAGCCTGCGCGCGTCGGTCACCTCGGCGCTGTTCTTCGATGAAGTGCGCGTGCCCGACAGCCAGCGCCTGCCCAACGTGAAGGGCCTCAAGGGCCCGCTCGGCTGCCTGACGCAGGCGCGCTACGGCATCACCTGGGGCCCGATCGGCGCCGCCATCGCCAGCTACACCTCGGCGCTGGAGTATTCCAAGACCCGCATCCTGTTCAACCGCCCGATCGCGGCCACCCAGGCGGTGCAGCTGAAACTGGCCGAGATGGCCCGCCGCATCACGCTGGCGCAGCTGCTGAGCCTGCAGCTGGGCCGCCTGAAGGACCTGGGCCAGATGCAGCCGGCGCAGGTGTCGCTGGCCAAGTGGAACAACTGCCGCATCGCCCTGGACATCAGCCGTGAGGCGCGCGACATCCTGGGCGGCGCCGGCATCACCACCGAGCACCCGCCGATCCGCCACGCGCTCAACCTCGAGTCCGTGATCACCTACGAAGGCACCGAGACCGTGCACCAGCTGGTGATCGGCCGCGAAGTCACCGGCATCAGCGCTTTCTGATGCGCAGGGCCGCCGCCGCGGCGGCCCGGGGGATATCCGTGAGGGCTGAGCAGATCCGAGGTCATGCCGCGTGGGCGATCCTTCTCGCGCCCGTGATCCTGTGCCTTTGGATGCTGTCGCTGCCCGCGCTGGCGGCACTGCCCGACGGTATCAGTTTCGCCGACACGCCGGCCTGGGTGGACTCGGTGGACATCGACGTCCAAGCACCGGCCGCCGCCCCGCAAGGCATGGTCTATCGCGCGGTTGAAGACCAGGTATCGCTGCTCGAGGTCGAGCCGGTGGAGTACCGACGCCTGGTCTACGACATCGCCGACCGCAGCGGCCTCGAGGACGGCGGCCGCGTACGCATCTCCTTCCACCCCGACTACCAGCGGGTGGTGGTCCATGCGCTGGGGGTGGTGCGAAAGGGCGTGCGCTCGGATCGCCGCGCCGAAACACGGGTGGAGTTGCTGCGGCTGGAACAGCGTGCCGACGACGGCATCCTGGACGGCCGGAAAACGGCCGAACTGCTGCTGCCCGACGTCCAGGTCGGCGACCAGTTGGACCTGGCCTACAGCGTCGTGGGCGGCAACCCGGTGTTCGGCGACGGTTTCCACACGACCTTTTATACGACCTACAGCCAACCCGTCGCAGCACGGCGAATTCGCGCAGTGATGCCGACCAACCGCACGCTGTCGTGGAAGGTCACCACGGGGCCCGGCACGTTCGAGGAAACCGTTGGCGACGGACGGCGCACGTTGCTGCTGGATCTGGTGGACGTGGCGGCGGTGGTGGACGAGGGCGGACTGCCCGCCAACTTCGACCCGTACGGTGTGGTGGAATTGAGCACCGCGCGCGACTGGTCCGACGTGGCCCGCTGGTCGGTGGCGATCTTCAAGCGTCCGCCTCCCGGGCGAGGCGCGCTGGCGGCGCAGGCGCGGGACCTTGGCCTTTCCGGCAAGGCGCCAGCCGACGCGACCCGGCTGGCGTTGGCGTTCGTGCAGGGCGAAGTGCGCTACGTCAGCCTGGCGATCGGCGAGTCCTCGCATGCGCCTGCTGCGCCGGAAACCACGCTCTCACGCCGTTTCGGCGACTGCAAGGACAAGTCCCTGCTGATGGTGGGGCTGCTGGCCGAGGCAGGCGTTGAGGCGGAGCCCGTGCTCGTCAGCACGCGATGGCGCGAGGCAACAGCGGAGCGCCTGGCGAGCCCATTGGCCTTCGACCACGCCATCGTCCGCGCCCGCTGGGACGACCAGTGGCACTACTTCGATCCCACCCGCGACACCGAGGTCGGCGACTTTGGCCGCCGAGGACCCATTCGCTTCGCGCTGGGATTGCCGGTCTCGCCCGCGACGCGCGCGCTGGCGGACATCCCCGCCGCGCCGCTCGACGAGGCCGGCGTCGAGGTGACGCAGGACGTGGCCATGGTGGGCGGGGATGGCGAGGAGCGCGCCGACATCCGGGTGCGCACCCGTTACCGATACGACGAGGCCAGCCGGCTTCGCTCGCGCTTCCGCGCCGACCCGATCGACGCCATCGGCAAGGAGTACCAGGATTACATGCAGGGCTGGTACCGCGACATCGAACAGGTGGCGGCGCCCAGGGCCAAGGACAGCCCGGCCCGGAACACGTTCGATGTGAGCGAGCAATACCTCGCCCCATTGACCATGGACAAGGACGCTCCCGAAGCCATCGGCGATTTCGACCTGAGGCTGTTCCAACTGGCCGACTGGGTGCCGGAAGGGCGCGAAACCAAGCGCAGCCAGCCGCTTCGGCTGACCGGCCCCGCCCGCGGCGTGCACGAGATCCGCATGGCCATGGAAGGTGGCTGGAACATCGAGCCCGAAACGCACGAGGTCGCGAACGACTACTTCCGCTTCCGGCTCAGTGTTTCCGCCAAGGGCGACACCCTCACGATGCGTGGGCAGTGGGACCGCCTGGCGGAATCCATCCCGCCCGAGGCCTATGCCGAGGTCCGGGACCAACTCCGCGAAGTGCGTGAAAAGCTCGTCTTCGCCGTCAGCCTGGGCGGCGGCGCGGATGAGGGCCTGGTCATCGGCGCCAGGGACGTGACGTGGCCCCTGCTGGCGATACTGCTCACCGCGGTGCTGCTGGCGGCACTGTGGTGGTTGCGTCATCGCAGCCGCATCGCCGGCATGTTCTTCGCACCGCGCGCCACCGCCCGGAGCCTCCTCGAAAAGCCTAGCGTGGCGCACGCGCTGGGCGTCCTGGCGCTTTGGGCCATGAGCGGCCTTCTGGTGGGAATCGTGCCCGAATGGCTGGCCGGGGCAAGCCCGGACTGGGTGGCGCTGGGCTGGGAGACGTCGAGCATCCTTCCGCAGATGCTGCTCAACGTGGCGCTGCTGTTCGGCGTCTACCGGCTGCTCGACACTCGCCCCGGTTTCCGCAGCCTCTTCATCACGGCTTGCTGGAGCCTTTGGCCGCTGATCCTGCTGCTGCCGCTGGCCCTGCTGGCCGCCGGGCCGGCTCTGCCTGTGTTGGCCAACGATGCCGCCGACATCGCCAGCGACGCGCCGCTGGGCTGGGTGCTCGTGGCCGCAATGTACCTGATGATTCTGGCGGCGCTGGCGTGGACCGTCACGTCGTCGGTGATGGCGCACTCGGTGGCTGCGGCCTGCGGGATCGCGCGTACGATCGGCGCTTACTGCCTCACTCTGGTTACGATCTTCGCGCTGGCTTTCGCCGGCGTCCTTGCCTATTACCTGTCCACCGGCGCGCTACCCGGCGCCTGATCCCCGGAAACTGCCATGGCCCTCCCCCTGATCCCCGCCCGCCACAAAGACGTCAACCGCGCCAAGGTTTGCGACGACAACTTCATCGAGTTCGTCACTCACTGGAACGGCGTCGTCGAGGCCCGGCCGGCGCCACACGAGGCGGTGCTGGAAGGCAGCGCCTGCAGCGCGGACGACTTCCTGTCGCTGTTTGACTCGCAGCTGGCGTCGCGCCACCTGGACCTCATGGCGCGCGTGCTGCGCGTGCAGCAGAAGGTGTTCTACACCATCGGTTCGTCGGGCCACGAGGGCAACGCGATGGTCGCGCGCCTGACGCGGCACACCGACCCGGCGTTCCTGCACTACCGCTCCGGCGGCTTCATGGCCGAGCGCTTCCGCAAGCTGCCGGGCATGGACCCGGTGATGGATTCGGCGCTCAGCTTCGCCGCCAGCGCCGAGGACCCGATCTCCGGCGGCCGCCACAAGGTGTGGGGCAGCAAGCCGCTTTGGGTGCTGCCGCAGACGTCCACCATCGCCTCGCACCTGCCCAAGGCGCTGGGCACCGCGATCGCGATCGAGCAGGCCCGCCGCATCGGCCACGCGCTGCCCATTCCCGATGATTCCATCGCCATCTGCTCCTTCGGCGATGCGTCCAGCAACCACGCCAGCGCCCAGACCGCGTTCAACACCGCGCAGTGGACGGCCTACCAGAAGCTGCCCGCGCCGGTGCTGTACGTGTGCGAGGACAACGGCATCGGCATCTCGGTGAAGACGCCGGGCGGCTGGATCGCCAACGCGTTCAAGGATCGCCACGGACTGGACTACTTCTACGCCGACGGCCTCGACATCGCCGAAGGCTACGGCCAGGTGCAGGCCGCGGTGGAGCATTGCCGCCGCACGCGCCGCCCGACCTTCCTGCACCTGCGCACCACCCGCATCATGGGCCACGCCGGCACCGACTTCGAGATCGAGTGGCGCAGCTTCGAGGAGCTGATGGCGGTGGAGGCCAGCGACCCGCTGCTGCGCTCGGCCGGGATCGCCCTGCAGTCGGGCCTGATGTCGAAGGACGAGGTGCTGTCGAAGTACGAGGCCATGCGCAAGCGCTGCTTCGCCGCCGCCGAAGAGGCCGACCGCAAGCCCAAGCTCACCGACCTGGCCGAAGTGATGCGCCCGCTGGCGCCCTACACGCCGGACAAGGTGGCCGCCGAGGCCGCGCGCAGCGACTATGCCGACAAGCGCATCGCTGTTTTCGGCAGCGAAGCCAAACTTCCCGAAAACCAGCCGCCCAGGCACCTGGCCATCCAGATCAACCAGGCGCTGCACGACCTGTTCTGCAAGTACCCCGAAGCGCTGCTGTTCGGCGAAGACGTGGCGCAGAAAGGCGGCGTGTACACGGTGACCAAGGGCCTGCACAAGGCGTTCAAGAACGCCCGCGTGTTCAATACGCTGCTCGACGAGACGATGATCCTGGGCCTGGCCCAGGGCTACGCCAACGTCGGCCTGCTGCCGATGCCCGAGATCCAGTACCTGGCCTATTTCCACAATGCCTGCGACCAGATCCGCGGCGAAGCCTGCAGCCTGCAGTTCTTCAGCAACGGCCAGTACCGCAACCCGATGGTGATGCGTATCGCGTCGCTGGGCTACCAGCGCGGCTTCGGCGGGCATTTCCACAACGACAACTCCATCACCGCGCTGCGCGACATCCCCGGCCTGCTGGTCGGCTGCCCGAGCCGCGGCGACGACGCCGCCACCATGCTGCGCACGATGATGGCGCTGGCCAAGGTGGACGGCCGCGTCTGCGCCTACCTCGAGCCGATCGCGCTTTACATGGCCAAGGATCTCTACGAGCCCGGCGACGGCCAGTGGCTGACCGCTTACCCGCCGACCGACCAGTCCATGGTGATCGGCGAGGAACGCACGTATTTCCCCGAGGCCCGCGACCTGGTCATCTTCAGCTTCGGCAACGGCGTGCCGATGAGCCTGCGCGCGGCGCGTGACATCGAGAAGAACCACGGCTGGAAGGTGCGCGTGGTGGACCTGCGCTGGCTGCAGCCGCTCAACGCCGGGGCCATCGCCCGCCACGCCGGCGACTGCGACCGGATCCTGGTGGTGGACGAGGGTCGGCGCTCGGCCGGCGTGGGCGAGGGCATCATCACCGCCGTGGTGGAGGGCGGGCTGGGCGCCAAGCCGCTGCGCCGGGTGGTGGGCGAGGACACCTTCACGCCCCTGGCGGGCGCGGCGTTCCTGGTCATCCCGAGCGAAGCCGACATCGTCGCGATGGCCGCGCAACTGGCCTGAGCCCGTTGTTCGAGAGGACGCATGACGGCCAAGCCGGCTTCGCCTAGACTCGGACGACATGAGCTCATCCCGGCCCCAGACCATCCTCTTTGCCGACGTCAGCGGCAGCACCCGGCTGTTCGAGACCAAGGGTGACGTCGAGGCGCGCCGGCTGATCGCCGCGGTGCTCGACGCCCTGACCCAGGTCTGCCGCCAGCACGGTGGCCGCGTCATCAAGACCATTGGCGACGAGATCATGTGCACCTTCCCCGGCGCCCTCAACGGCATCCTGTCGGCCTGCGACATGCAGCGGCGCATGGGCCGCGACATCAACTTCGTGCGCGACAGCCTGGCGGTGCGCATCGGGCTGCACCACGGCGACGCCCTGGAGGAGGACGACGGCGACGTCTACGGCGACGCGGTGAACACCGCCGCGCGCATGGCTTCGCTGGCCAAGCGCGAGCAGGTGGTCACCACCGCAGCCACTTACGACAGCCTGACGGGCAAGGTCCCCGAGGCGCGCAGCCTGGGCAAGGCACGCGTCAGCGGCAAGCTGCTGCCGATTGAGATCGTCGACCTGGTGTGGCAGGAAGACACGTCGGGCATGACCATGGTGCAAAGCGCGATACGCAGCGGCGACGGCGGCGTGCAGGGCGCGGTGCTGAAGCTTCGCCACCGGGGCCAGGTGATGGAGTTGGGTCCTGATTCGCAGCCCTTCAGCATGGGTCGCGAGCCCGGCAACAGCCTGATCATCGAAGCCGACTGGGTCAGCCGCACGCACGCGATGATCGAGTACAAGCGCGGCCACTTCATGGTCGCCGACCGGTCAACCAACGGCACCTACGTGCGCATTGGCGAAGACGAGGAACTGAAGGTGCACCGCGATGAACTGCACCTGCGCAAGGCCGGCACCATCAGCCTGGGCCAGAGTTTCGGCGTCAACACCGGCGACATCATCCATTTCGAAGCCCTGTAACCGGGCTCCCGCAGGCCCTCGCGCCGGCAAGAAAGAGGTTCTTCTCCCAAGCCAGGGACTGGCGCCGCCGACACCGGGACTGGCGCCGTCGACACCGCGGAAGCGGGGGTCACAGCCTGCGCAGCGGAGCCATTTTTTAGCAGGCGCTGACCCACGCGTCCGCGGCGCCCCCCGGG
>JANOJQ010000107.1:0-7457 GCA_031418815.1 Lysobacteraceae bacterium
GACCCTACATCCACGAGCACGGGCACAAGTGGGTTCGGGGCTTACGCCTTAAGCGGCGAGAGCGTAGTTGTCGTCGTTGGCAACTAAGTTTTGCAGCTGGATTAACGAGGAAAGCTACCCCCTCGGCATGCACCAGTGGACTTTGCAACCCCCGTCGAAGCCAGGACACCCCCGGAAACGTTGGAAATCTTCAATCAACCGACGGGGCAAGTATGGGGCCGGGGACCAGCGGCCACAAGCGGCCACCGAGCTGCCGTTCAGGCATTTTTATTGTGCCGGCGCATCACGCGCTGCTTGTCGCGCTGCCAGTCCTTGTCCTTGCTGGCCTGGCGCTTGTCGTGGTCCTGCTTGCCCTTGGCCAGCGCGAGCTCCAGCTTCACCTTGTTGCCTTTCCAGTACACGGCCGTGGGGATGAGGGTGTAGCCCTCGCGCTCGACGTAGCCCACCAGCTTGTCGATCTCGTGCCGGTGCATCAGCAGCTTGCGGGTGCGACGGTCGTCGGCCACCACGTGGCTGGAGGCCTGGCTGAGCGGGGTGATCTGCGAGCCGAACAGGAAGATCTCGCCGTTTTTCACCAGCGCGTAGGCGTCGCCCATGTTCATGCGGCCGGCGCGGATGGACTTGAGCTCCCAGCCCTGCAGGGCGATGCCCGCCTCGTAGCGGTCCTCGAGGTGGAAGTCGTGGCGGGCGCTGCGGTTGAGGGCAATCGTCTTCTGGGGCGACGCCTTGTCCTTGCCGGTTCCGGTATTCTTGGCTGCGTTGTTCTTGGACATGTTCCTTCCTTGGCGGGCATTGTCGCCCATCGCGGGCCCGCTGGGGGAGCGCAATCACAGAGGCCCGATGACGAGCATCCACCGCCACGCGCTGGTCAGGCATTCGGCCCTGCGCATGTACACCCTGGTGAACGACGTGGCCGGTTACCCGGCGCGTTTTTCCTGGTGCGACGACTCGGAAGTCCTCGAGCAGTCCGACACCCACATGCTGGCGCGGCTGGATCTGCGGATCGCCGGCCTGCGCACCAGCTTCACCACCCGCAACGCGCTCGAAGCCCCGACCCGCATCTCGCTGGCCCTGGTGGAAGGACCGTTCCGCAAGCTCACCGGCAGCTGGCATTTCCACAGCCTGGCCGAGGACGCCTGCAAGGTCAGCCTGACCCTGGACTTCGAAGTGGCCGGCAAGGTCGTGGGCTCCGCCCTGGCGATCGGCTTCCAGGGCCTGGCCGACCGCATGGTGGACGACTTCTGCCGCGAAGCGGACCGGCCCTGAGCGTGCCGGGCGCCGCGCTGCGGGTGCAGGTGGTCTACGCGCTGCCCGCGCGCTGCTGGACTTTTGCCGTGGTGCTGGCCGAGGGCGCGAACGTGGCCGACGCGCTGGCCGAGGCCCGCCTGGCCGCCAACCTGCCCGGCGTGGACGTGGACCCGGCGCGACTGGCGGTGTTCGGGAAGACGGCGACCCTGGCCACGCGTCTGCACGATGGCGACCGGGTGGAAATCCTCAGGCCGCTGGTGGCCGACCCCAAGCAGGCGCGCCGACAGCGCGCCCGGGACGCGGCGAAACGTTAGCCGCCGCTGGGCCGCGGCCGGCGCGGCTTGTCCTTGTCGCGGGCGAGGTTGCCGAACCGGCGCATTTCCACCGACAGGGCCTTGTCGGCCTCGGGGAAATACTCGCCGTCCCAGCGGGTCAGGCTGTCGCCTTCGAACCACAGGGTGAGGTTCTTCACTTCGGTGTCGCCGGTGCGGCGACGCTCGGTGGCGACATAGTCCCAGCGCGACATGTGGAACGGATCAGCCACCGGCGGCGAGCCCAGCAGGCTGAAAACCTGCTGCCGCGACATGCCGGTCTTGAGCTGTTCGACGTTCTTGGATTCAAGCAGGTTGCCCTGGAAAACGGGCTGGCGGTAGATGATTCCGCAGCCGGCCACGAGGAGGGTAGCGAGGAGGAGCGTCAGGGCCTTGCGCATTGCGTGCTGATCCGGATCGGTGACCGTCCGATGATACACTAAGGCCCGCAACCGCCAGCCGGCTGCCGTGCACCACCGGATCGACCGTATTCAGGAGACAGCATGGAATCGCAGGACCTGCGCAAGGCCGGCCTCAAGGTCACGCACCCCCGAATCCGCATCCTCGACGTGCTGGAATCGTCCAGCCCGCGGCACCTGACCGCCGAGGACATCTATCGGCACCTGCTGGAAAAGGGCGACGACATCGGCCTGGCCACCGTCTACCGCGTGCTCACCCAGTTCGAGGGGGCGGGCCTGGTGCTCAAGCACAATTTCGAGGGCGGCCAGGCCGTCTACGAACTCGACCGCGGCCAGCACCACGACCACATGGTGGACATCGAGACGGGCAAGGTGACCGAGTTCACCAGCCCCGAGATCGAGCGCCTGCAGAACGAGATCGCCGCCAAGCACGGCTACGTCATTGAAGAGCACTCGCTCGTTCTCTACGTCCGCGCCAAGAAGAAGAAATAGCTGTTTGCCACGGATTTAAGCGGATGAACGCGGATAGGGCAGAAGCCAATCCGAATTTGTTCCTGCCTTATCCGCGTTCATCCGCGTAAATCCGTGGCCAAACAGCTCTAGGACTGCTGCGCGCGGGTGAGCATCTGGCGGGCGTTGGCGCGCACTTCCTTGGTGATTTCCACGCCGCCCAGCATGCGCGCCAGTTCCTCGATGCGGGCCTTGTCGTCCAGCGGCAGCACGGCGCTGTGGGTGGTGTCGCCGGCCACGGCCTTGCTGACCTGGAAATGATGGTGGCCCTGGGCGGCGACCTGGGGCAGGTGGGTCACGCACAGCACCTGGCGCTCGGCGCCCAGGGCGCGCAGCTTCTGGCCCACCACTTCGGCCACGGCGCCGCCGATGCCGGTGTCCACTTCGTCGAACACCATGGTCGGCACGGCGTCGAGGCCCAGCGCGGCCACTTCGATGGCCAGGCTGATGCGCGCCAGCTCGCCGCCGGAAGCGACCTTACGCAGCGCGCGCGGCGGCTGGCCGGGATTGGCCGACACCAGGAATTCGCAGCGCTCGGCGCCCTGGGGCGTGGGGCGCAGGGAATCCACCGGGTCGAGCTGCACGCTGAACACGCCGCCGCCCATGCCCAGTTCGGCCATCAGGCCGGCTACCGCGGCGCCCAGGGCCTGGGCGGCGGTGGCGCGGGCGCGGGTGAGGGCGGCCGCCGCCTTGCGCCACTGCGTGTCGGTGTCGGCCAGTTCCTTGGCCAGGCGTTCGGAGCGGTCGGTGGCGCCGCTGAGGGTGTCGAGTTCGGCCTGCATGGCGGCCTGCCGCGCGGCCAGGCCGTCGAGCGGGGCGCGGTGCTTGCGGGCCAGGTCGTGCAGGCGGGACAGGCGGTCCTCGAGCTGCTGCAGGCGGTCGGGGTCGAGGTCGAAATCGTCGCGGATGCGCTCGAGCCCGGCGCCGGCCTCGGCCAGCTGGATGTCGGCCGATTCAAGCAGGGACACCACTTCGGCCAGGCGCGGTTCGTCGGCGCTCAGGCGCGCCAGTTCGGCGCTGACCTGGTGCAGGGCGCGGCCCAGGGACAGGCCGTCGTCGCCGGCCAGGCGGGCCAGGGCCGATTCGCAGCCCTGCAGCAGGCCGGCGGCATTGGCCTGGCGGCGGTGCGCGGCCAGCAGGTCTTCGATGGCGCTGGCCTGCAGGTCTTCGCGCTCGAGTTCGTCCACCTGGTGCTGCAGCCAGGCCACGCGCTCGCCGACGTCGCCGGCGCGCGCGATCTCGGCCAGCTCGCGGTCGATGGTCGCCCAGCGCTGGGCCAGGTCGCGCACGCCGGCCAGCAATGGGTCGTGGCGGCCGAAGGCGTCCAGCAGGACCAGCTGCTGGCCGCGGTCGAGCAGGGCCTGGTGTTCGTGCTGGCCGTGGATTTCCACCAGCCGGCCGCCCAGTTCCGACAGCTGGCCCAGGGTGGCGGGGCGGCCGTTGATCCAGGCCCGCGAGCCGCCGTCGGCGCGGATGACCCGGCGCAGCTGGCAGCTGTCCTCGTCCTCGAGTTCGTTCTCGCGCAGCCAGGCCAGGGCGGCGGGGGCGTCGTGCAGGCGGAATTCGGCGGCCAGCTCGGCCCGTTGCGCGCCGTGGCGGACGATCCCGGCGTCGGCGCGGGCGCCGGTCAGCCACATCAGGGCGTCCACCAGCAGCGACTTGCCGGCGCCGGTTTCGCCGGAAACCACGGTCATGCCGGGCCCGAACGCAAGTTCGGCGGCGCTGACGACGGCAAAGTCCTTGAGGGTGAGGTGGGTGATCATGGGCCGGGCGATTTTGCCTGAATCGCCCATGCTTTAGCTGCACCTTCGCCAAGGCCAGCCGATGCCGCCCCGATGGTCGGTAGGAAAACCCCGTCTTGCGCCGGGCCGGCGGCGGCCTTATGTATGGCGTATGGAACTGAGCCTCGACCCCCGCGCGCGCCGCCTGCTGCGCACCCTGATCTCCCAGCACATCCGCGACGGCGAGCCGGTCGGGTCGCGCACGCTGGCGCGCAGTTCGGGCCTGGACGTGAGCCCGGCCACCATCCGCAACATCCTGTCCGATCTCGAGGACATCGGCCTGGTGGCCGCGCCCCATGCCTCGGCCGGGCGCATCCCCACCGCCCAGGGCTACCGCGTCTTCGTGGACAGCCTGCTGCAGATCAAGCCGGTGCAGGAGGCCGAGTTCTCGCGCATGCGCGCCAACCTCGCGGCCGGCGCCGGCACCCAGGCCCTGCTTTCGAACACCAGCGAGCTGCTGTCGGCCATGAGCCAGTTCGTCGGCGTGGTCACGGTGCCCCAGCGCGGCCAGTTCGCCTTCCGCCACATTGACTTCGTGCCGCTGGACGCCCGGCGCGTGCTGGTGATCCTGGTGTTCACCGACAACGAGGTGCAGAACCGCATCATCACGCCGCGCCGGGACTATTCGCCGTCCGAGCTCGAGCAGACCGCGAACTTCCTCAACGCCAATTTCGCCGGCCGGCCCCTGCAGGAGATCCGCGCCACCCTGCTGCGCGACCTGCGCGACACCCGCAGCGAGATGGAGCAGCTGCTGTCGGCCGCGGTCGAATTGTCCGAACAGGCCCTGGGCGGCCCGGCGGCCAGCAACGACGACATGCTGCTTACCGGCCAGACCCGCCTGATGGGCCTGCAGGAGCTGTCCGACATGGACCGCCTGCGCGAGCTGTTCGAGGTGTTTTCCCGCAAGCGCGAGATCCTGCAGCTGCTCGAACGCACCATCCACGCCCAGGGCGTGCGGGTGTTCATCGGCGAGGAAACCGGGCTGGCGCCGCTGGATGGCTGCACCGTGGTCACCGCCCCGTACGGCGCCAACGGGCGCGTGCTGGGCGTATTGGGCGTCATCGGCCCCACCCGCATGGCCTACGACCGCGTCATCCCCATGGTGCAGGCCACCGCCGACCTGCTCGGGGCCGCCTTGAATACCGACGGCCCGTCCCCATAACGCTGCCTGAGCCCGCGGGGAGCGCGGGGGCAGCCACACTGGAATCCCAATGCACAACCAAACCCCCGACCCGGGCGCTTCGACGCCCGAAGAAGACTACGGCCTCGACAACGAGCTTGAACAGCTGCGGTCCGCCATGGCCAGCCTGCGCGAGGAGGCCCTGCGCGAACGCGCCGAACTCGACAACCAGCGCAAGCGCCTGGCCCGCGACGTCGACCAGGCCCGCCGCTTCGCCAACGAAAAGCTGCTTTCGCAGCTGCTGCCGGTGCTCGACAGCCTCGACGCCGGCCTGCTGGCCGCCAGCGCCGAGACCGGCCCGCTCAAGGACGGGCTGGAGATGACCCTGCGCCAGCTGCTCAAGGTCGGCGCCGACAACGGCATGGCCCAGCTCGACCCGTTGGGCGTGCCCTTCGACCCCGAGTGGCACCAAGCCATCAGCCAGGTTCCGGCGCCCGACGCCGCGCCCGGCACGGTGGTGCAGGTCTTCCAGAAGGGCTACAGCCTGAACGATCGCCTGCTGCGCCCGGCCCTGGTGGTCGTTGCGGCCGGTTGACGCGTGACGGGGGCTTGAAGACGCCGGCCCCAACCCCATTTCTGAACCAGCCGCGGCCCACGCCGCAACGACTCAAAATTTAGACGGAGAATTTCCATGGGCAAGATCATCGGCATCGACCTGGGCACCACCAACAGCTGCGTGTCCGTGATGGAAGGCGGCGTGGCCAAGGTCATCGAGAACTCCGAGGGCGACCGCACCACGCCCTCGATCGTCGCCTTCACCAAGGACGGCGAAGTGATCGTCGGCGCCTCGGCCAAGCGCCAGGCCGTCACCAACCCCAAGAACACCTTCTACTCCGTGAAGCGCCTGATCGGCCGCAAGTTCACCGACGCCGAAGTGACCAAGGACCTCGACCTGGTGCCGTACGGCATCACCGCCCACGACAATGGCGACGCCTGGGTCAACACCAGCGACGGCAAGACGATGTCGCCGCAGGAAATCTCCGCGCGCATCCTCGAGAAGATGAAGAAGACCGCCGAAGCCTACCTGGGCGAGGCGGTCACCGAGGCGGTGATCACCGTGCCGGCCTACTTCAACGACAGCCAGCGCCAGGCCACCAAGGACGCCGGCCGCATCGCCGGCCTGGACGTCAAGCGCATCATCAACGAGCCCACCGCGGCCGCGCTGGCCTACGGCATGGACAAGAAGGGCGGCGACCGCAAGCTGGCCGTGTACGACCTGGGCGGCGGCACCTTCGACGTGTCCATCATTGAAATCGCCGAGATTGACGGCGAGCGCCAGTTCGAAGTGCTGGCCACCAACGGCGACACCTTCCTGGGCGGCGAAGACTTCGACAAGCGCGTCATCGACTACCTCGTCGAGGAATTCCAGAAGGAGCAGGGCATCGACCTGCGCAAGGACCCCCTGGCCCTGCAGCGCCTGAAGGACGCCGCCGAGCGCGCCAAGATCGAGCTTTCGACCAACCAGCAGACCGAAGTGAACCTGCCGTACGTCACCGCCGACGCGTCGGGCCCCAAGCACCTCAACATCAAGCTCACCCGCGCCAAGCTCGAGGCGCTGGTGGAAGACCTGATCAAGAAGACGATCGAGCCGTGCCGCATCGCCCTCAATGACGCCGGCCTGCGCGCCAGCGACATCGGCGACGTGATCCTGGTCGGCGGCCAGACCCGCATGCCCAAGGTGCAGGCGGCCGTGGCCGAGTTCTTCGGCAAGGAGCCGCGCAAGGACGTCAACCCGGACGAGGCCGTCGCCGTGGGCGCCGCCATCCAGGGCGGCGTGCTGGCCGGCACCGTCAAGGACGTGCTGCTGCTCGACGTCACCCCGCTGAGCCTGGGCATCGAGACCCTGGGCGGCGTGATGACCAAGATCATCGAGAAGAACACCACCATTCCCACCAAGGCCACGCAGACCTTCTCCACTGCGGATGACAACCAGTCCGCGGTCACCGTGCACGTGCTGCAGGGTGAGCGCGACCAGGCTCGCTTCAACAAGTCGCTGGCGAAGTTCGAC
>JANOJQ010000108.1:0-3104 GCA_031418815.1 Lysobacteraceae bacterium
CGCGGTGTTCGAACTTGAGCGCGCCACCACGGCTGAAGCAGTGAACGCGCTGTTCAAGGCCGCCGCCGACGGACCGCTCAAGGGCATCCTGGGCTACGAAACGAGGCCGCTGGTGTCCATTGATTACCGCAGCGACCCGCGCTCGGGCGTGGTGGATGGCCCGTTCACGATGGTGGTCAACGGCACGCAGCTGAAGGTGTTCGCCTGGTACGACAACGAATGGGGCTACGCCAACCGCACCGTCGAGCTGGCGCGCAAGGTGGGCCTGGCGTGAACTCCGCATCGCCGATGGTCAGGCAGTACCTGCTGGTCACCGGCAACTACTGGGCGTTCACCCTCACCGACGGCGCACTGCGCATGCTGGTGGTGCTGCACTTCCACCAGCTGGGCTATTCGCCGCTGCAGGTGGCGATGCTGTTCCTGTTCTACGAAGTGTTCGGCGTCATCACCAACCTGGTGGGCGGCTGGCTGGGGGCGCGCCTGGGCCTGAACCGCACGATGAACCTGGGCCTGGCGCTGCAGGTGGGCGCGCTGGCGATGCTGGCCGTGCCCGCGGCGATGCTCACGGTGCCCTGGGTGATGGCGGCGCAGGCGCTGAGCGGCGTCGCCAAGGACCTGAACAAGATGAGCGCCAAGGGCAGCCTCAAGCTCCTGGTGCCCGGCGACCAGCAGGCCCGGCTGTACCGCTGGGTGGCGCTGCTGACGGGTTCGAAGAACGCGCTCAAGGGCGTGGGCTTTTTCCTGGGCGCCGTGCTGCTGGCATGGCTGGGCTTCGACCACGCGGTGTTGGCGATGGCGGCGGCGCTGGCGCTGGTCTGGCTGGGCAGCGTGCTGTTCCTGAAGGCCGACCTGGGCAAGGCCAGCGCCAAGCCGAAGTTCCGCGAACTGCTGTCCAAGAGCCCGGCCATCAACCGGCTGTCGGCGGCGCGGCTGTTCCTGTTCGGGGCGCGCGATGTCTGGTTCGTGGTGGCGCTGCCGGTTTTCCTGGCCACCCGGCTGGGCTGGAGCCACCTGCAGATCGGCGGCTTCCTCGCCCTGTGGATCATTGGCTATGGCGCGGTGCAGGCGCTGGCGCCGGCGATCACCGGGCTCCGCACCCGCGCCACGCCCGATGGCCGCACGGCCTTCGCCTGGGCGCTGCCGCTGACCGTGCTGCCCGCCTGCCTGGCGCTGGCGCTGGGCGCGGGCCTGCCCCCCGGCCCGGTGCTGGTGGGCGGCCTGATGGCGTTCGGCGTGCTGTTCGCGCTGAATTCGGCCCTGCACAGCTTCCTGATCCTCAGTTACGCCCGCGAAGACGGGGTGTCGCTGGACGTGGGCTTCTACTACATGGCCAACGCCGCGGGCCGGCTGCTGGGCACGGTGCTGTCGGGTTGGGTGTACCAGATCGCCGGGCTGGAGGCCTGCCTGTGGATATCGGCGGGCTTCATCGCCATGGCGGCAGGGGTGTCGCTGGCCCTGCCCCGGCACCCGCCGGCGGCCCGCGCCCCAGTCGAATTTTCCTGAACGCGGCCTGACCGAGTCCGGGAGGCCGCAAACCTTCCCGCCTTCCGCACGGCTCTTTGGAGTCATGACAGCAGGATCAATCCGGTCCATGCTCACGCCGAAGATGCCCACGCCCCCATGAACAGCCTGGCCTGGAACACCGACCTGGAAGCTGCCCGCGCCGGCGACCGACCGGCGCTGGAGCGCGTGCTCACCCGGTCGCGCCAGGACCTGCGCCGCTACGCCGAACACCACTGCGTGATCAACGACGCCGAGGACGCCGTGCAGGAAGCCCTGTTCACCGCCTCGCGGCGGCTGATGGACCTGCGCCAGATCGAGTGCTTCGCGTCCTGGCTGTTCCGCATCGTCAAGCGCGAATGCAACCGGTTGAAGCGCGGCCTGCGTGGCTTCATGCACGAGCCGATCACCGACGACATCGCCGACACCTGCGTGGTCGAACACCGCGGCCTGGCCCGCGACCTCGCGGCGGCCATGGAGTCGCTGCCGCCGCACTACCGCGAAATCGTGCTGCTGCGCGACCTGGAAGGCATGAGCATCAACGAACTTTCCGAGAAACTGGGCCTCACGCGCGAAGCCACCAAGGCCCGCCTGCACCGCGCGCGTTCATTGGCCCGAGAGTATCTTTCCAGCTGAACCACCCGAATCCACCCCGCGGGCCCGCCCGCATCCTTACAAAGAGAGCGATAACCATGTCCATCAAGTCGATCAAACCCGTTGTCCTGGCTGCCGGCGCGCTGATGCTGGGCAGCTTCGCGCTCGCCAACTCCGCCTTCGCGATGAGCAGCCTGGCGCAGGGTTACCAGGTGGCCGGCGCGGAAGCCAAGGCCGAGGAAGGCAAGTGCGGTGAAGGCAAGTGCGGCGCCGGCAAGATGGCCGAAGAAGGCAAGTGCGGCGGCGACAAGGCCGGCATGGAAGGCAAGTGCGGTGAAGGCCACTGCGGCGCCGAGAAGGGCGAGCACGAAGGCAAGTGCGGCGCCGCCAAGCCGGCGGACGAAGCGGGCGACAAGGCCGGCATGGAAGGCAAGTGCGGCGAAGGCAAGTGCGGCGAAGACAAGAAGTAACCCGCGCATGACGGCCATCCCCTCCCTGTCACCGATGGCCGCCGGCCTCGGCCTGCGGCGGGCCCTGATGGGTCCGCTGCAGGCTGCAGCGCCGGGTGATTTCGATTTCCTGGAGTGCGCGCCCGACAACTGGATCGGCGTGGGTGGGCGCTTCGGCGAAGGCCTGCGCGAGCTCAGCCGCAGGCATCCGCTGGTCTGCCACGGCCTGTCGCTGTCGCTGGGCGCGGTGGCACCGTTCGACCAGACCTACCTGCTCAAGCTGCGCCGCTTCCTGGACGAGCACCACGTGCCGATCTTCAGCGAGCACCTCTCGTACTGCAGCGACGACGGCCAGCTCTACGACCTGATGCCCATCCCCTTCACCGAGGAGGCCGTGCACCACGTTGCCGGCCGCATCCGCCAGGTGCAGGACTTGCTGGGCCGCCGCATTGCGGTGGAAAATATTTCCTACTACGCGGCGCCCTACCAGGGCATGCCCGAGATCGATTTCCTGCGCACGGTGCTGGCCGAGGCCGACTGCGACCTGCTGCTGGACGTGAA
>JANOJQ010000109.1:0-20797 GCA_031418815.1 Lysobacteraceae bacterium
GCGCCATCGCCCGCCCGGACAACGCCGCCGCCGGCGACCACCGCGGCCGTCTCCGCTGCCGTCGCCGCGGCCCCCGCGCCTGCGGCCGCCGCGTCGAACTCTGCCGCGGGCGTCCCGCGCCTGCTCAGCGCCCCGAGCCCGCGCTACCCGATCATGGCCCAGCGCCGCAAGCTCGAAGGCGAGGTGACCGTGAAGTTCACCATCCAGCCCGACGGCAGCGTGGCTTCGCCGAGCGTGGTGTCGGCCAGCTCTCCGGGAGTTTTCGACGAGGCCGCGATCGTTGCCGCCAGCCGCTGGCGCTTCGAGGCGGGCTCGCGCAGCGTGGCGAGTTCGCGCGTGGTGCAGTTCCGGCTGGGCGCGGGGCAGCGCTGATCCCGGGACGCATCGGCGACCGTCAGATCTGCACCTGCGAACCCAGCTCCACCAGGCGCCCCGACGGAATATGGAAGTAGCCGCTCGCCGGCGCGGCATTGCGATGCATGAACCCGAAGATCTTGTCCCGCCACATCGCCATGCCGTGGTTCCAGCTGCCAATCACGCTCTCCCGGCCCGTGAACCAGGTGATGTCCATCGGATCGAAGGCCGGCCCGCCGTTGTCGCAGGAAGCCATCAGGGCTTGGGGCACGTCGGGGGTTTCCATGAACCCGAACCTCAGCGTCATGGCGTAGCACTGCTCGCCGATGGCCTCGCACTTCAACCGGGCTTCCCGCGCGACATACGGTGACGGCGCGAACTGCACCGTGAGGAATACATTGCGCGCGTGCAGGACCTTGTTGTGCTTGATGTTGAGCAGCAGGGCCTGGGGCACCACGCCCGGTTCCCGCGCCAGGAAGATGGCGGTGCCCGGCACGCGCACCGGCGGCGCCAGCAGCAGGCCGGGCAGGAAGTTCTGGACCCGCGTCCCGGTCTTGGCGATCTCGGCGTTCAGCAGCTGCCGGCCGCGCCGCCAAGTGCGCATCACGGTGAACGCGGCGACGCCGATCATCAGCGGCACCCAGGCTCCTATTCCGCTGAACAGCTTGGCGCCGTTCGCCAGCAGGAAGGCCAGGTCCACCAACAGGAAGACCACGCACAGCGGCAGGACCCAGCGCCGCGCATCCGGCCAGCTCGTGTAGGCGACCACCGCCAGCAGCAGGGTGTCGATGAGCATCGTCCCGGTCACCGACAGGCCATACGCGGTGGCCAGCGCCGCCGTGCTCTGGAAGCCGAGCGTCAGCATGACCACGGCGATGAAAAGCACGTTGTTCACTGCCGGCACGTAGACCTGGCCCATGGCGTCGCGCGAGGTGTAGCGAATCTTCAGGCGCGGCAGGTAGCCCAGCTGTATCGCCTGCACCGCCACCGAGAACGCGCCGGTGATCACGGCCTGGGATGCCACGGCCGCCGCCAGGGTCGCCAGCAGGATCATCGGGATCTGGGCCCAGCCCGGGATCGCCATGTAGAAGGGATTGGAAACCGCCGCCGGGTCGGCCAGCAGCACCGCGCCCTGGCCGAAGTAGTTCAGGACCAGCGACGGCAGCACCAGTCCGAACCAACCCCAGCGGATCGGCGCCTTGCCGAAATGGCCCATGTCGGCGTACAGCGCCTCGCCGCCGGTCACGGTGAGGACCACCGCACCCAGCACCAGGCCCGCATGCCAGCCGTGCGTGCTGAAGAACTCCACCGACCAGTAGGGATTCAGCGCCGCCAACACGCCCGGCGCGGAGGCGATGTTCAGCACGCCGAAGCCCGCCAGGGCGATGAACCAGATCACCATCACCGGGCCGAACACCTGGCCCACCTTGGCCGTGCCGAAGCGCTGGAACGCGAACAGCGCCGTCAGTATCACCAGGCTCAGCGGCACGACCCATGGCTTGAACGCCGGCGACAGCACCTCCAGGCCCTCCACCGCGCCCAGCACGGTGATGGGGGGCGTGATCATGCCGTCGCCGAAGAACAGGGCCGCACCGAAGATGCCCAGGATGCCGACGACGTAGCCCATGCGCGAACCGCTCTTGAGGCTGCGCTGGGCCAGCGCCGTCAGGGCCATGATCCCGCCCTCGCCGTCGTTGTCGGCGCGCATGATGACCAGCACGTACTTGATCGTTACCACCAGGATCAGCGACCAGAAGCCCAGCGACAGCAGGCCCTTGACCGTGGCCGCGTCCGGTACGAGCCCGAAATGCGGGTTGAACATTTCCTTGATCGTGTACAGCGGGCTGGTGCCGATGTCGCCGAACACCACGCCGATGGCTCCGGCGACCAGGGCGGCGGACACGGCGGGGCGCTGTCCGTGCGGGTTGGAAGCAGCGCTTGTTGTCGTCATTGAAGCAGGATACCCGCTCGGGCGGAGCGCTTGACATGCAAATGCGAATCATTATCATCATGGCGACTCCCGACAGGACGCCCAATCACCATGGACCGACCCGCTCCGTCCAACCCGCCCCCGGCCAGCGCGATGCGCCCGCCCGCCGTTGCGCACCCGCCGCAGGCCGAGTTCGACAGCCGCGAGCTGATGCGCGGCGGCCGCGTCGTGCTGATCCGCCACGCCGGCCAGGTCTACCGCCTGCAGCACACGCGCAACGACAAGCTGATCCTGGTGAAGTGATTCCCGCGCACCGCCGGCGGGCCGGGCTGGCTAGAATGCACGCACGGCCAACCGAGGGGCGCGCGTGATACGCATCGAAGATCTGTCGTTCGGCTACCGCAAGCACCGGCTGTACGAACGCTTCAGCCTCAGCCTCACCGAGCCCGGCGTGTACGGCGTCTTTGGCCGCAACGGCAGCGGCAAGTCCACGCTGCTCAAGCTGCTGGCCGGGCTGCTGTTCCCGCAGCAGGGCCGCATCGACGTGGGGCGCTTCGCGCCGCGCGAGCGCCATCCGGACTTCCTGGCCAGCGTTTACCTGGTGCCCGAGGAGTTCCACCTGCCCGACCTGAGCGCCGCGCAGTTGGCCAGCACACACGCCGGTTTCTATCCGAAGTTCTCGGCCGCGGCATTCCGGGAATACCTCGACGTCTTCGAACTTTCCGACCAGCACCGGTTCGGCGAAATGAGCCTGGGCCAGAAGAAAAAGGCGGCGATGGCGTTCGCGCTGGCGACGTTCACGCCCGTGTTGCTGCTGGACGAGCCGACCAACGGCCTGGACATCGTCGGCCGCGACCAGTTCAAGGCCATCGTGTCTCAGCCCGAGCAGCGCGAACGCCTGATCCTGATCAGCACCCACCAGGCGCACGACCTGGAGCGGATCATGGGCCATATCCTGTTCATAGACGCGGCCTCGCTGGCGCTGTCGGCCAGCATGGCCCAGCTGTCGGCGGCGATGACGATGGGCGTGGCGGCAAATGCGCTGGCGCTGGAGCAGGTGGACGGCGTGATCTATCGCGAGCCGATGGGCGAACAGCTGGCCTATGTGGCGCGCAACTCCTCCGGCGCGGGCGGCGCGGTGCACCTGGAGCTCCTCTACAAGGCGTTGAGCCTCAACAAGAGCGGCGTGTTGGCCGCGGTGCGTGAATCCGCCGGGGAGGTGGCCCATGTTTGACCTGGCGCGTTTCACCCGGCTGGCGCGCGCACAGTGGGCCGAGTACCGGCGCACCTACGCCTGGTTCATCGCCATCGGCGTCATCGTGCATTTCGTGCTGCTGCTGGCGCTGTTGTCGGAAAGGGACGGCTATCGCCTGCTGACCGTCGACGGCCAGTCGGGGTTCTATCTCGTCGGGCTGTTCCTGACCGCGCCCATTTTCGCGGCCCGCTATTTCCAGGCCATGGGCAAGCGCGAATCCGCCGGCTTGCTGCTGATGCGCCCGGCCTCGAAGCTGGAGAAATGGCTGCTGGCGGTGCTGGTGGTGGCGGTGCTCTACCCGGTGGTGTATTCGCTGGCTTTCTACGTCTGCAACTTGCCGGCGGCAATGTACGCGCAGGCCGCTGCCGCCCAAGAGGACGCCGCCCGCGTCGCAGTCGAGATCAACCCCCGGTTGAACTCGATGCCGCCGCAGGAGTTCGGGCTCTACCTTCCGGGCGAAAATTTCCAGTCATGGCGCCACGTGGTGCAAACCGCGCTGACGCTGAACTCCCTGCAGGCGTTCGCGGTGCTCGGCAGCCTGTACTTCCGATCCTTCCCTGCGCTCAAAACCATCGTCGCCGCGTTCGTGCAGCTGCTGGTCGTCATGCTGGTGACCACGCTGGCCGGCGGCGAGTCCCAACTGTTCCTGGATTACTGGAACAGCGAACGCGAACTGGTGCCCTGGCAGCAATGGTTCTTCCCGGTCGCCTGGTTCGCCATACCGGGCCTGCTGTGGCTCGCCAGCCTGTTCGCGCTGGGCGAGAGGGAGGTCGCATGATGAAGCGCACCGGCTTGACCTTCCTCGCGGCCATGGGTCTTTACGTGGCGGCCCTGGTGCTGCCCCGTGAGGCGCCCGACGACCTGGTCACCCTTCCCCTGGACCTGGCGGGAATCGAAGAAGTGGTGGTGGTTTCGCCATCCGGCGTCGGCATCCTGTTCGTTTCCGCGGCGTCGCCCCAGCTGGAGTATCCCGTGGGCAAGGACCACCAGGTCACCGTGACCCGCGAAGGCCGCCGACTGCGGATCGTGTCGGACTCGAAGCAGTACCAAGCGCTGTCCATCCGGCTTGCGCCGACCGTGCGCAGGCTGGTGGCGCCCGAGGCGATGATTGTTGCGAAGGTCGGGCTGGAGGCCCTCGCCATCGAGACCACGGGGGAACTGCGCTGGGACGGGGATGTCGCCTCGCTGTCGATCAACGATGCAACGCCTTGCCCAGGCTCCTGCGTCTCGCAGCTGGATATCAGGAGCGGCCGCATCGGCCATCTTTCCGTGACGAGCCGCTTTTCCCAAGTGTCGCTGGCCCACGTCGACACCATCTCTCGGACCACGCTGACGCTCGGCCGCGAAGCACGGTTCTCGATCGACCAGGCCAGCCGCATCCCCGACATCACCCTGCTGCCGCACCCGGCGGACCCCCCGGCCCCGGAGGCCAAGATTCCATGACCCTGCTTGAATCCGTCGAACACGCCACCGGCCCCGCGCCGCAGTGGAGCATCGTCTGGCTGCACGGCCTGGGCGCCGACGGCAACGACTTCGCGCCGATCGTGCCCGAGCTGCTGCGCCCGGGCTGGCCGGCGCTGCGCTTCGTGTTCCCGCATGCGCCGGTGCGTGCGGTCACCGTCAACGGCGGTGCGCGCATGCGCGCCTGGTACGACATTCGCAATTTCGATTTCGACCAGCGCGCCGATGAATCCGGCGTGCGCGAATCCATCGCCCAGGTCGAGGCGCTGATCGCCCGCGAAGGCGAGCGCGGCGTGCCGCCCGAACGCGTCATCCTGGCCGGCTTCTCGCAGGGCGGCGCCATCGCGCTGGCCGCGGGCGTGCGGCGCGAGGCGGCGCTGGGCGGCATCGTCGCGCTGTCCACCTACCTGCCCATGGCCTCGACCACGGCCGCCGAGGCCACGCGCGCCGGGCTGGCCACGCCGGTCTTCATGGCCCACGGCCAGCAGGACCCGGTGGTTCCCGCGGCGCTGGGCGAGCGCAGCCGCGACGCCCTGCAGGGCCTGGGCATGGCCATCCAATGGCGCGCCTACGCCATGCCGCACAGCGTCTGCGCCGACGAGATCCACGACCTCGGCGACTGGCTGGGCCAGCGCTTCACCGCCTGAAACCCGGGCATACTCCGGCCATGAAACTGCTCCTCGTCGACGACGAACCCCTGGCCCGTCAGCGCCTTGCGTCGCTGCTGCGGGACATGGACGACGTGGACGTGGCCGGCGAGGCCGGCAACGGCCGGGAGGCGGTGGAACTGGCCGAATCCCTCGCGGTGGACGTGGTGCTGCTCGACATCGCCATGCCGGTGATGGACGGCCTGGAGGCCGCGCGTCACCTGGCGCTGCTGCCGTCGCCGCCGGCCGTGGTGTTCTGCACCGCCTTCGACCAGCACGCGCTGGCCGCGTTCGAAGCCGCCGCCGTGGACTACCTGGTCAAGCCCGTGCGCCCCGAGCGCCTGGCCGAAGCCATCGAACGCGCCCGTCGCCAGCGCGCCGCGCAGCAGGCCTCGCGCCTGCCGCCGGCCAGCAGCGAACGCCGCCGCAGCCACCTCAGCGCCCGCCTGCGCGGCTGCCTGCGCCTGATCCCGGTGGACGACATCCGCTTCCTGCAGGCCGAGGAAAAATACGTCGTGGTGCACCACGCCCGCGGCGAAGACCTGGTCGAGGAATCGCTGAAGTCGCTGGAGAGCGAATTCGGCGACCGCTTCATCCGCATCCACCGCAACTGCCTGGTGGCCTCGGACGAATTCGCCGAGCTGCGCCGTTCCAACGACGGCCAGGTCCATGCCATCCTGCGCCACGGTGGCGCGCCGCTGGAAGTCAGCCGGCGCTGCCTGCCGCTGCTGCGCGAGCGCCTCAAGCACCTTTAGGAACTGCCGACCATGACGACCCTGCGACTGGCCACCCGCGAAAGCGCGCTCGCGCTCTGGCAGACCGAACACGTCGCCGCCCGCCTGCGCGAAGCCCACCCGGGCCTGGAGGTGGTGCTGGTGCCGATGACCACGCGCGGCGACCAGCTGCAGGACCGGCCGCTGTCGGAAGTCGGCGGCAAGGGCCTGTTCCTCAAGGAGCTGGAGGTGGCCATGATGGAAGGCCGCGCCGACGCCGCCGTGCACTCGCTCAAGGACGTGCCGATGGAGCTCGACGGCCCGTTCGAACTGGCCGCCATCCTCGAGCGCGCCAACCCCTTCGACGCCTTCGTGTCGGTGAAGTACGAGGCGCTGGAAGAGCTGCCGTTCGGCGCGAAAGTGGGCACGTCGTCGCTGCGCCGGCAGGCGCTGCTGCGCGCGCACCGCCCCGACCTCAAGCTGGTGGACCTGCGCGGCAACGTCAACACGCGCCTGGCCAAGCTCGACGCCGGCGACTACGACGCCATCGTGCTGGCCTGCGCCGGCCTGGAGCGGCTGGGCCTGGGCGAACGCATCCGCGAGCGCCTGGTGGCGCCGCGCTTCATTCCGGCCGCCGCGCAGGGCGCGATCGCCGTCGAATGCCGCCAGGGGCAGCCCGAGGTGCTGGCGCTGCTGGCCGCGCTCGACCACGCCCACACCCGCGCCTGCGTCAGCGCCGAGCGCGCGATGACCCGCACCCTGGGCGGCAGCTGCCAGGTGCCGATCGCGGCCTACGCCACGCTCAACAAGGACAAGCTCTCGCTCGAAGGCCTGGTCGGCCGCGCCAGCGACGGCCAGACGGTGCGCGGCTATGCCAGCGGCCCGGTGTCGGAACCCGACAAGCTGGGCCAGCAGGTGGCCGACATGCTGGTGGCCCGCGGCGCCGACGCCCTGCTCGACCTCTAGTAGTACAGCATCACCACGTGCCGGGCCTCGGCGAAGAACAGCCAGCGCTCCATCATCGCCCCCAGCAGCGCTGACAGCGCCGCCAGCGCCAGCGCCGGCAGCGCAAAGCCCGGATGCAGCAGCGTGATTACACACGCGGCCGCCGGCACGCCGCCGAACAGCAGCAGGGCCAGCCGCCGCAGCTTGGTCGAATGCTTTCGCGCCAGCACGTAGCCCATCTCGCGCGTGAGGTAATTGGCCTCGGTGTGCGGCCGCTCGAACACGGTGGCCACGCGGTCGGCCGGCAGGCCCAGCGCCGAAGCCCGCGTCGCCGGCATCGTGCCGCGGTCGATGGCGCGCCAGTAGCGGCGCTTGAGCACCCCCATCGCGACCGCCAGCATCAGCAGCGCCAGCACCGCGAGTTCGTGCGGCGCGTCGTCCGTGGCCAGCACGGCCAGCGCCGCCAGCCCGCCGGTGAGCAGCGCGAAGCCCAGATACGCGGGCAGCACCAGCGCATGGCTCCAGGCCGGGATCGGCTTGAGCGAGGCGTAGATCATTGCCGTGCACGCCACCGTGGCCAGCGACAGCACCGCCAGCAGCACCAGCAGCGCCGGCACCATCGGCTTGACGAGGGCGCTGCCCGACACCAGCAGCGCCACCAGAACCCCCAGCGGCACGTAGGTGGCCAGCGCCAGCACGCCCTCGCGCGACAGCCAGCTGGTGCGCCACTGGCTGAACGCGCGCCACGCGCGCAGCGGCTTGCCCAGGTGCAGGGTGGAGCTGAGCAGGCCCAGGCTGACCAGCACGAAGCCGGCGGCCAGGCCGATCAGGTGCGCGGCATACGCCGAATGGCCGCCGGGCGAGGCCAGGAAGGACAGCGACAGCCAGAACCACAGCCCGTAGCCCAGCCCCGAGGCGGTGGTGAAGAAGATGACGGAAAAGGCCGGATGCATGTCAGCGGCTCAGGGCGCGGTCGAGCCAGCGCAGCAGCGGGTTGAGGTCGGCGGTGTCGAGCTTCTCCACCGGCGCGGCCGGCGCGGCCGCCTGTTCACCGCCGCGGCGCGGGCGCATCGGCAGGTAGCGGTTCACCGGCGCGTAGCCCAGTTCGGGCATCAGCGCCACGCCGCCGCGTTCGGCCACCAGCTGCGACACGGCGGAATCGGGATCGCCCAGGTCGCCGAAGTGGCGCGCCTTGGTCGGGCAGGCCTGCACGCAGGCGGGCTGGCGCGATTCTTCGGGGATGGTTTCGTTGTAGATGCGGTCCACGCACAGCGTGCACTTCTTCATGACGCCCTCCACCGCGCTGTACTCGCGCGCGCCGTAGGGGCAGGCCCAGCTGCACAGCTTGCAGCCGATGCATTTGTCTTCGTCCACCAGCACGATGCCGTCCTCGGCGCGCTTGTAACTGGCGCCGGTAGGGCAGACGGTGACGCAGGCCGGCGTTTCGCAGTGCAGGCAGCTGCGCGGGAAGTGCAGGGTGCTGGCGGCCTGTTCGGCGGTGGCCGCCACTTCGTAGCTGTGCACGCGGTTGAACCACACGCCGATGGGGTCTTGGCCGTAGGGGTTTTCGTCGGTGAGCGGCCCGGCGATGCCGCCGGCGTTCCACTCCTTGCACGACACGGCGCAGGCATGGCAACCCACGCAGGTGTCCAGGTCGATGACCAGGCCGAGTTTCTTCTTGGTCGGGGGCGGCAGTTGGGTCATGGCGTCGGCGTGAATGGCCAGATCATCGGGATCATGGTGACACCGATGAGCCAGAAGATCAGGTTGAGGGGAATGCCCACCTTCATGAAGTCGGTGAACCGGTAGTTGCCTATGCTGTAAACCATGGTGTTGGTCTGGTAGCCCACCGGCGTGGAAAAGCTGGTGGAGGCGGCGAAGGTCACGGCCACCAGGAAGGGCGTGGGGCTCAGGCCCATCGAGATCGCCGCCGACACCGCGATCGGCACCAGCAGCACCGCCGCGGCGGCGTTGCTCATCAGCTCGCTTAGCACCAGCGCCAGCAGGTACACCACGGCCAGCACGAACACCGGGTCCATGCCGGCCATGCGGCCGATGGTGTTGCTGGCCAACACTTCGGCCGCGCCGGACTGCTGCAGCGCCATGCCCAGCGGCAGCACGCCCGCCAGCAGCACGATGATGCGCCAGTCGATGGCTTCGTACGCTTCCTCGGGCTCCAGGCATTTGGTGACCACCAGCGCCACGCAGCCGATCAGCGCCGAGATGACGATCGGCATCAGGCCCAGGGCCGACGACACGATCACGGCCGCCATGATCAGCAGCGCCAGCGGCGCGCGGCGTCGCGAGGCGGTTTCGTCCTCGCGTTCGGTCACCACCACCAGGTTGGGGTTGCGGCGCAGCGAAGGCAGCTCGTCGCGCGGGGCCAGCATCAGCAGGATGTCGCCGACATTGAGCGTCACCTCGCGGATCTTCTCGCGCAGCACTTCGCCGCGGCGGTGCACAGCCAGCACGGTGGCGTTGTAGTTCCAGCGGAAATCGAGCTCGCGCAGGGTCTCGCCGGCGAAGCGCGAGTTGGGCGCCACCATCACTTCCACCAGCGACTGCGACGCGCCGGTGAACTGGTCGTCGCGCAGCTTGAACTCGGGCTCGATCTCGAGCTTCATCTGGTCCTTGAGCTCGCTGAGCCGGCTCCAGTCGCCGCGCGCCAGCAGCACGTCGCCGGCCTGCAGCACCTCGGCGCGGGGCGACCACACTTCTTCCTTGCCGCGCGTGAGCTCGAGCACGTACACGCTGAACGTCTCGGCCAGTTTGCTCTGGGCGACCGATTGGCCGATCAGCGGCGAGCCCGCCATCACCCGCAGTTCGGTGATGTACTTGCCCAGCCCGTAGGTTTCGGTGATGGCGGTGGCGGCGCGGTCGGGCAGCAGCCATCGGCCCACGGTCATCAGGTAGGTGATGCCGGCGACCGTGCAGGCCACGCCCAGCGCCGTGAACTCGAACAGGCTGAAGCCCGGCTGCCCGAGGTCCTTGGCCAGGGAGTTCACCAGCAGGTTGGTGGACGTGCCGATCAGCGTGCACACGCCGCCCATCTGGGCCGCGTAGGACAGCGGGATGAGGTACTTGGACGGCGACAGGTTCTTGGCCGCCGTGGCCGCCAGCACGATCGGCAGGAACACCGCCACCGCCGCCGTGTTGTTGACGAAGGCCGACACCGCGGCCACCGTGACCATCACCACCAGGCCGAACGCCCAGGGCCGGTGGATGCGCGCGAACAGCGCGCCCAGCGCCCGCAGCGCGCCGGTGCGCTGCAGCCCGGCGCTGAGCACGAACATCGCCGCCACGGTGATGGTGGCTTCGTTGGCGAAGCCCGAGATGGCCACGTCGGGGCCGACCACGCCCAGCAGCACCAGCGCCGACAGCGCCAGGATGGCGACGATGTCCACCGACAGCTTCTCGCTGACGAACAGCGCCACCGCGCCGGCCATCACGCACAGCGTGAGGATGGCGTCCCAACCCATCAGCGTTTGCCCCGGAAGATCGCGCCGTAGCGCAGCGGCCGTGGATCGGGCGTCGCGTGGTCCAACGGCGCGAACTGCGGCAGGGTGTCTTCGCCAGCCTCCGCGCGCGAGATGGAAACCCGCAGGTCGAACCACGCCGCCTGGCCCGTCACCGGGTCGGCGTTGGCATAGCCCTCGCGCGGCAGGATGTCGGAAATCAAATGATTGAGCAGGAAGCCCTTGCGGCTTTCGGGCGCGTCCTTGTCGAGTTTCCAGGCGCCGCGGCGCTTGCCGATGGCGTTCCAGGTCCACACCGTGTCGGGCTGCACGTTGCCGGCCAGCCGGCACTGCACGGTGATGCGGCCCTGGTGCGAATCCAGGTGCACCCAGTCGTCGTCGGCCAGGCCGTGCCGCGCTGCGGTGTCGGGATGCAGGTACAGGAAATTGCGCGCGGTGATCTGCCGCAGCCAGGCGTTCTGCGAACCCCAGGCGTGGTACATGAAGGGCGGGCGCTGGGTGACCGCGCTCAGCGGGTAGCGATGGGTTTCCACCTGCGCGCCCTCGAAGGGTTCGTACCAGATCGGCAGCGGGTCGAAGTAGCGCGCCACGCGCTCGCGCTCGGCTGCGGGCGGCTGCACCGGGCCGTGGCCCTGCGCGGCCAGGCGGAATTTCTGCAGCGTCTCCGAATACAGCTGCAGCACCACCGGCTCGGCCCGGGCGATGAAGCCCATGCCCTGCGACCACTGCAGGTAGTCGCGGTTGGCCATCTTGAAGTAGCGGCCCGCCGCGGGCACGTCGGTGTGCCAGAAGCCACCGTTCTCGCGGTAGCGGTCGAGCTGCTGCGGGTTCGGGCTGCCCTTGCCGTGCTGGGTGCCGTCGCCGCGCCAGCCGGCCAGCAGGCCCACGCCGGGCGCGCGCTCGTGGTTGACGATGTAGTCGGCGTAGTCGGCATAGCGCGGCGTGCCGTCGTCCCTGAGCAGGGCGGGCAGGCCGATGCGCGCGCCCAGGTCCAGCAGCACCGACTGGAATCCGCGCACGTCGCGGCCTTCGCGCTGCGTCGCCGAATCCAGCACCGGATGGCGGATGGCGTCGGCGGCGCGGTCGGCGTCGGAGATGGGGCGGTCGAGCAGCGAGATGGCGTCGAAGCGTTCGAGGTACGTGGTGTCGGGCAGCACCAGGTCGGCGTAGGCCACCATCTCGCTGGAATAGGCATCCGAGTAGATGATCTTCGGGATGCGGTACTCGCCGTCTTCGCCCTTGTCGGTGAGCCAGCGCAGGGTCTCGCTGGTGTTCATGGCCGAGTTCCAGCTCATGTTGGCCATGAACAGGAACAGCACGTCCACCGTCTGCGGATCGCCGGCCCAGGCGTTGCGGATCACCGTGTGCAGCATGCCGTGCACGGCCAGCGGGTAGCGCCAGGAGTAGGCATGGTCGAGCCGGCGCGGTTCGCCGTCGGCGTCCACCAGCAGGTCTTCGGGGCCGTGGATGAAGCCCAGCGGCGGCGCATCCAGTGCGCCGTTGGCCAGGCGGGTCTTGCCCGGCCGGTTCGCCGGCGGGATCGGCCGCGGGAACGGCGGCTGGTAGCGGAAGCTGCCCGGCGTGTCCACCGCGCCCAGCAGCAGCTGCAGCAGGTGCAGCGCGCGGCAGGTGTGGAAGCCGTTGCTGTGGGCGCTGATGCCGCGCATGGCGTGGAAGGCGACCGGACGGCCCACCATTTTTTCGTGCACGTGGCCGTGGGTGTCGGTCCAGGGCTGGTCGATCACGACGGGTTCGTCGAACGCGGCGGCGGCGAGCTCGCGGGCGATGCGGCGGATGGTGTCGGCCGGCACGCCGCAGCGCTCGGCCACGGCGTCGGGCGCGTACTGCGGGTCGAGGTAGCGCTGCGCCAGCAGCTGGAACACCGGCACCGCGCGGCGGCCGTCGGACAGCACGAATTCACCGATGACCACCGGCGAAATCCCGTTGCCCTCCGCCAGCGCCAAGCCGCCCGCGCGGTCCCAGCACAGGGCGCGGCCTTCGGCGTCGCGCGCGAACAGGCCGTCGTCGGCGCCGCCCGGGTTCTGCACCACCAGCCAGTGGGCGTTGGTGTAGCGCACCAGGTAGTCGAGGTCGACCTTGTCGGCCAGGAGGAGTTCGTGGATCAGCGCGAACGCGAACAGCCCGTCGGTGCCGGGCCGGATGCCGATCCATTCGTCGGCGATGGCGCCGTAGCCGCTGCGCACCGGGTTCACCGCCACCACTTTGGCGCCCCGGCCCTTGAGCTGGCCCAGGCCGAGCTTGATCGGGTTGGAGTCGTGGTCTTCGGCCACGCCCCACAGCATCAGGTATTTTGCATGCTCCCAGTCGGGCTCGCCGAACTCCCAGAAGCTGCCGCCCAGCGTGTACAGCCCGCCCGCGGCCATGTTCACCGAGCAGAAGCCGCCGTGCGCGGCGTAGTTGATGGTGCCGTACTGCTGCGCCCACCAGCCGGTGAGGGCCTGGGACTGGTCGCGGCCGGTGAAGAAGGCCAGGCGGTTGGGGTCGCGCGCGCGGGTTTCGCCCAGCCACTTCGCCGCGAGCGCCAGCGCCTCGTCCCATTCGATTTCGCGGAACTTGCCTTCGCCGCGCTCGCCCACCCTCAGCAGCGGCTTGTCCAGCCGCGCCGGCGAGTAGTGCTGCATGATGCCGGCCGCGCCCTTGGCGCAAAGCACGCCGCGGTTCACCGGGTGCGCCGGGTTGCCTTCGATGTAGCGGATGCGGCCTTCGCTCAGGTGCACGTTGATGCCGCAGCGGCAGGCGCACATGTAGCACGTGGTCTGCTTGACCTCGTCGCCCACCGGCTGCTGCAGTTTCAGTTCGGGCTCCCGCATGCCCGGTATTGTGCCGGGCGCGGCCGTTTCCCGCGAGCTTTGGCTACTTCGGGGCCGCGATCTTGATGGACGGGTCGTTGAAGCGGCTGTAGCGGATCTGGTACCTGTACTGGGTCTTGCCCGCGCTGCCGGTGGTCTGGATCTGGATCGGCAGGCCGCTGGCCTTGGACACGAAGGTGAGCGATTCCACCGGCTGGCCTTCGTTGCTGGAGACAAAGTGGTAGACCTTGGCCGGTTCGCCCGCGTCGCTCGAGTCCGCCCGCCGCGTGACGGCGATGCCCGACGCCAGCTCGTCGAGTGCTTTCTGGTTGCGGTACTGGCTGGGGTTGGCCTTGTCCGGGAGTGGGATGGCCATCGTGCGGCCGCCGATGTCCATGATCATGGTCCGGCCAATGATGAGCTGGCGCGTGCCGGTGGCCGCAGGCGTGATGGCGTAGCGGTCGGGGGCGACGAATTCGATCGTATTGACGGCCTGGCCCGTCGCCAGGTCGGTCATGGTGGCGCGGAAGCTGGTGACCTGGATGAACTTGCCGTAGGCGGCCTTGAGCTCGGCGCTGGCGTCGGCGTGGACGGGGCCTGCAAGCACGAGCGAGCCGAGCAGGAGGGCGAGGGTGGCGGTGCTGCGCTTCATCGGGATTCCCCGGCGCTTGGAGGGAGGGCGCGCCGATGCCATGCTAATCGCAATCCCGCGACCTTTCCGGACATCACGCCATGGACCGCTACGAGCGCATCCTCGCCCTTCACCGCAGCCTGAAGTCCTCGCGCTACCCGGTGTCCATCAAGGGCCTGATGGAGGAGCTGGCCTGCTCGCGCGCCACGCTCTACCGCGACATCGCCTTCCTGCGCGACGCCTTGGGCGCCCCGGTCGAGAGCGAAGGCGAGGGCAGCATCCGATACGACGAGAAGGAGGCCGAGCGCTTCGAACTGCCGGGACTGTGGCTCAACTCCGACGAACTGCACGCCCTGCTGGCCGCACACCAGCTGCTCGACCGCACCGGCCAGGGCGTGCTGTCGAGCGCGCTGGCGCCGCTCAAGGGGCGCATCGAGTCGCTGCTGGCCCAGCAGGCCGGCGGCAAGCGCTGGCCGGTGGAGCGGGTGCGGGTGATCGCCAGCGGCGTGCGCCGCCGCGACGAACTGGCGTTCCGCATCGTCGCCGGCGCCGTGCTCGAGCGGCGGCCGCTGGAGTTCGACTACCTGGCGCGGTCCACCAACGAGCGCACGCACCGCAAGGTTTCGCCGCAGCGGCTCACGCATTACAAGGACAACTGGTACCTCGACGCCTGGGACCACGAGCGCGAAGGCCTGCGCAGCTTCTCGGTGGACCGCGTGCAGCACGCCAAACTGCTCGATGGCGCCGCGCGCGACCTGCCCGACGCCGAACTCAACCAGCACCTGGCCTCGAGCTACGGCATTTTCTCCGGCACGCCCAAGGGCACGGCCACGATCCTGTTCTCGCCCAAGGCCGCGCGCTGGGTGGCCGACGAGCACTGGCATTCCAAGCAGGAAGGCCGCTTCCTGCCCGACGGCCGCTACGAGCTCAAGCTGCCCTACAGCCACGCCAAGGAGCTGCTGATGGACGTGCTGCGCTACGGCGCCGACGCCGAAGTCACCGAACCCGAATCGCTGCGCCAGCAGGCGCGCACGCTGCTGCAGCTGGCGCTTTCAAACTATGAGCGTTGAGGCGCCTTGCGCCGGTAGCGATTACTGGAAGCCCGGCTGGCCCATCTGTTCGGCGAACTGCGGCACGCGCTGGAACTGCGCGGTGTCGTAGCCGTAGCCGGCGAACTTGCCGCGCAGCGTTTCGTACTGCGCCGCATCCATGGCCTGCGTGCGCGAGAACACCCAGCCCATCTTGCGCTTGGGGTGGCCGATGAGCGCCCAGGAATAGTCCGGCGCCACTTCCAGGATCAGCAGGTCGGCCTTCACCAGCCCGCCGAAGAAGGCGATCTGCCACTGCGCGTTGTTGGTGCCGTGCACTACGCGCGCGACGGCCTTGGTCTGCTTCTCGGGCTTGTCGAACGCCTTGCGGTAGACGTAAACGTTCTCGATGCGGCCGTCGTCACGCAGCGCGTAGACATCGGCGGTGGCGACTTTCCCGTTCTCGGCGAAGTAGGGGATGTTGGCGATCACCCACCAGCGGCCCATGTAGCGGTCCAGGTCGACGGTGGCGGTGGTGGTGAGGGGCGTCATGGCGGTTCCTCCGGTGCTGGCGCAGGCGGCCAGCAACAGCAGGCCGGGCAGGAACAGGGTCAGGGCGGCGCGGCGCATGGCGGGCATCCGTTCGATGGAAGCTCAGGCTGCGCCGCGCTTGCTGAAGGGGGTGTCAATGCGGTCTCGGTCCGTGAGACGGCGCCGGGCGAGGCTTGCCGCACGCCCACCGAGGAGTCCGCCATGACCCAGTTCACGCCCGCTGCCACCCCGCCCGACCCGCGCCTGGCCCGCACCCTGTGGCAATGGCTGGCGCTCGGGTTCATCGCCATGCTGGTCGTGCCCGCCGCCCGTGGCCCGGTCTACCTGCTCGGCAACCTGCCGTTCTGGCTGCTCATCGCGCCCGGCCTGGCCCTGCTCACCCTTTACCGCCACGCCCTGGTGGCGGCGTGGCGCGCGGTCCTCGTCCGCGCGCCGCGCCGTCGCCGGCGCTCCGGCGTGGGCCAGGCGCGCCGTCGCCACGCGGCCCTGCGCCAGCCCCAGCTGCGGCGGGCGTGAAGGCCCGCGGTGGGCGGCCCGTGCACCTGCACCCATGACTTTGTGCCTACGGCGGCTGAACGGGGGTGCGTGCTAGCGTCGGCGGCTGGTATTGAATCGATGGGGAATCCTGCATGCGTCCCACCCACCTCGCCTGGCTCGTCGCCGGCGCACTATCCGTTTCTGTTTCCGCCATGGCCCAGGGCCCCACGATGCACACCCCGATCACCGACGACCCCTACCTGTGGCTGGAGGACGTCGAAGCGGACAAGTCCCTGGACTGGGTCCGCGCCCGCAACGCCGTCTCCGAAACCCAGCTGGCCAAGGACCCGGGCTTCGAGCCGCTGCGCGCCGACCTGCTGGCGATCCTGGATTCCAACGAGCGCATCCCGTTCGTGGGCAAGATGGGCGAGTTCTACTACAACTTCTGGCGCGACAAGACCAACCCGCAGGGCGTCTGGCGCCGCACCACCTTGGCCGAGTTCCGCAAGGACGAGCCGAAATGGGAAGTGCTGCTCGACATCGACGCGCTCGGCAAGGCCGAGGGCACCAACTGGGTCTGGGGCGGCGCTGAATGCCTGCGCCCCGAGTACGACCGCTGCCTGGTCAACCTGTCGCGCGGCGGCGCCGATGCCACCGTCACCCGTGAGTTCGACGTTTCCGACCGCGCCTTCGTCAAGGGCGGCTTCGAGCGCCCCGAGGCCAAGGGCGACCTGGGCTGGATCGACATCGACACCGTGTACGTGGGCACCGACTTCGGCCCCGGCTCGATGACCAGCTCGGGCTACGCGCGCATCGCCAAGCAATGGAAGCGCGGCACGCCGATGGCCGAGGCCACGGTGGTGTACGAAGGCCAGGACGACGACATCGCCGTCACCGCCTTCCACGACGACACCCCGGGCTGGGAGCGCGACTTCGTCTACCGCGGCCTCACCTTCTACACCAACGAACTCTACCTGCGCGGCAAGGACGGCAAGCTCACCAAGTTCGACCTGCCCGACGGCGCCCAGAAAGGCGTCGTGCGCGAATGGCTGACCGTCGAGCTGCGCCAGCCCTGGACCATCGGCGGCGAAGACCACGCGGCGGGCTCGCTGCTGGCGATCAAGCTCGACGATTTCCTGGCGGGCAAGCGCGATTTCGACGTGATGTTCGCGCCCAGCGAGAACACCTCGCTGGCCAGCAGCGGCGCCACCAAGGACTTCTATTTCATCAACGTCCTGGAAGACGTCAAGAACCGCATCTACGTGCTCAAGCCCGGCCCGGACGGCTGGCTGCGCAGGCCGCTGGTCGGCGCGCCGGAGTTCGGCACGATCAGCATCAGCGCGGTGGATGCCGACGAGTCCAACGACTACTTCCTGACCGTCACCGACTACCTGACCCCGACGTCCCTGCTGATGGGCACCATGGGCAAGGCGCCCGAGAAGCTCAAGCAGCTGCCGGCCTTCTTCGACGCCTCGGCCTACGAAATCAAGCAGCACTTCGCCACCAGCAAGGACGGCACCAAGGTTCCGTACTTCATGGTGTCGCGCAAGGACCTCAAGCTCGACGGCAACAACCCGACCCTGCTCTATGGCTACGGCGGCTTCGAAGTCTCGCTGACCCCGAACTACAGCGCCGGCGTGGGCAAGGCCTGGCTGGCCGACGGCGGCGTGTACGTGGTGGCCAACATCCGCGGCGGCGGCGAATACGGCCCGCGCTGGCACCAGGCGGCGCTCAAGGCCAACCGCAACAAGGCCTATGAAGACTTCGCGGCGGTGGCGCAAGACCTGATCGCCCGCAAGGTCACCCAGCCCAAGCGCCTGGGCATGCAGGGCGGCAGCAACGGCGGCCTGCTGATGGGCAACATGACCGTGATGTACCCGCAGCTGTTCGGCGCCGTGGTCTGCCAGGTGCCGCTGCTGGACATGCAGCGCTACCACAAGCTGTTGGCCGGCGCGTCCTGGATGGCCGAATACGGTGATCCGGACAAGCCCGAAGAATGGGCCTTCCTGCGCAAGTACTCGCCCTACCAGAACGTCAGCAAGGACGTGGACTATCCGCCGGTGCTGTTCACCACCTCCACCCGCGACGACCGCGTCCACCCGGGCCACGCCCGCAAGATGATGGCGCGCATGATGGAGCAGGGCCACGACGTCACCTATTACGAAAACATCGAGGGTGGCCACGGTGGCGCCGCCAACAACGCCCAGTCCGCCTACATGTCGGCGCTGGCCTACATCTTCCTGAAACAGAAGCTTTTCGCGGAGTGATGCGATGACCACGCGCCTGCTGCCCCTCACCGCCGCCGTCCTCGCCGCCGCCCTTTCCGGCTGCGGCGGCAAGCCGGCGCCCGAAGCGCAGGCGCCTGTCGCCGCCGCGCCTGTCGCCGCTCCGGCCCTGGGCGCCATGCTCGAAGCGCCGGTCGCGACGAAGAAGCCCTACGACGTGGTCGCCCCGCACGGCGCCATCCGCAACGACGAGTACTACTGGCTGCGCGACGACAAGCGCGAAAACCCCGAGATGCTCGCTTATCTCAACGCCGAGAACGCCTACGCCGACACCGTGCTCAAGCCGCTCGAGGCGCTGGAGGAAACCCTCTACGCCGAGCTGGTGGCCCGCGTGAAGCAGGACGACTCCAGCGTGCCCTACCTCGAGGACGGCTACTGGTACTACACGCGCTTCGAGACCGGCAAGGAATACCCCGTCCACGCCCGCCGCAAGGGCACGATGGACGCGCCCGAGCAGGTGCTGTTCGAAGTGAACCAGCTGGCCGAAGGCAAGGACTTCTTCCAGATCGGCGATTTCGAAGTCAGCCCGGACGACCAGTGGGTGGCTTACGCCGAGGACGACGTCGGCCGCCGCCAGTACACGCTGCGCATCAAGAACATCGCCACCGGCGAAGTGCTGCCCGACGTCATCACCGGCGCCTCGGCCAACCTGATGTGGGGCGACGACAGCCGCACGCTTTACTACGTCGAGAACGACCCGGTCACCCTGCTCACCAAGCGCGTCAAGGCGCACGTCGTGGGCACGGCCAACGACCAGGACAAGCTGGTGTACGAGGAACAGGACGACACCTTCTACATGGGCGTCAGCCGCACGCGTTCCGATGAGTACCTGTGCATCGGCGTCAGCAGCACCGTCTCGTCCGAGATGCGCTGCACACCGGCCGCCAAGCCGGGCGAGTTCGCCGTGGTGGCGCCGCGCCAGCGCGACTTCGAATACTCGGCCGACCATTACGACGGCCGCTGGGTGATCACCACCAACTGGGACGCGAAGAACTTCCGCATCATGACCCTGGCCGACGGCCAGCCCTGGGGCGACCGCAGCCTCTGGCAGGAACTGGTGCCGCATTCGCCCGCCGTGCTGATCGAGGGCACCGAGCTGTTCGACGGCTTCATGGCGATTGCTGAGCGTTCGGGCGGCCTGCAGCGCGTGCGCATCCGCAAGGACGACGGCAAGGAAGATTTCGTCAAGGCCGACGAAAGCGCCTATGCCATGGGCCTGGCGATGAACGCCGAGCCGGCCACCGAATGGCTGCGCTACACCTACACCTCGCTCACCACGCCGGCCAGCACGTATGAAGTGAACGTGCGCACCAACGAGCGCCGCCTGCTGAAGGAACAGCCCGTGCCGGGCGGCTTCGACAAGGCCAACTACGTCACCGAGCGCCTGTGGGCGACCGCGCGCGACGGCACCCAGGTGCCGGTGTCGGTGCTCTACCGCAAGGGCTTCGAGAAGAACGGCAAGGCCGCGCTGTACCAGTACTCGTACGGTTCCTACGGCAGCAGCGCCGACCCGGGCTTCAACTCCAACGTCTTCAGCCTGGTGGACCGCGGCGCCGTTTACGCCGTGGCCCACATCCGCGGTGGCCAGGAAATGGGCCGACAGTGGTACGAGGACGGCAAGCTGCTCAACAAGGTCAACACCTTCACCGACTTCATCGACGTCACCGATTTCCTGGTCAAGCAAGGCTACGCCGCGCCCGACCGCGTGGCGGCCATGGGCGGCAGCGCCGGCGGCCTGCTGATGGGCGCGGTGGCCAACCTGGCGCCGGACAAGTACCGGGTGCTGGTGGCGCACGTGCCGTTCGTGGACGTGGTGACGACGATGCTGGACGAGTCCATCCCGCTGACCACCAACGAGTTCGACGAGTGGGGCAACCCCAAGGACAAGGCCTTCTACGACTACATGCTGTCGTACTCGCCCTATGACCAGGTAGCCGCGAAAAACTACCCGTCCATGCTGGTCACCACCGGCCTGTGGGATTCGCAGGTGCAGTATTTCGAGCCGGCCAAGTGGGTGGCCCGCCTGCGCGCCAAGAAGACCGACGGCAATCCGCTGCTGTTCCGCACCAACATGGAAGCCGGGCACGGCGGCAAGTCGGGTCGCTTCCAGCGCTACCGCGAGCGGGCCGAGGAGTATGCGTTCGTGATCGAGCGGCTGGGGTTGGTTCAGTAGTTTTTTGATTCTTCTCCCAGGTTAGGGGCTGGCGCCGGCGACACCGCGGAGGGGGGGGGG
>JANOJQ010000110.1:0-6365 GCA_031418815.1 Lysobacteraceae bacterium
CGCGCCGGATCAATCGGTGCCCAGGCGCTGCAGCAGGTCGCGGCCATCGGGTGACGCCACGCGGCCTTCGAGCGACGCCAGCGCCTCCCGCGATCGCGACCGCAGCGGCTCGGCCAGGCTGCGCCAGCTCTCGAACGCGCCCAGCAACCGCGCGGCCACCTGGGGGTTCACCGCGTCGAGCGCGGCGATCTGTTCGGCCACCAGCGCGTAGCCGCGGCCGTCGCGGCGATGGAAGCCCAGCGGATTGCTGCGCGCATACGCGCCCAGCACGGCGCGCACGCGGTTGGGGTTGGTCGGGATCCACCAGGGCGAATGCAGCAGTGCCAGCACGGCGTCGCAGGCGTCGGGATGCGGCCGGGTGGCCACCAGGCCCAGCCACTTGTCGGTGACCAGCGGGTCGTCGGCGAAGGCGGTGCGGAAAGCCTGCAGCGCCGCCTCGGCGCCCGGCGCGTCGAAGTGCACCAGGCAGCGCAGCGCGCCCAGGCGTTCGGTCATGCTGCGGGCGCCGTCGAACTGCGCCTGCGCCAGCGCGGCCATCGGGTCGAGCCGCGTCAGCCAGGCCAGGCAGGCGTTGCGCAAGGCGCGCGCCGCCATCGCTTCGCCCGACAGGCCGCTTCCCGAGGCCTCGGCCAGCGATTCGTAGCGGGCCTGCAGGCGCTCCACCTGGTCTTCCGCCAGGCGGTCGAGCAGGATTTCGCGGGCGCCCATCAGGGCGTCCACGTCGACCACGGCCACCGCTTCGGCCAGCGTGTCGAAATCGGGCAGGGCCAGGCACTCGGCCACGAACGCCGGGTCGGCGGCTTCGTCGTCCAGCAGGTCGGCGAGGGCATCGCTGAGCGCACCGGCCGCGGCGTTTTCGTCCAGCGTGCGCAGCAGGGCGCCGGTGGCGAGCTGCTGCAGCAGGTCCCAGCGCAGGAAGGGGTCGCGCTCCAGGCGCACCAGGCGCGCCAGGTCGGCCGCGTCGTAGTCGAAGGCCAGCTTCACCGGCGCGGCGAAGCCGTGGTTGAAGGCCGGCAGCGGCCTGGCCGCCAGGCCGGTCCAGCGCAGCACGTGGCGCGCGGCCACCAGCTCGACGCACCCCTGGGACACCGTGGCGTCACACCTCGGCGGCGCCGTGATGGCGGCGCCGTCGGCGCCGTACAGCGCAAAGCGCAGCGGGATCAGCAGCGGCGCCTTGTGGTCCTGGCCCGGCGTGGCCGGCTGGTGCTGGTCCACCGTGAGCGTGTAGTCGCCGGTGGCGGCGTCGAAGGCGTCGGTGATACGCAGCTCGGGCGTGCCGGCCTGCGCATACCAGCGCGCGAACTGGCCCAGGTCGCGGCCGCTGGCGGCGGCGTGCGCAGCCAGGAAGTCCTCGAGCGTGGCCGCGCGGCCGTCGTTGTCGGCGAAGTAGCGGTCCATGCCGGCGCGGAACACCGTCTCGCCCAGCAGCGTGTGCAGCAGGCGCACCACTTCGGCGCCCTTTTCGTAGATGGTGAGCGTGTAGAAGTTGCTGATCTCGCGGTAGCGATCGGGGCGCACCGCGTGCGCCAGCGCGCCGCCGTCTTCGGCGAACTGGCGGCCGCGCAGCACCCGCACCGCCTCGATGCGCTTGAGCGCGCGCGAATGCAGGTCGGCGCTGAACTCACTGTCCCGGAACACCGTCAGGCCTTCCTTGAGCGAAAGCTGGAACCAGTCGCGCAGCGTCACCCGGTTGCCCGACCAGTTGTGCAGGTACTCGTGCGCCACCACCGATTCGATTCCCATGAAATCGGCATCGGTGGCCGTGGCCTGGTCGGCCAGGATGTAGCGGGCGTTGAAGATGTTCAGGCCCTTGTTCTCCATCGCGCCCATGGTGAAGTACTGCGCAGCGACGACGTTGAACACGTCCAGGTCGTAGGCGCGGCCGAAGCGCTGTTCGTCCCAGCGCAGCGAGCGCTCGATCGCGCCGAGCGCGTAGTCGCAGCGCTCCACGTCGGCCGGTTCGGCCCAGACGTTGAGTTCGACCTGGCGGCCTTCGATCGTGGTAACGCTCCGGGTGACGCGCTCGAGCGCGCCGGCGGCGATGGCGAACAGGTAGGCCGGCGTGGGGTGCGGGTTTTCCCAGGTGGCCTCGTGGCGGCCGTTGCCCAGGTCGCGCGCGTTGACCGGATTGCCGTTGGCCAGCAGCACCGGGTAGGCCGCGCGCGGCGCGCGCAGCACGATGCGCCAGCGCGGCATCACGTCGGGCCGGTCGGTGAAGAAGGTGATGCGGCGGAAGCCCTCGGCTTCGCACTGGGTCAGCAGCAGGCTGCCGCTGGTGTACAGGCCTTCGAGCCGGGTGTTGGTGGCAGGGTGGATGCGCACGCGGGTTTCGAGCAAGCAGGCGGCGGTGACGCCGTCGATACGCAGGTGGTGTGAGTCGTGTTGGTAGCGCGCGGCGTCGAGCGCCACGCCGTCGATCGAGATCGCCAGCAGCTCGAGCTCCTCGCCGTCGAGCACCAGCGGCGCGCCGGGCTGCGCCGGGTCGGGCTGCAGCTGCAGGCGGGCCGTCACGTCGGTGGCGGCGGGGTCGAGGTCGAAGGCCAGGTCGGCGTGGACGATGCGCCAGGCAGGCGGGGTGTAGTCGGCCAGATGGACGAAGCCATCTTCGCGGGGAACGCTCATTCGGGGGGAATTCCGGGGGTGGTTCGGGGCTTTGCTAGGCTAGCACGCACGCCACGACGGACCCGCCATGCCCCACCACCTTCCCACCCCCGCCGACGTGCTGGCCGCTGCCGCGCGCATCGCGCCGCATGCGCACCGCACGCCGGTGCTCACGTCCGGCTCGCTCGACGAACTCACCGGCGCCCAGCTGTTCTTCAAGTGCGAGAACTTCCAGCGCAGCGGCGCCTTCAAGTTCCGCGGCGCCTGCAACGCGGTCTGGGCGCTCGACGAAGCCGTGGCCGCGCGCGGCGTGGTCACCCACTCGTCCGGCAACCACGGCGCCGCGCTGGCGCTGGCGGCGCGCGGCCGCGGCATCCCCGCCCACGTGGTGGTGCCCGAAGGCGCCGTGGCCAGCAAGCTGGCGGCCATCGAAGCCTACGGCGCCGTGCTTCACCGCTGCGCGCCCACCATGGCCGCGCGCGAAGCCATGGCCGCGCAGGTGCAGGCCGACACCGGCGCCCGCCTGGTGCACCCGTTCATGGACCCGCACGTGATCGCCGGCCAGGGCACCGCTGCGCTGGAGCTGCTGGCCGAAGCCGGCCGCCTGGACATCGTGATGACGCCCGTGGGCGGCGGCGGCCTGGTCTGCGGCACGGCGCTGGCGGCCCACGGCCGCGACCCGGGAATAGCCGTTTTCGGCGCCGAACCCGAAGGCGCCGCCGACGCCTACGAATCGCTGCGCCAGCAGCGCCGGGTCACCGACCTGGTGCCCGACACCGTCTGCGACGGCCTGCGCGGCACCATCGGCGCGATCAATCTGGAGCTGCTGCAGGCACACCGCGTGCAGGTGCTGCTGGTGTCGGACGCCGAGACGCTGGCGGCCATGCGCCTGGTCTGGGAGCGCCTGAAGGTGATCATCGAACCGTCCTGCGCCACCGTGCTGGCGGCCGTGCTGCGCTACCCCGGGCACTTCGCCGGGCGCCGCGTCGGGCTCATCCTTTCGGGAGGCAACGTGGACCTGGCCGCCCTGCCCTGGCAACTCCCCGCGCGGACGACATGATCATCAAGGCGGGATCACCTGGAGCGCGTAGTAGTAGAACGCCGCGTCAAAAACCAGAAGCCCCCAAGGCAGCGCCCGCAGCAGCGGCCGATCTTCCGCCCAGCGACTGAAGGCAGCTCCCAGCGCCAGGAACGTCATACCCAAACTGATCAGCACCCAGCCGGCAAGCACGGCGTGGTTGCCGCGCAACGCCGCTTGGCCGAACAGCCACTGGCCAAACTCGGGCCCCATCATGGGCAGAAGGACGCCGTTAGCAACCGCTCGCAAGCCTGGCCAGATGAGGAGCGCCGCAAAGGGCGAGACCACCGCCAGCAACAGCAGCGTATGCGCCCAGGTTGGCAGGTCGTCATCTTGAATGGACCAGTTCGTCATGGACGCCTCGTCAGCTTGAAAGAGGGTTCAGTGTGACGTCCCCCCGCTTTCAGCAGCGGGTCTGTTTGCAGCCGGGGTACGGGAAACCGACGTCGTACCGCGACGTCCAAGCGTCGGCCCCAGAAGACGAGCATTGCGGGGCTGTCTCGGTCATCTCCAATGTTTGCCACTGCAAGGCGCCAGGATCGCCCAAATTCGTTCGGCGCCGGACCGGAAATTTGCTCCGCAACTTTCTTGCCGTCGGCTGCACACTCAGCAGGGCAAACAATCGCAGGATGTTCATCCGAAGGCTACTCGGCAATGACCTTCAGGATCTCACTGCGGGAAGCCTTTACGCGCGAATAGCTGAGTGCGACAGCGGACTCTCCAGGACTGCCGCCCAAATGGGCGCACAGCTGGCCCGCAGGTACGCCAACGGTAGCCTCTGCTTCGGCTACGAGGCTATCGGCCATTCCGATGGCACCGGCCTTGAGGTCTGCCCAAATCGGCTCATACGACACTCCGAGCCGTGCATATATCTTGGCAGTTGCTTCCGCCTCTTGTGTTCCAGCGCTGGCGAGGGCATCAAGGAACGGCTGAATGTCGACGCCCTGTGCGCTGCAAAAAAGCTTGATCACTTCAGACTGCACTCGGGTGTAGAGCGAAAAGTGATCTGCCAAGTAATTAGCCACGTGGCCGATGTTCTGGTAGTCGCCAATGCCCATCGCCGCCCTTTTCCGTGCGACCTCGAAGAATGACTCTGTTACCGGGCGATCCGGACGCGCGAGCCTTGCCTCCTCGTAGATCTCGTCAAACTCATCAACGCCAGCGGCCTGATCTTGACCGATGCAAACAGATGACGCCATTGCCGCGGCAAGAAACGCAACAAGATTCCTCACGCTTATCTCCTTTCTAAAACGCCCGAATGAGGCCGAACCGCCAAGCGGCTTTGGCGTCAATGAATTGTCGGGTGGCTGATTCAATCCTGCCATGCCCTTTTTTGGACCTTCAGTTCCCACTGTTTATTGGTGCAAGTGAAGGTAAACGCAATCCGTCCACCTTCAAGCGTGTGCCACACAGTAAGTTCAACGTCTCCAGTTTGTCCGGAGTAAGGCGGTCTGTTGTCTGTATTGACTTGAACCGCCAAATTGTCGGCAAATTCTTTGGTAAGGGGGCGAAGTGCGGGGAGTATCCGCTGGTCGTACTCGGACTCTGGGCCAGGCTCAAAAGACGGCGTGTAGGCGGTTACGGAATAAATCTCACCAGTCTCTCGATCAGCCTCGATGGAGAAATGAGCGAACCGGGGGTCTTTTATTTGGGCGCCCACGTCGTAATAGGCAAAACGATTGGCGCCCCTGGCGCCGCGTGACGCGCCGATGCTGTGGCGGCTCGCTTGATCTCCGAACCGAACGCCAAATGCTTGTTCATCTGTGCACAGCGGGACGCTAGCTTGCTGGGCGTGGGCGTGGCCCGCCAAGAGAGCGATGGCACTTGCAACAAAAATCCGAGAACGGGTCATAGCCACCTAACGGCTGAGCTGAGCGGCGCCGCAGGCGTCGGCCTGGACGAATTGTCAGGCGGCGCGGCCAACGTACTAAGGTTCGCGTATTGCTGTGACAACAATGTGCTTGAACTCCGCCTGAGCACCTTGTGCGGCCACATTGACTTCGAATTGAGCGCTGGAAACAACATCAAACGGAAGGATTACCATCATCGAGGTTCCGAGCGAAGGCGAGGCAGTTCCATATGATTCGTCGCTCTTTACTACACCGCCTTCCTTGCCTAGTACTTTCAATCTCAAGTCGACCGGTCCCTCGTTTCCGCCATATCCCACAGCCGTGGCTTTAGCGAAGATGACCCAGCGACCTTTGTGGAGAGAGAAATCCGCGACTGACTTGATGCCGGAGATAATAGTTGGTTGAAGGTTTTCCACCAAAGGCAATTGGATCGTTCTGGTCTCTTCATGCCAGAACTTCTTCCACCAGCGTTTTAGTTCAGCAAACATGATTGGCCTCCAGGAAGGAACGGAACCACATGCAACTTACCGCACTCTCGAATAAGTCCCGCAGAGCGCGCTCTAACGCCTGAGTTAAGCCGGCCCGCGCAGTAGGTTCGGCTTGAATGGTTGGTTAGGGCTTAGCCTGCCACAACCGTGACGCGGTTGCCGGGAACCCAACCCGAGCGGCATGGACCGGAATATGGCTGGGGAGCGGGCACGGGCCGCGATACGCCGCAGTCTTGCCCTCCCTCGGCAGGGAATACGACACTCTCCCACTCGCCGTCGTCGGAAGTGCCGCACAGATGCACCACTTGGCCAGCCCGTAGCGAAGTAACGACCGACGCCGAGCGATGG
>JANOJQ010000111.1:0-8046 GCA_031418815.1 Lysobacteraceae bacterium
TGTTGTAGCCCTTGGGCGCGACATTGATCTGCGAGGTTGGCGAACTGCAGCGCAGCGAAGGCGTCGCCGTGTCCACGGCCCAGCCCATGTTCTCCAGGAACACGCCACCAATGTACGGCTGGTCCAGCTCCCAATCCCCGAACTCCCGACCCAGTGGATTGTGCTTGGTCTCCAGGTCTTCGATGCCGCGGGAACGCGCCACTTGCACTGGCAGCGAGCCATTGCCGGGAACACTCAGGTCCACGTGCCGGAACGAAGTAGCGCCGGTGTAGAAATTGACCGATTCGCCGAACAGGTCATCGCCCAGCGCGCCCACCAACTCTGCGGACTTGATGCGCTTGGCGTCCTCGGCGTTGTAGTCCACTTGCCCGGACGCCAGCAGCGGCACGCTGGCCAGTGCGGCGACCAGCCACATCGCTGTGAATCGGGCTATTTTTCTTGAACCGGGCTTCGAAGCGTGCTCTGCACAGAAGGTCATTCCACAAAAACTGCTTCGCATCCAATGCTCCGTCACTCGGTCCTGGGAAGGCGGGCTTCCCATCGCGCCACTGTGGCGCACCCGGGCGAGGGTCGTGCATTTTTCTGATTCTGACAAGAGAAGATTTCTTACACCGTCAACTCACAAAGCGCAGTGCCTGACAAGACATTGGCTTGGCTAAGGGCGAGTGAGTATCGCTCACCCCCTGGCCGAGCGCGCCCGCGCTGCTTCAGGTGGTGAATGCGTGCCAATCTGATCGAACGCGCGCTTGGCCCGCGGCTCAGTCCGCCAGCTCAAGCCACTCGGATTCGAGCTCGTCCTTTTCCTTGGCGAGTTCGCCCTGGCGCTGTGCCAGCTGGCCGATTTCGATGCCGCCGTCGTTGCCGTAGATGCCGGGGTCGGCGAGCTGGGCTTCGATGCGGGTGAGTTCGTCCTGCAGCATCGCGATGCGGGCTTCCACCTGCTTGAGGCGCTTGGCCGCGGCTTCGGTTTCGTACTTGTTGCGCACGGGCTTGGGCGGCGGCGCGGGCGCGGCCTTGGCCACGGCCCTGGCCGGGCGCGGCTCGTTGTTGCGGCTGCGCAGCCAGGCGGCGTATTCGTCCAGGTCGCCGTTGAACGATTCGACCTTGCCGTCGGCCACGCGCCAGAAGGTTTCGCAGACCAGGCCGATCAGATGCCGGTCGTGCGACACCAGCACGATGGCGCCGGCGAAGTCGCTCAGCGCCTCGGCCAGGGCTTCGCGCATGTCCAGGTCGAGATGGTTGGTGGGTTCGTCGAGCAGCAGCACGTTCGGTTCGAGGTAGGCGATCAGGGCCAGCGCCAGGCGCGCGCGTTCGCCGCCGGAGAAGCCGTCCACCGATTCGAAGGCGCGGTCGCCGACGAAGTTCCAGCGGCCCAGGAAGCTGCGCAGCACCTGTTCGCCGGCGTTGGGCGCCAGCTCCTTGAGGTGCCACAGCGGGCTCTGGCCCTCGTGCAGGCTTTCGACGGTGTGCTGGGCGAAGTAGCCGATGCGCAGGTCGGGGTGCGCCACGCGCTCGCCGGCCAGCAGCGGCAGTTCACCCACCAGGGTCTTCACCAGGGTGGACTTGCCGGCGCCGTTCGGGCCGAGCAGGCCGACGCGGTCGCCGGCCTCCAGGCCGAAGCCCACGTCGTTGAGGATCTTCACCGCGCCGTAGCCGGCGTCCACGTGGTTCAGGCGGATGAGCGAGTGCGGCAGGCGCGCCGGTTCGCCGAACTGGATGCGGAAGCTGCGCTCGGCGCGCACGGCTTCGGTGCCGGCCATCTTGGCCAGGCGCTTCATGCGGCTCTGGGCCAGGCGGGCCTTGCTGGCCTGGGCCTTGAAGCGGTCGACGAAGCTCTGCAGGTGGGCGCGCTCGGCCTGCGACTTCTCGTGGGCGATCTGCTGCTGGCGCAGGTGTTCGGCGCGCTGGCGTTCGAAGCTGGTGTAGTCGCCGACGTAAAGCTTGGCCTTGCCTTCATGCAGGTGCAGCGTGTGGGTGCTGACGCCGTCGAGGAATTCGCGGTCATGCGAGATCATCAGCAGGGTGCCGGGATACTTGAGCAGCCAGGCTTCGAGCCACAGCACGGCGTCGAGGTCGAGGTGGTTGGTGGGTTCGTCCAGCAGCAGCAGGTCCGAAGGCATCATCAGCGCCTTGGCCAGGTTCAGGCGCACGCGCCAGCCGCCGGAGAACGAAGACACCGCGCGGCCGTGGGTGTCGGCCGGGAAGCCCAGGCCGTGCAGCAGCTTGCCGGCGCGGGCGGTGGCGTCGTAGCCGTTGATTTCGGCCAGGCGCTGGTGGGCGTTGGCCACCGCGTCCCAGTCTTCGGCGGCCATGGCGGCGGCTTCGGCCAGCAGGATGGCGTGCACCTCGGTGTCGCCCGACAGCACGAAATCAATCGCGGCGTCGGGCAGCGACGGCGTTTCCTGCAGCACGCTGGCGATGCGCACCCGGCCCGGCAGGTCGATGTCGCCCTGGTCGGCTTCCACCTCGCCCATCACCGCCGCGAACAGGCTGGACTTGCCGCAGCCGTTGCGGCCGATGACGCCGATGCGCCAGCCGGCGTGGAGGCTGAGGTCCACCTGCGACAGCAGCAGGCGTTCGCCGCGACGAAGGGCGAAATTTCGGAAGGCGATCATGGGGTTGGGCCGAGGACAGCGCGTACAGGCGAGGGCCGGCATTCTAGCAGGCTGGCGCCGCCGCCGGATTTGCCGCGCGCCGACGCCAGCCGCGATACTCCAAGCGTCCCGCTTGCCGAGGAGCCCCATGCCCCACGACACGCCCCTGATCGCCCTGCTTGCCGTGGGCCTGGTGCTGGCCTTCGTGTTCGGCTGGCTGGCGCACCGGCTGTGGCTGTCGCCGATCGTGGGCTATCTGGTGGCGGGCATCCTGGTGGGGCCGTTCACGCCCGGCTTCGTGGCGGATCCGGCGCTGGCGATGGAGCTGTCGGAAATCGGCGTGATCCTGCTGATGTTCGGCGTGGGCCTGCACTTCTCGGTGGACGACCTGCTGGAAGTGAAGTGGATCGCCATCCCCGGCGCCGTGGTGCAGATCGCCGTGGCCACCGCGCTGGGCTGGGGCCTGGCCTGGTGGCTGGGCTGGTCGTCGCTGCAGGGTTTCGTGTTCGGGCTGGCGCTGTCGGTGGCCAGCACCGTGGTGCTGCTGCGGGCCATGGAGGACCGCCGCCTGCTGGACACCCGGCGCGGCCGGATCGCGGTGGGCTGGCTGGTGGTCGAAGACCTGGTGATGGTGCTGGCGCTGGTGCTGCTGCCGGCGCTGGCCGAGTCCATGGACGCCGGCGGCGCCAGGCCCGGCACGGGCTCGGTGCTGGGTTCGCTGGGCCTGACCCTGGCCAAGGTCGCCGGCTTCGTGCTGCTGATGATGGTGGTGGGGCGGCGCGCGATCCCGTGGCTGCTGCAGCGCGTGGCGGGCCTGGGCTCGCGCGAGCTGTTCACGCTGTCGGTGCTGGCGATTGCGCTGGGCGTGGCCTACGGCTCGGCCCAGCTGTTCGGGGTGTCGTTCGCGCTGGGCGCGTTCTTCGCCGGCATGCTGCTCAACGGTGACTTGAGCCAGAAGGCCGCGTCGGATTCGCTGCCGCTGCGCGACGCCTTCGCGGTGCTGTTCTTCGTTTCGGTGGGCATGCTGTTCGACCCGATGATCCTGGTGCGGCAGCCGCTGCCGGTGCTGGCCACGTTCCTGATCATCACGGTGGGCAAGTCGCTGGCGGCCTATGCGATCGTGCGTGCGTTCCGGCATCCCCATGCCACCGCGCTGACGATCTCGGCCAGCCTGGCGCAGATCGGCGAGTTCTCCTTCATCCTGGCCGGGCTGGGCGTGTCGCTGGCCATCCTGCCGCCCGAGGGCCGCGACCTGGTGCTGGCCGGCGCGCTGCTGTCGATCATCGCCAACCCGCTGATGTTCGCGGTGATGGACCGCTGGCAGGCGGCGCAGGCGCCTGAGGCAACGCCCGCCGAAGCGCCCGGCCCGCACAGCGGGCCGGCGCTGCCCACCGAAGGCCACGCCATCGTGGTGGGCTTCGGCCGCGTCGGCAGCGAAATCGCCAAGCTGCTGCGCGAGCGCGGCGTGCCGCTGCTGGTGATCGACGACGACCACGACCGGGTGCAACAGGCGCGCGCCGACGGCTTCCCGGCCATCCGTGGCAACGCCGCCGCCGAACAGGTGATGGCCGAGGCCTCGCCGGCCGCCGCGCAGCTGCTGGTGATGGCTATTCCACAGGCCCTGGAGGCCGGCGAAGCCATCGCCAGGCTTCGCGCCATGAACCCGGGCATGACCATCCTGGCGCGCGCGCACAGCGACGCCGAGGTGCGCCACCTGCTGGCCCACGGCGCCGACGGCGCGGTGCTGGCCGAGAAGGAGCTGGCGCACAGCATGGCCGAGATGGCGATGTCGGCGCCGCCGTTCCGCAGCCTGCGCAGGGCCTGAGCGCGGGCAGGCCGGCGCCGCGATGCTAGGCTCGGGGCTGGAATCCCCGCCCAACGAGCCAACGCATGCCTACCGCCAGCCACATGGCCGTTCTGTCCCTGGCCTTGGCCGTCAGTGCCATAGCCGGCCAGGCCAGCAGCCCCCCGGCCGATCCCGAGGCTTCGGGCCAAAGGATTTTCGGCTTGAGCCCCACCGAGCTCTCCGATGCGGTGCTGTGCTCAGCCGAGTCCGTGGAGGGGATACGGCAGCACTTTCTGTATTCCTCGGGCAAACCGATCGAGGAAACGCTGGCGATGGTGCTGCCGCTCGCGGACAGTAGCCAGGACCCTGCGTTGATCGAAGCACAGCTTCGGGCGATCTATGACGCCAAGCCGATATCGGCCGCTGCCTGGGTCGAACCCCTGTTCAGGGCGTGCCTGACGGCGAAAGCCGTGCCGCTGGACAACGATCGCGCGGGCGACTGCTATCTCGCCACGTTTTTCCTGGCCAGCCAGATGGTGGTCTTTCGCGACCGCGCCCGCAGCGATCCAGCGACGTTCGCTGCCCCGATCCAGGCCGAGGTGTCCGACCCGGCGCTTCGCGACCTGCTGCCGCGGCTCGTGCAGGCTTACGCCGCGCGCGAGCCGGGTGATCCGACGCGGCAGAACATGCAGGACGCCGGTGGATTCCTGAAGTGTGCGGCGCCGGGCAAGGAGCCCGTTGCCGAGGGCTGATCGCGCGCCGTTTCCCCGCGGCTGCTGGGCATGCGCGGCCAAGGGCCCCGCGGTTTCAGAACAGGTCGCCCTGGCCCGCGCCGGGTTCCGGGACTTGCACGGGGGGCCTGCCCTTCCGCTGCGGCTGTCGCTTGCGGCTGCCGTGTTTCTCGAACACGCGCCGGCTCTCCTCGCGCTCGACGTGCTCGCGCTTCCAGGCGGTGAGCTTGGCGCGGGCCTCGCGCGCGGCCTGTTCGTGGTCGCGCAGCGGGTCGGGATAGGTCGTGCCGATGACCGCCCCGCTGCTGCGCTGCTGCGCGCCGCCCATCCGCCACGGCGTGTGGATCCAGTCATCGGGCACCCCCGCCAGTTCGGGCAGCCACCGCCGGATGAACTCGCCGCGCGGGTCCTGGTCCTGCGACTGCTTCACCGGGTTGTACATGCGCGGGATGTTGATGCCGGTGACGCCCGCCTGCATCTGCACCTGCGGGTAGTGGATGCCGGGCTCGTAGTCGGTGAACAGGCGCGCGAGATGGTGCGCGGGCTCGCGCCAGTGCAGCCACAGCTGGTAGCTGGCCACCGACACCAGCATCGCCCGCATGCGGAAGTTGATCCAGCCGGTGGCTTGCAGGCTGCGCAGGCAGGCGTCCACGAACGGCCAGCCGGTTTCACCGCGGGCCCAGGCCTCGAACCAGGCGCGATTGAATTCGTGTTCGCGCAGGCCGTCGAAGCCACGGTGCACGTTGCGGAACTCGATCTCCGGCTCGGTCTCGAGCTTCTGGATGAAATGGCAGTGCCAGTGCAGGCGCTTCTCCAGCGACACCAAGTCGCGCAGCGGCACCGGGCCGGGGCCCGCCTCGCCCTGCGTGCGCACCGCGTGCACCACTTCGCGCAGCGACAGCGCGCCGGTGGCCAGCGCGACCGAGAAGCGCGAACAGCGCGTCGCCGCCGAGATCGGGCTGCTCATGCCGCGCATGTAGCCGGTGCCACGCCCGCCCAGGAAGGTGGCCAGCGCGCGCTGGCCGCGCCGGCGACCGCCGTGCTGGCGCTCCGGGCACGGGTCGGGCGCCAGGCCCAGGCTGTCGCCATCCGGGATCACGCCGAGGTCGTGCACGCCCAGCGGCACCAACAGCGGCTCGGGCAGGGGCGCGGGGGCCAGGCGGCGCTCCCACTCGCTGGCCCAGCGCTCCCGGCGGCGTAGGCCGCGCTGCACGCCGCCGACCGGCTCCTGGTGCCAGGGGATGCCGTGCTGGCGCGCCCAGGCGGCCACGCGCCGATCGCGGCGGAAGGTCCAGTCGTTGCCGGTTTCCTCGTGCGACCACAGGGCGGTGATGCCTTGCGCCAGGCGGATCGCCTCCAGCGCTTCGACCGCGTCGCCTCGCCGCATTACCAGCGGCTGGCCGCAGCGCGCCAGGTCGTCGCGCAGGTCGCGCAGCGCCTCGGCGGTGGCCTGCCACTGGCGGCCGCTGGCGTCGGGCAGCTGCCAGTAGTCCGGCTCGGCCACGTAGAGGGGCAGCACGCGGCCGCGCGCCGCCGCCGCGACCAGCGGGGGATGGTCGGCCGCCCGCAGGTCACGCTTGAACCAGACAACATGGACAGCCATGAACGAAGGGTCGCCACCACGGCGTCCCGGCTCCGTGAAGGCCGCCGGAACCCGGTGCCCGGCTGGGCGGGGGGCTTGAGGCCCGCCGGCCTTCACAGTGCGTCATCAACACATGACAGAAAGTTTACTGCCGTACCCCCCGGCCCCGTGGTATCACGGGGCCCCACGTGTCCTGCAGGAGAGTCCCGATGCGCCGCAACCCGCTCACCCTCGCGCTGCTGGCGGCGCTCGCCGCCAGCCCCGTCTTCGCCCAGACCGCCGCGCCGCAGGAGGACAGCGAGACGGCCGTCCTCGATTCGATCATCGTCACCGGCACCCGGGTGGCCGACCGCACGGTCGCTGAATCCACCGCGCCGATCGATATCCTCACCGTCGAGGCGCTCACCGCCACCGGCACGCCCGAACTGGCCACGGCGCTGTCGCGCGCCCTGCCCTCGCTGAACTTCCCGCGCCCGGCCATCAACGACGGCACCGACACCGTGCGCCCGGCCCAGATCCGCGGCCTGTCGCCCGACCACGTGCTGGTGCTGGTGAACGGCAAGCGCTACCACACCGGCGCACTGGTGAACGTCAACGGCTCGCAGGGCCGCAGTTCTTCCCCGGTGGACCTCAACACCATCCCGATGTCGGCCATCGAGCGCGTGGAAGTGCTGCGCGACGGCGCCTCGGCCCAGTACGGTTCGGACGCCATCGCCGGCGTGATCAACATCGTTCTCAAGGGCAGCCGCTCGGGCGGCAGCGTCAACGCGCGCTACGGCCAGTACAGCGCGGGTGACGGCGAAACAGGCCAGCTCGGCGCCGACGCCGGCTTCGCGATCGGCGACGAGGGCTTCGTCCATCTGTCCGCGCAGATCGGCGACCAGGACCAGACCGACCGCGCCCGCCCCTTCATTGGTACGCTCACGCCCACCTCTGCCCCGCTGGGCGTAGTGGTGCAGCGACAGGGTGATCCCGCCGTGGACTATGGCTCGTTCACCTACAACGGCGAGATCGCCTTCAACGACAACTTCGCCCTGTACAGCACGGGCATCTACACCAAGCGCGACGCCCTTTCGAACGGCTTCTTCCGCCCGGCCGGCGACGCCCGCAACATCCCGTCCATCTACCCCAACGGCTTCCTGCCGCAAATCAACAACGTCTCCACCGACAAGCACCTGGGCTTCGGCGTGCGCGGCACCACCAGTAACGGCACCAGCGTGGACGTCAGCTACACCTACGGCAGCAACGAGCTGACCTTCGACATCCTCAACACGCTTAACCGCAGCCTGGGCCCAACCTCGCCCACCGAGTTCTTCGCCGGCTCGCTGGAGGTGGAACAGGACGTGTTCAACG
>JANOJQ010000112.1:0-11401 GCA_031418815.1 Lysobacteraceae bacterium
ATCACCGGCTACCTGGTGGAGAAGGCGCTGGCGATGGACAACGTCTTCGTCATCTCCCTGATATTCGCCTACTTCGCCGTGCCCCGGATCCACCAGCATCGCGTGCTTTTCTGGGGCATCCTGGGCGTGATCGTCCTGCGCGCCATCATGATTGGCCTGGGTGCGGCGCTGGTGATGAACTTCTCCTGGGTGCTTTACGTGTTCGCGGTGGTGCTGATCGCCACCGGCGTGAAGATGCTGTTCGCCATCAACGACCAGCCCGACGTGTCCAACAACGTCGTGCTCAAGTTCCTGCGCAAGCGCATGCGCGTCACCGACGACATGCACGGCGACAAGTTCTGGGTGAAGCTGCCCGACAGCGCCACCGGCAAGCTGGCATGGTTCGCCACGCCGCTGTTCATGTGCCTGGTGCTGGTGGAGATCGCCGACGTGGTGTTCGCCATCGATTCGGTGCCCGCCATCTTCGCCATCACGCCCGATCCGTTCATCGTCTACACCTCCAACATCTTCGCCATCCTGGGCCTGCGCGCGCTGTACTTCGCACTGGCGGCGATGGTGCACCGCTTCCACTACCTCAAGTACGCGCTGGCGCTGGTGCTGATCTTCATCGGCTCGAAGATCTTCCTGGGCGACTGGCTGTGGAACGGCAAGATGCCGGCGGAACTGAGCCTGGTGGTGACCTTCGGCCTGCTCGCAGGCGGCGTGGTGTATTCACTGTGGAAGTCGCGCGGTCGCCCCGCCGACGCGGCCCCGTGATCCACTGCAGGGACGTCGGGCCATGACGGTGCCGGCAGCGCAGGCGCCGCCACGCGGGCGTCGCGGCGCCCTCGACTGGGTCGAATGGGTCGGCAACAAGCTGCCCGAGCCCGCCCTGCTGTTCGCGCTGCTGGCGCTGCTGGTGGCCTTGGTCTCGGCGCTGGGCGCGGCGATGGACTGGAGCGTGCAGCCGGTCAAGCCGGTGCTGCGGACCGAGATGGTGCTGCAGGCGGACGGACAGATGCTGCAGGCGCCGGTGCTGGACGACCGGGGCCTGCCGCAGCTGGATCTGGTGGCGCAGGGCAGCCCGATGCAGCCGCGGTCCCTGCTCACGGTGGACGGGGTGTATTGGATGCTGTCGTCGGCCCTGCGCAACTTTGCCCAGATCCCGGCGCTGCCGCTCATCTTCACCGCGATGCTGGGCATCGGCCTGGCCGAGAAGTTCGGCTTTTTCTCGGCGTTGATGCGCTGGCTGGCGCTGCTGACGCCGCGCCGGCTGCTGACGCCGGCGGTGGTGCTGCTGGGCGCGACGTCCTCGGTGGCGTCCGACGCCGGCTACATCATCCTGCCGCCGCTGGCGGCCGCGCTGTACCTGGCCGTGGGCAGGCACCCGGTGGCCGGCATGGCGGCGGCGTTCTGCGGCGTGGCCGGCGGTTTCGGTGCCGGATTCTTTCCCACCGGCGGCGACAGTGTGCTCACCGGGTTTGCGCAGGACTCGGCCCGCGTCATGGACCCGGGCTACACGGTTTCCATCCTGCACAACTACTACTTCAAGGTGGCGTCGGCGTTCACGGTGATGATGGCCGGTTGGTTCGTGACCGATCGCATCGTCGAGCCCCGGCTCAACCGGCAGAACCCGCAAGACAAGGCGGCGGCGGGCGACGATACCGCCCGCGCCATGGCGCTTGCCCCGCGCGAGCGCCGCGCGCTGATGGGGGCGCTGGCCAGCCTGCTGGCCGGCATGGCCCTGGTGGCGGCGATGGTGCTGGTGCCCGGCATGCCCCTGCACGGCGACGGCAAGCCCACCCTGCCCAACGGGCGCGTGGCCACCACCACCGCCGTGCAGCTGCTGCCGGCGGGTACCGAGGTGGAAGAGGGCACCACGGTGCTGGCCACCGAACCCTTCACCGTGGTGGCCGACGGTGCGCCGCGACTGCTGGAGTCGCCTGGCCCGCGCTGGTCGCATGTCATCGTGCCGCTGATCGCCCTGCTGTTCGTGCTGCCGGGCCTGGTCTTCGGCGCCATGACCGGCGCGCTGCGCAACCAGGACGATCTGGCGGGCGCCCTGAACCACGGCATCCGCAGCATCGTCCCGGTGCTGGTGATGCTGTTCTTCCTGGCCCAGTTCGTGGCCTACATGGGCTACAGCGGCCTTGACCGGATGTTGGCCTATGCGGGTGGAAGCCTGCTGTTCCAGGTCGACCTGCCGATTCCGCTGCTGGTGGTGGCGTTCGTCCTTGTCGTGGTGTTCGGCGACTTCGCCATGAGCGGCATGCTGAGCAAGTTCGGCGTGCTGGCGCCGATCTTCATCCCGATGTTCATGATCGTGGGCATCAGCCCCGAGCTCACCACGGCGGCGTACCGCATCGGTGATTCGGTCGTCAACATCGTGACGCCGCTCAATTCCTACCTGCTGGTCATCCTGGTGGTGTTCCAGAAGTACCGTCCCGCAGCGGGCCTTGGAACGCTGATCGCGCTGATGGTGCCGTATTCGATCGTCCTGGGCCTGGCGTGGACCTCGATGCTGGTGCTGTGGATGGTGCTTGGCCTGCCGCTGGGTCCGGACGCAGCGCTGTATTACCTGCCCAAGGCCTGACATGCCCGGCTGGCCGGCCGTGCTTTCCGCACGCGCCGGCACCCAGCCGGGCGGCGCGTCCGCTATCCTTGGCGCTCGCACCCGCCCGCCCTGACCGCTCCGGTCTTGCGTCGCCCCCCACCCTTGGCATTCGGGCGCGAACCCCCGGCCCGGACGGATACACCCCGCATGCTGCTGATGATCGACAACTACGACAGCTTCACCTACAACCTCGTGCAGTATTTCGGCGAGCTGGGCCAGGACGTGAAGGTGGTGCGCAACGACGCGCTGACGGTCGAACAGATCGCCGCCCTCAGGCCCGACCGCATCGTCATCTCGCCCGGGCCGTGCACGCCCAACGAAGCCGGCGTGTCGCTGGAAGTCATCGAAAAGCTGTCCGGGCAGGTGCCGATCCTGGGCGTTTGCCTGGGCCACCAGAGCCTGGGCCAGGCCTTCGGCGGCGAAGTGGTGCGGGCGCGCACCATCATGCACGGCAAGACCTCGCCGATCCGCCACACAGGCGTGGGCGTGTTCGCCGGCTTGCCCGACCCGTTCGAGGCCACGCGCTACCACTCGCTGGTGGTGCGCAAGGAAACGCTGCCCGATTGCCTTGAAATCACCGCCTGGACCGAGCACGCCGACGGCTCCATGGACGAGATCATGGGCCTGCGCCACAAGACGCTGCCGGTGGAAGGCGTGCAGTTCCACCCCGAGTCCATCCTCACGCAGCACGGGCACGACATGCTGCGTAATTTCCTCCAGGGGCATCGGGCCTGAAGGCCCCCAGACAGGTCATGGCCATGCCGATCACGCCACAGGACGCGCTCCAGCGCATCATCGACAACCGCGAGATATTCCACGACGAAATGCTGGAGTTGATGCGCCAGGTCATGGCCGGGCAGGTGTCGCCGGTGATGACCGCGGCCATCCTGGCCGGGCTGCGCGTCAAGAAGGAAACCGTGGGCGAGATCGCCGGTGCGGCGCGCGCCATGCGCGAGTGCGCCGCCAAGGTCACGGTGCCCGACGCCCAGAACTTCGTGGACATCGTCGGCACCGGTGGTGACGGCGCGCACACGTTCAACATTTCCACTGCCAGCATGTTCGTGGTGGCGGCGGCGGGAGCCAAGGTCGCCAAGCACGGCAACCGCAGCGTGTCGTCCAAGTCGGGCAGCGCCGACGTGCTGGAGGCGCTGGGCGCGGTGATCGAACTGCAGCCCGACCAGGTGTCGGCCTGCATCGCCGAAACCGGCATGGGCTTCATGTTCGCGCCCATCCACCACCCGGCCATGAAGAACGTGGCGGCGGTGCGGCGCGAAATGGGCGTGCGCACGCTGTTCAACATCCTGGGCCCGCTGACCAACCCGGCGTCGGCGCCCAACATCCTGATGGGCGTCTTCCATCCCGACCTGGTCGGCATCCAGGTGCGCGTGCTGCAGCGGTTGGGCGCCAAGCGTGCGCTGGTGGTCTGGGGCCGCGACGGCATGGACGAGATTTCCCTGGGCGGCGCCACGATGGTCGGCGAGCTGCGCGGCGACGACGTCATCGAATACGAGATCCATCCCGAGGACTTCGGCATCTCCATGTCGGCCAGCCGCAACCTGCGGGTCGAGAATCCGGAACAGTCGATGGCCCTGCTGCTCGAGGCGATCGATGGCAAGGACGGGCTGCCGCGCGAGATCGTGGCGCTCAACGCCGGCGCGGCGCTTTATGCCGCAGGCCAGGCGGTGTCGATCGCCGATGGCATCGACCAGGCGCGCGCGGCGATCGCCTCGGGCAAGGCCCGCGGCAAGCTCGACCAGTTCGTCGCGGCCACGCGCCGACTGGCCGGAAAATAGCGTGCCAACCCCCGCCTTTAAATGGGGTCAGAGAACATTAGCGTTTCAAACGCTAATGTTCTCTGACCCCATTTTATTTGTCCCATATGCCGTGGCTTTGGGCCGCTTGACGCAAGGAAGACGATGAGCGACATCCTGCAAACCATTTTGCGCCGCAAGGCCGAAGAGATCCTCGAACGCTCGCAGCGGGTGCCGCTGGCCGAGCTGCAGGCGCGCTGCGAGGGACTGCCGGCAACGCGCGGTTTCGCCGCGGCGCTGCAGGCCAAGGTGGCGGCGGGCCTGCCGGCGGTGATCGCCGAAGTGAAGAAGGCCAGCCCCAGCAAGGGCGTCATCCGCCCCGACTTCCGGCCGGCCGACATCGCCGCCAGCTACGAGCGCGGCGGCGCGGCCTGCCTGTCGGTGCTCACCGACGTGGACTTCTTCCAGGGCGCCGACGAGTTCCTGGTGCAGGCGCGCGCCGCGTGCTCGCTGCCGGTGCTGCGCAAGGACTTCACAATTGACGCCTACCAGGTGTACGAGGCGCGGGCCATGGGCGCCGACTGCGTCCTGCTGATCGTGGCGGCGCTGGGCGACGCTGCGCTGGCGGACCTGTCGCATCTGGCGATGGACCTGGGCATGGACGTGCTGGTGGAAGTGCACGACATCGACGAGCTCGAGCGCGCCGTGCAGGTCGGCGCGCCGCTGGTGGGCATCAACAACCGCAGCCTGCGCACCTTCGAGGTGACGCTGCAGACCACGCTGGACCTCCGTGCGGCCGTGCCAACCGACCGCCTGCTGGTCACCGAGAGCGGCATCACCACCCGTGACGACGTGGCGCTGATGCGCACGAACGGCATCCATGCCTTCCTGGTGGGTGAAACCTTCATGCGCGCGCCCGACCCCGGCGCCGAGCTGGCGCGGCTGTTCGCCTGAGCCCATGGCGAACCCGGCCGCCACCGTCCTGTTCGATTTCGACGGCACCCTGGTGCGCGGCGACTGCGCCGCGGCCTGGCTGCGCATCCAGCTGCGCCGCGACCCGCTGCGCCGGCTCGCCGCGGGGCTCAGCTTCCCGTTCCTGGCGCCGGGCTTCGCGTGGTGGCGAAGTGCCTGGCTGCCGGCCAGCTTCTACACCTGGCTGGCCACGGTGGGCCGCACGCAGGAAGCGCTGGCCGAGGCGCGCGAGGACTTCCTGCGCGACTGCGCCCACCGGCGCGACGAGCTGCTGATCCTTCCGGCAGTGCTCCGCCTGCGCGCGCACCTGGACGCCGGCCAGCCGGTGGTGATCGTCACCGGCGCAGAGGCATCGCTGGCGCGCGAATTGTGGCGTGCGCTCGGCCAGCCCGACGTACCGGTGGTGGGTTCGACCGTGCGCGAGGCCTTCGGCGGCTGGATAGGCCACGAACACACCGTGGGCCCACGCAAGATCGCAGCGCTGGCGCGCGAGGGCATCCACCCGCCGTTCGCCGCCGTCTACAGCGACAGCGCCCGCGACCTGCCGCTGCTGTGCGAAACCGCCTGCCCGGTGCTGGTGCGCCCCGACCCGCGCAGCCTGGCGCGCGTCAACAAGCGCCTGCGGGGCGCCTTCGAAACCATCCTCTGAAGGCCCGGCTACAGACGGGCGTTGCTCAGGCGTCGCCGAGGCGTTTCAGGAAGCGCAGCGCGCTTTCGTCGAAGCCGCAGGCGCGGTAGAACGCGTGCGCCTCGTGGCGATGGCTGGCCGATGTGAGTTCGATGCGGGCCGCGCCCGCCTGGCGGGCTCGCATCTCGGCCTCGCGCAGCAGCATGCGGCCGACGCCGCGGCGCTGTTCCTTGGCCGACACCGCCAGCGCGGTGATGCGGCAGGTGCGCGCGCCCAGCGGCAGGTAGTACATCAGGTCAAGCGCCAGCAGCCCGGCGAGTTCGCCGTGGCGATCGGCGACCAGGATCTGCTGGTCGGGTTCGTCCTGAAGGGCCAGCAGGCGGGTGGCCGCCTCATCGCGGGTGCAGGGGTAGCCCAGCACGCCCAGCAGCATCGCCACCCCGGCGGCGTCCTGCGCCGACGCCGGCCGCACGAGCAGGCTCTCGCGACCGGGCGTCGAGGCCGTGCCCATGGCTCAGCGGGTGCCGAAGACCACGATGGTCTTGCCGCGGGCGTGCAGCAGGCCCTGTTCCTGCAGCTGCTTGAGCACGCGGCCGGCCATCTCGCGCGAGCAGCCGACGATGCGCGCCAGCTCCTGGCGCGACACCCGGATCTGGGTGCCCTGCGGATGCGACAGCGCGTCGGGTTCCTGGCACAGGTCGGTCAGGGTGCGGATGATGCGGCCGCTCACGTCCATGAAGGCCAGGCGGCTGGCCTTGCGGCTGGTGTCGAGCAGGCGCTTGGAAAGCTGCAGGCCGATGGCATAGAGGATGCGCGGGCACTCGGCCACCAGCGGGCCGGCGAAGAGCTGGTGCAGGCGTTCGTAGTTGATCTCGGCCAGCTCGCAGGCGGTGCGGGTGCGCACCACCACCGCGCGCTGGTCGGCGGCGAAGAACAGGCCCATTTCGCCGATGAACTCGCCGGCGTTGATGTAGCCCAGCACCAGCTCGCGGCCGTCGGACTCTTCGCTGACCACGCTCAGCGAGCCGCTGATGACGTAGTAAAGCGAGGTGGCGGGGGCGCCGGGACGGAACACGTCGGTGCGCGTGGGATAGCGCCGGCGGTGGCAGTGGTCGAGGAAGCGGGTCATGACCGCGGCATCGGGCGCCAGCGGGCTGTTGACCGCCTTGTGGGGCTGGACAGGCATCGACAAACTCCTTTTCTCCGCTGTTGCGGCTGCCGCGGGGCGGCGGTGATCAACATTCAGCTTAGGCGTCCGGGCGGCCCCGGGCAATGCCGGCGACGGCCGGCGCCGGCATCCGTGACCGGGTCGGTTCCCCCGGAGGGCGGTTTACCCGATAATGCCGGCCCCGCCGCACCTCCCTCCCCAAGCAGGAACGCCACCGTGGTCAAGCCGCTTCCTCGCCTGAGGCTCCAGGGTTTCAACAACCTGACCAAGGCCCTGAGCTTCAACATCTACGACGTCTGCTACGCGGTGTCGGAAGAGCAGCGCCAGCGCTACATCGAGTACATCGATGAGGAATACAACGCCGACCGCCTGACCCAGATCCTGACCGACGTGGCCGAGATCATCGGCGCCAACATCCTCAACGTGGCCCGCCAGGACTACGACCCGCAGGGTGCCTCGGTGACGATCCTGATCTCCGAAGAGCCCGTGATCGACAAGAAGGCGGCCGGCAAGGAGCTGATCTCCGACGCCGTGGTGGCGCACCTGGACAAGTCGCACATCACCGTGCACACCTATCCCGAAACCCACCCGCACAATGGCATCGCCACCTTCCGCGCCGACATCGACGTGGCGACCTGCGGCGTCATTTCGCCGCTGAAGGCCCTGAACTACCTGATCGAGAGCTTCGAGTCCGACATCGTGGTGACGGACTACCGCGTGCGCGGCTTCACCCGCGACGTGAAGGGCAAGAAGCACTACATCGACCACCGCATCAACTCGATCCAGGAATTCCTGTCCAAGCCCATCAAGCAGCGCTACGAGATGATGGACGTGAACATCTACCAGGAAAACCTGTTCCACACGAAGATGCACCTCAAGGACTTCGACCTCGACACCTATCTGTTCGAGGAAAAGGCCAAGAACCTCGGCTTCAAGGACCGCCAGCGCATTGAAATGCAGCTGCGCCGCGAGATCGAGGAACTGTACGGCGCCCGCAACCTGATCGACTGAACACCCTCGCGGGAGGGGACATGGCCTGGATCTACCTGGCAATCGCCGGCGTGCTCGAAATCGTCTGGGCCATCGGCCTGAAGTACAGCGAGGGATTCACCCGGCCGCTGGCCAGCACGGTGACCGTCCTGGCGATGGCGGTGGGCTTCTGGTGCCTGGCGCAGGCCCTCAAGGAGATCCCGATCGGCACCGGCTATGCGGTCTGGGTCGGCATCGGTGCGGTCGGCACGGCCATCCTGGGCATCGCGCTGTTCGGCGAATCGGCGGCCTGGCCGCGGCTGGCCTGCATCGCCCTGATCCTGGCCGGCATCATCGGCCTCAAGCTCACAGCGCCCGCCTGAAACACTTCAGGCCCGGTACGCGAGGGCCTTCATGACGCGAGAGCTCAGGGCCATCAGGCGCGGGATGGGCTCGGGCAGCAGGCGTGCGCCGGCTTCCAGCGCCTGGTCGGCGTGGCGGGCCTCGTCGGCCTTCATCGTGCGAAGGATCGCCCGGCTGCGCTCGTCGCCGGGCGGCAGGTGGGCCAGGTGCTCGTCCAGGTGGGCTTCGACCTGGCGCTCGGTCTCGACGACGAAGCCCAGGTTCCAGCCGTCGCCGCGCAGTCCCGCGGCCAGGCCGATGGCGTAGCTGCCGGCGTAGAACAGTGGGTTGAACAGGCTGGGGCGGCTGTGCAGCTCTTCGAGCCGGTCGGCGCACCAGGCCAGGTGGTCGGTTTCTTCCTGCGCCGCGTGTTCGAGCTGGGCGCGCGTCGCCTCGTCGCGCGCCACCGCGGCCTGGCCGACATAAAGCGCTTGCGCACAGACCTCGCCGGTGTGGTTGATGCGCATCAGGCCGGCGGCATGCCGGCGGTCGGGTTCGTCCAGCTGAAGGTCGGGCACGGTGCCGGCCGGGTTCGGGCGCTCGGCGCGGGCGCGGCCCAGGCTGGTGCCCAGGGCGTGCTGGGCTTCGATCAGGAGGCGATCCAGGGGGCTGAAGTGGCGGGTCGGGGTCATGCCAGGTGCTCGGCCAGGAAGTCGATGGGATGGTGTACCGGCAGTATCGTGCCAGTAGCCAGGTGAAGCCGGCAGCCAATGTTGGCCGACAGCAGTTCACTGGCGCCGCTGGCGGCGAGGGCCTGCAGCAGCGGCGCGCGCAGGGCGTCGGCGCGGGCGGGCTCGGCGAGTTGGTGCAGGCCGGCGGCGCCGCAGCAGCCGGTGTCGGGCAGTTCCACCAGGTCCAGGCCGGGGATGCGGGCCAGCAGCCGGCGCAGCGCGGCCTCGCTGCGCACCACGCTGCGCTGGGTGCAGGGCAGGTGCAGGGCGACCCGGCGGGCCGTGGGCCGGAACCGCAGCGCATCGCCCAGTGCGTCCAGGCGGGTGAGGGCATCCTCGACCGGCGCCTGGCCGGCAAGGCTGCGCGCCAGGCTGTCCTGGCAGCCGCTGGCCAGGCACAGCACGCGCGCCCGGCCTTCGAACGCCAAGCGATTGGCGGCGGCCAGCCGGGCCGCGGTGACGGTGTCGCCGGCATGGGCGGCGGCCGCGCCGCAACAACCCTGGCCTTCGGGAAGGTCCATGGCCATGCCCGCGGCGCCGAGCAGCCTGGCCAGCGCGGCGCGGGTCCCCGACTCATGGCGGTCGGCCACGCAGCCGACGAAAACGGCCACGCTTTCGACCGCCTGCGGCGGGTTCGCCGGCAGCGGCACCGGCGCAGGTGCAGGCGGCAGGTCGGGGCGCAGCGAGGCCGGCAGCCAAGCGCCGACGAGTCGCTGCAGATCCAGCACCTGGCCCAGCAGGGGCGGCCGCGCCAGCAGCCAACCCGCCATGCGCAGGCGGGCCGGCGGTGGATGTCGCGCGGCCTGCGCGGCGCGCGCTCCCAGCAGCAGTTCGCCATAGGGCACGCCCGCCGGGCAGACGGGCTCGCAGCGGCGGCAGCCCAGGCAATGGTCGAGATGGGCGTCGCCGGCCGGGGTTGGCGCGAGGCGTCCCTGTGCGACCGCTTTGATGTACGCAATGCGCCCGCGCGGGGACTCGGCCTCGGTCTGGTCCAGCCGATACGTGGGACAATGCGGCAGGCAAAGACCGCACTGCACGCAGCGGTCGGCGAGGGCTACCAGGCCTGCGTCGGCAGGCGCTCTTGGCGCGGCGCGAGGGGCCGGGTCGGGCAAGGCAGGCATGGCCGGATGCTAGCACGGGGCTCATCCGGGCTTGCGCGAGCCGGAAAGGGCCGCTATCATTCCGTCTCTTTCCACCCCGATTTCTATATTTTGGAGCCGTCATGAAGACCATGACCGTCAGCGCCAACGCCCAGACCGTCAAGCAAGACTGGTACGTGGTCGATGCCAGCGGCAAAACCCTGGGCCGCCTGTGCTCGGAACTCGCGCTTCGCCTGCGCGGCAAGCACAAGCCGGATTACACCCCGCACGTTGATACGGGTGACTACCTCGTCGTGATCAACGCCGAGAAGATCCACGTCACCGGCAACAAGATGCAGGACAAGAAGTACCACCGCTTCACCGGCTACGTCGGCAACCTGAAGACCCAGTCGCTGGGCCAGGTGCTGGGCGCGCACCCGGAGCGCGTGATCGAGATCGGCGTCAAGGGCATGCTCCCGAAGAACCCGCTCGGCCGCGCCATGTACCGCAAGCTCAAGGTCTACAAGGGCTCGGAGCATCCGCATTCTGCCCAGCAGCCGCAGGCTCTGGACTTCAAGGCTTAAGGCACAGACATGGCTATCCAGCAGAATTACGGCACCGGCCGTCGCAAGTCCTCCACCGCCCGCGTGTTCCTGCGTTCGGGCAGCGGCAAGATCGTCGTCAACGGCCGTCCGGTCGACGAGTTCTTCGGCCGCGAGACCTCGCGCATGATCGTGCGCCAGCCGCTCGTCGTCAGCCAGATGGGCGAGAAGTTCGACATCACGGTGACGGTTGCCGGCGGCGGCATCACCGGCCAGGCCGGCGCCATCCGCCTGGGCATCGCCCGCGCGCTGGTCGAATACAACGACGCGCTCAAGCCCGACCTGCGCAAGGCCGGCCTGATGACTCGCGACGCCCGCGAAGTCGAGCGTAAAAAGGTTGGCCTGCACAAGGCTCGCCGCGCCACCCAGTTCTCGAAGCGCTAATCGCTTCAAGCCCTGGCGGCGACCCCGTATTGGGGGATCGTCTAACGGTAGGACTGCAGACTCTGACTCTGCCTATCTAGGTTCGAATCCTAGTCCCCCAGCCAAAAAGAGAGAGGGCCCCCACAAGGGGCCCTCTCTTTTTTGGCTTTTTCTCCCAAGCCCGGGACTGGCGCCGCCGACAC
>JANOJQ010000113.1:0-9568 GCA_031418815.1 Lysobacteraceae bacterium
CGGCGCGGTCGCGGCACTGGCTTCCGGCCTGACCGGCGGTAGGGCGTTTGCGCGTTATCAGGCTTGCTGGCCCGATTGAGCCCAGGGCCGCCCGCACTTTACATTCCCTGCATCCGGAGACATCTGTCATGGCAAGCAAAAGCCGTCTGTTCTCGTCCGTCCTGGTTTTCAGCGCGCTCCTGGGCGCCGCACAGGCGGCCTCTCCCGTCGACGCCCAACGCGCGCGACTGGGCCAGGAAATCGTCCGGAAATGGGGCGGCCATGTCGGCCAGACCTACAGGATGGACGCCAAGGTCTGGGCCCGCGAGATGGCGCCCGCCTTTGCCGAAGCCAGCATGGAAGAGCTCAGCGCCGCGGCTTCGGCGCCGGACTTCAACAGCATGAACAAGCTGCTGCTGGGCCAGCAGCCGATGGCCGCGGCGGTCGGTGGCGATGGCGATGGCACTCAGACGCTGGGTGAGACCACCACCGACCTGGTCTTCGTGCCGATCACGCCCTGCCGCATCGTCGACACGCGCCTGGCCGGGGGCCAGATCGCCGCCAACACCGTGCGCAGCTTCGACGTCACCGCGGTATCCGATTACTCGTTCCAGGGCGGTGATGCCAGCAACTGCGGTGGCGCCGGCGCGGCCGGTTCGTTCGCGGCCGCCGCCATCAATTTCACCGTGGTTACGCCCAATGGCGCCGGCTTCATCACGGCATTCCCGTTCCTGGGCACCCAGCCGCTGGCGGCCACGGTGAACTACACGGCCGGCAGCATTGTCGGCAACTACACCGTGGTCAAGCTCGACCAGGGCGCGTCGACCAACGAACTCAGCGTCTTCTCGTTTGCCCAGACGCATCTGGTGGCGGACATGGTGGGGTACTTCATCAACCCTGCGCTTGGCGCGCTGGACTGCGTGGAGACGACCTCGGCCAACATCACCGTGAATGCGAACTCCACCGGCACGGGTTCTTCTGCGGCCTGCGCGGCCGGTTACACCATCATTAGCGGTGGCTGCACCATGTCGACCTTCGACGGCCGGGTCGTGTCGAGCCGGTCATTCCCGATCAGCAACACCCACTTCTGCGCCTTCCGCAACGAGAATGCGGGCGCGTCGAACATCGGCGTGGCCTACGGCCGCTGCTGCAGGCTGCCCCAGGGGCGCTGAGCCGTCACCCCGCCTGGCGCTTGCCCATCAGGCTGGTGACCGCCGAGCCCAGCACCACCAGGGCCGCGCCGGCGTAGCCGAGCGCGGTGACCTGTTCGGACTCGATGCTCGCCGGCCAGAGGGCGTGCACCGCGGCCACCGTGGCCAGGCACAGCAGCGGCGTGGTGGCCAGGATGGCCGATACGCGGGACGCCTCCCAGTGCGCCAATGCTTCGGCAAAGGCGCCGTAGGCCACCAGGGTGTTGAGCGCGCAGTAGAGCAGCAGGCCCCAGTGCAGGCCGTCGAGCTGCAGCAGCGCCGAGGGCGTTGCTAACGGCAGCATCACCGCGCTGGCCACGGCGAAGATGAAAAGCAGGATCGCCGGCGACGACAGCCGGACCAGCAGCTGTTTCTGCAGCAGCGCGTACGCCGCCCACACCACCGCCGCGACGATCACCAGGGCCGAACCGGCCAGGTAGCCCTTCGCGCCCACGTCCAGCTGGTCGCGGAAGAACAGCGCCAGGCCGGCGGTGATGATCGCCAGCCCGGCCCACTGCCAGCCGTTGAAGCGCTCGCGGAATACGAAGATGCCGCCCAGCGCCATCAGCAGCGGCGCCAGCTGGATCAGCAGCTGGGCGTTGGCGGGCGTGGTCTGCTGCACGCCCAGCAGGTAGAAGACGTAGTTGCCGATCAGGCACAGCGCGGCCAGCAGCAGCAGCCACCAGCGCTTGCGGTCCAACTGGGCGAAGCCGCCCAGGCCGCGGCGCGCGGCCAGCCAGGCCAGCATCACGCCGGTGGCCAGCACGAAGCGGAACCAGGTGAGCGTGTAGGGATCGACCTGTTCCAGGGTGATCTTCAGCGCCACCGGCAGCGTGGCCCAGCAGGCGGCGGTGACCAGGGCCAGCAGCAGGCCCAGCTTCCAGCGTCCCGAGGCTTGGTGCAGCGACATGGCGACCCGGCGTGGCTTGGGAAGGGCGCGAACCTTAGCACGCAGCGCCGTTCCGCCCGGGTTAAGCACGGATTCACCGCAAGACGCCGAGACTCCGAGGGGTCCAACGGGGGATCGTCCATGTCGCGCCGTCTTGTCCTGCTTGCCTCACTGATGCTGCTCGGCCTGTCGGGCTGCGTCACCATGAACGAGGGTTATTACCGTCAGGGCTACTACAGCGACGGTGGCTACTACTATCCGGCCGAAGACGGCTACGGCGACTACTACCAGGGTCCCGAGGACGTCGACTACCGCTACTACGACAGCTATTCCTACTCGCCGTTCTGGAGCCTGGACCGCTATTCCTGCGGCGCGTACTACAGCTGCTCGCCGTACTGGAGCAGCTACTACCGCCGGCCTTATTCGGGCTGGAGCCTGTCTTTCGGCAGCCATTGGAGCTACGGCAACTGGGGCTGGTACGGCAACCAATGGAACCCGTGGTACGACCATCGCGACTACTGGCGCCACCCGCGCCGCCCTGGTCCCGATAACAGCCTGCCGCCGGGCGTGTTGGCGCCGGGCGATCTCGGCAACGGCCGTCCGCCGGGCCAGGACTACACCGGTCGGCCACGCCCCGGCCTCCGCGAGCCGGGCGTGATCGACGACAACGGCGGTGAAAGTGCCCCGATGCCGCAGCCGCGCCCCGGCGTGGGCGACGGCACCGGCCCGGGCCAGTTGGGCCCGGGATCGGGCGGGGTGGTCGCCGAGCCAGGCGCCGAACGCAACGACCGCGTGCGCCCGGTGCCGCGCCCGGATTTCCGTGACCGCTATGAGCGCACGCCGGAGCCGCGTGAGGCGCCGCGCTACGAACAGCCGGAGCCACGCGAAGTGCGATCTTCGTCACAGAACGACGGCGTGGGCGAGGAACGATAGGGCCTGGTCGTTGCGTCACTGCGTCAGGCGGTCCATCCTTCGACCGTCGATTGACCCAAAGCGTCGTTTTGTGACGCTGCGAATGCCCCCGCATCGCCTGTTCGGCGCCCGGCACCAGGTCCCCCGGATACCCCCTGTTCCCAAAGACCCGCCGGGCGCCGACTTTTAATCCTGCCGCGACAGCGCGGCCACCCGAAAAACGCGCAAAAAAAGGGTCGGGAACTCCCCCCCGGGAGTTCCCGACCCTGGCGTCCCTACCGCGCGCCTGACCAGCCCCTGTTCAGTCTGGTCAACGCCCCCCGGCGTTGGCCGCGGTAGGTGCCTTTTTGTCTAAGCAGGAAACATGCCAACACCAGCGACCTGCGGACACCGGCCCGCTGGCGCGGGATAATCTGCCGACCCCGGGCGCGTCCCGACCAAGAAGAAACCGATGCCAAGCTACGACGTCATCGTGATCGGCGGCGGCCACGCCGGCACCGAAGCCGCGCTGGCTGCCGCGCGTGCGGGCGCCCGCACGCTGATGCTGACCCACAGCATCGAGACGGTCGGGCAGATGAGCTGCAACCCGGCCATCGGCGGCATCGGCAAGGGCCACCTGGTGCGCGAGATCGATGCGCTGGGCGGCGCCATGGCCCGTGCCGCCGACCGCGCCGGCATCCAGTGGCGCACGCTCAACGGCAGCAAGGGCCCCGCCGTGCGCGCCACGCGCGCGCAGGCCGACCGCGTGCTTTACAAGGCCGCCATCCGCGCCATCGTCGAGAACCAGCCCAACCTGGAGCTGTTCCAGCAGGCCGTGGACGACCTGGTGATCGAAGGCGACCGCGTCACTGGCGTCATCACCCAAAGCGGCCTGCGCTTCGATGCGCGCGCGGTGGTGCTCACCGCCGGCACCTTCCTGGCCGGCCGCATCCACGTCGGCCTGGTGAACTATCCCGGCGGCCGCGCCGGCGACCCGCCCGCCACCACGCTGGCCCAGCGCCTGCGCGAGCGCTCGTTCGCGGTGGACCGGCTCAAGACCGGCACGCCGCCGCGCATCGATGGCCGCAGCATCGACTACTCAGGCCTGGTGGAACAGCCGGGTGACGTGCCGGTGCCGGTGTTTTCGTTCCTGGGCAGCGCGGCCGACCACCCGCGCCAGGTCTCGTGCTGGATCACCCACACCAGCGAGCGCACGCACGAGATCATCCGCGGCGGCCTGGACCGCTCGCCGATGTATTCGGGCGTGATCGAGGGCGTGGGTCCGCGCTACTGCCCCAGCATCGAGGACAAGGTGGTGCGCTTCGCCGGCAAGGCCTCGCACCAGGTGTTCGTCGAGCCCGAGGGCCTGGACACCCACGAGGTCTACCCCAACGGCATCTCCACCTCGCTGCCCTACGAAGTGCAGGTGGACCTGGTGCGTTCGATCAAGGGCTTCGAGAACGCGCACATCACGCGGCCGGGCTACGCGATCGAATACGACTACTTCGACCCGCGCGGGCTGAAGGCGTCGCTGGAAACCAAAGGGGTCGCCGGGCTGTTCTTCGCCGGCCAGATCAACGGCACCACCGGCTACGAAGAGGCCGCGGCGCAGGGCCTGCTGGCGGGCCTGAACGCCGCGCGCCACGTGCAGCAGCGCGAGGCCTGGTCGCCGCGCCGCGACCAGGCCTACCTGGGCGTGCTGGTGGACGACCTGGTGACGCACGGCACCACCGAGCCCTACCGCATGTTCACCAGCCGCGCCGAATACCGGCTGCAGCTGCGCGAGGACAATGCCGATGCGCGCCTGACCGCAATCGGCCGCGAACTGGGCGTGGTGGACGACGCCCGCTGGCAGGCCTTCGCCCGCAAGGCCGAAGCCGTGGAGCGCGAGCGCGGCCGGCTGCAGGCGCTGTGGGCCGCTCCCGGCGGCGCCATCGCCAGCGAGCTGGCGCAGCGCACCGGCGTGGTGCTCAGCCGCGAGTCCACGGCGCTGGACCTGATGAAGCGCCCCGAGCTGGACTACGCCACCCTGATGCAGCTGCCCAGCGTGGGCCCCGGCGTGGACGACGCGGCGGTGGCCGAGCAGGTCGAGATCGGCATGAAGTATTCGGGCTACCTGGTGCGCCAGCACGAGGACATCGAGCGCAGCCGCCGCAACGAAGAGAGCCGCATTCCCGACGGTTTCGACTATGCGGGCATCCCCGGGCTGTCGGCCGAACTGCAGGCCAAGCTGGGCCAGGTGCGGCCGGAGACCATCGGCCAGGCCCAGCGCATCCCCGGCATGACGCCGGCCGCCATTTCCCTGCTGCTGGTGTGCCTGGCCAAGCGCCGCGGCCGCCGCGTGGCCTGAGCGCGCCCCCGACGCCGCACCGATGCCCGTCCGTTCCCACCCCTTGCACCGGCGCTGGCTGGCGCGCCGCCGGCGCCTGCGCCGCTGGCTGCGGCCGCTGCCGCGGCGGGCGAACGTGGCGCGCTACCCGGTCATCAAGTGGTTCGCCGATGCCGCACGCCGTCGGCCCTACCTGTGGTCGTTCAAGCGGCCGAACGTGATGGCGTCGCTGTATGCGGGCTCGGTGCTGGCGCTGATGCCGGTGTACGGACTGCAGGTGGCCATCGGCCTGGCCCTGGCCGTGCTGGTGCGCGGCAACCTCACCGTGATGGTGGCGCTGCAGATGGTCACCAATCCGCTCACGCTGGGGCCGATCTACTACGGCACCCATTCGCTGGGCACGTGGCTGATCGCCGCGGTGGGCGACGGCGACGGCGCCACGCGCTGGGGTGCCAGCATCAGCGCCCTGGTGGTGGGCGGCATCGTCGCCGGGCTGGCGCTGGCGCTGCTGGTGGACCTCGGGTGGCGGCTGGTGGCCTGGGAAGCCCGACATTTCCGCGCGCGGCGCGAAGCCCTGCATGCGCGCCTCGGCTACCGGCACGGTAGGCACGACGACGATGACGCCGGCCCCGGCACAGGTTAGTTTGTCGATATGAAAAGACTGCTGCTCTGCCTCACCCTCGCCCTCGCCCTCGCGCCCGCCGTCGTCGGTGCCGCCACGGTTGAACGCTGGACGTTGCCGGCGCCCGCCGGAGCGTCCCAGGCCAACCTGTCGCTGGCGCCGGGGGGCGACCTTCTGCTGAGCTGGATCGAGCGCGTGCCCGCGGGCGGCCACCGCCTGGTGTTCGCGCGCCACGCCGCCAAGGGCGGCGCGTGGTCCGCGCCAAGGGTTATCGCGCAGGGCAGCGACTGGTTCGTGAACTGGGCCGATTTCCCGGCCCTGCAGGCCCTGCCCGACGGCAGCCTTTGGGCGCACACGCTGGTGAAGAACGGCGAGGCGACCTACGCCTACGACGTGCGCCTGCACGTGTCGCGCGACGGCGACCAGCGCTGGCGGCCGGCCGAGGCCGTGAATGACGACGGCACGCCGACCGAACATGGCTTCGCCAGCCTGTGGGCCCAGTCGCGCGACGAGCTGGGCATTGTTTGGCTGGACGGCCGCAAGACCGCCGGTGGCCACGACCACGCCGACCACGGTGGGGCGGGGGCCATGACGATGCGCGCCGCCACCTTCGGGGCGGCCGGCGTGAAGCGCGCCGAGCATGAGATCGACGCCATGACCTGCGACTGCTGCCAGACCGACACGGCGGTGGTCGAGGGCGGTGCCCTGGTGGCCTACCGCGACCGCGAGCCCGGCGAGATCCGCGACATCAAGGTGACCCGATACGACGGCAAGGCCTGGACGGCGCCAGCCACGGTGCACGCCGACCGTTGGTTCATGCCCGCCTGCCCGGTGAACGGCCCGGCCATCGCCGCCCGCGGCCAGCGTGCCTGGGTGGGCTGGTACACCGGCGCGGGCAGTGCGCCCTCGGTGCGGCTGGCGGCGTCCACCGACGGCGGTGCCCGCTTCGGGCCGATGCGCCAGGTGGCCGTGGGCGAGGCCCAACTGGGCCGCGTGGACCTGGCTGCCGACGCCACCGGCGTCTGGATGAGCTGGATGCAGGAAACCGCTGGCCGGCAGTCGCTCTGGGTCGCCCGGTTCGACCCGGCCCTGGCCACCGAGCAGTTCCGGATCCAGGTGGCCGCGGTGGAAGGCCGCGGCCGGGGCACGGGCTTCCCGCGCATGCAGGTCCGCGACGGCGCGGCCTGGCTGGCCTGGACCGAAGTGGCCGGCGGCAAGCCCCGCCTGCGGGGCGCCCGCGTCCGGCCCTGAGGATACCTAGTGGTACGGAATCGGGCTTTGGATTAAGGTGGCGTGACGTCGTCGGCCCTGCCGGCGGCGCGGCAACGGCTCAAGGGGAGGGAGCAGCACCGGCGAACCCGCACGGTGCTGCCGCAGGAGACCCTGGGCTCGCGGTCAATTATAAAAACCCATCGCACCGACAGGAGTTTCCCCATGCCCCGTTTCCATCGTTTGGCCGGCGCCGTTGCCCTGGCGCTTGGCTGCGCCGGTGCCGCCCAGGCGCAGCAGTTCAGCAGCTTCGTCGTGTTCGGCGACAGCCTCAGTGATTCCGGCAACATCGCCCGCGCCCAGGGCCTGACGCCCGGCAACAGCTTCACCACCAACCCCGACCCGGTCGCGGCGGAGCTCATCGCGGCGGCCTTCGGCCTGCCCAGCGGCCCGTCGCTGCTCGGCGGCCCGAACTTCGCCTGGGGCGGTGCCTGCGTCCGTGCGGCGCCCGCGCCCTGCCTCAACCCGGTGCCGAACATCCCGACCCAAGTGACGCAGTACCTGGCGCTCAACGGCGGCCGTGCCGACCCGAATGCGCTGTACAGCATCTGGGGCGGCGCCAACGACATCTTCGTCGCGCTCGGCACCCCGGCCACCGCGCAGGCCAACACCGCGGCCGCCGCCACCTCGTACGTGCAGCAGATCGCCCGCCTGCAGGGCGCCGGCGCGCGCTACGTGGTGGTGTACAACCTGCCCAACCTCGGCGCCACGCCGCAGTTCGGCGCTTCGCCCACCACGGCCGCGTCCGTGTCGCAGATCACCGTGGTCTACAACAGCACGCTCAGCGCCGGCCTGGCCACGCTGGGCACCGGCCTGATCTCGATCAACACCTTCGGCCTGATCTCCGAGATCACCGCCAACCCCGGCCTGTACGGCTTCACCAACATCACCGGCACCGCCTGTGGCGCCGTGTCCTCGGTCGCCTGCGGCCCGGGCCAGTACGTGGTGCCGGGCGCCAACCGGACCTACCTGTTCGCCGATGGCGTGCACCCTTCCGGTGCCGCGCACGCGATCCTGGCCAACGTGGTGCTGTCCACCATCGCCGCGCCCATCCAGGTGTCCTACGCGGGCGAAGGTGGCATCCAGATCGCCGAGAACCACAGCCGCGCGGTCAACGACGAGCTGATGTCCGACTTCCAGCTCAACCGCGACACCGGCACCGTCCGCGGTTACGCCACGGTGCAGTACGGCCAGCAGGACTACGACGACAACGCCGACACCAACATCCTGGGTGGCGAAGCCGACGTCATGTCGCTCACCCTGGGCGCCAACCACCGCATCGCCGACAACGCTTACTGGGGCGTGGCCATCACGCTGGGCAACCACGACAACGACGTGGCCAGCGCCAACCTCGACAGCCGCGCGGTCATCGCTTCGCTGGGCGGCGCGCTGCGCTTCGGCAGCGGCGGCTACGCGCACGGTGCCATCGGCGGCGGCGCCACCAGCGTCGACATCGAGCGCTACATCACGATGGGCCCGACCACCCGCACCGAGGAAGGCTCCACCAACGCCCGCCAGCTGAGCGCGGAGTTCGGCCTGGGCTGGCTGTTCGGTTCGCCGGAAGGCCTCCAGCACGGTCCGTTCGCCAACGTGAACTGGCTGGACCAGCAGATCGGCAACTTCACCGAGGGCAGCGGCCGCGCGACCTCGATGAACTTTGCCGACTTCGAGCGTGATTCGTTCATCACCCGCGCCGGCTACCAGCTGATGGGCAACATGGGTGCGGACGGCAACAGCATCCGCCCGTTCGCGCGCCTGGCATGGAACGAGGAAAGCGAGGACGGCCAGATCCAGGTCAACGCCGGCTCCAACACGATGCCGGGCCGCTTCACCATCGGTGGCTTCACGCCGTCGAAGGATTGGATCAGCGCCGAGCTGGGCGTGAACTTCGAGATGGGTGACAACGTCACCGCGTTCGCTGCTTACTCGGGTCGTTTCAGCGACGACCAGCAGAGCCGCGACAGCCTGAGCCTGGGCATGCGCGTCGCGTTCTGATCCACCGCTTCCGCAGCACCCGAAAGGCCCGCCTCGGCGGGCCTTTCTCTTTTCCGCGCAGCCGTACCACGGGGCTTTGCCGCGCCGTCGTCACCGCGCAGCCGGGCATGGCTTCCAGTTCGTTGGGAGCGCTTGTAACTCACAGGAAGCCATGGCCGGCTGCGCGGCAACGCCGGTGCGTAGCCGCGATGCGGCTGATCGAAAAGCGTTGGTGCGTTCGAGGCGCGATGCTTGCGCCTGCTGCACCGCGCTACCGTCACTGGATTTTTCCGCTGTCCGCGTTGGGCTGACCAGCGTGCGGCACGTCTTTCCACCTGGCCCATCGCGCCGCGTCCCTTCGGACGCTGAACTTTGGCCGGGGCCAGCGCCTGCTGGGACCGCCGCGGCGATGCGCCGCCACTGCG
>JANOJQ010000114.1:0-63909 GCA_031418815.1 Lysobacteraceae bacterium
AATCTTAATGCGATCTTGTTGAGTGCTGCTTGCGAATGAATCGACAGGTCGGTTCCATGAGGCAGGTACTGCCGCAGTAGTCCGTTCGTGTTTTCGTTTGAACCGCGTTGCCAAGGGCTGCGTGGATCGCAGAAGTAGACGTTTACGTCGGTAGCGACGGTGAAGTTCTTGTGGCTTGCCATCTCGGTGCCCCGATCCCAAGTGAGGGACCCACGCAGTGCTTTTGGAAGCGTACGAACTTGTCGGCTCAGCGCGGAAACGACGCTTTCGGTGTCCCTGCCTTTGACTTTCACCAGCATCACGAACCGGGTGTGGCGCTCGACCAGCGTTGCGACGTGGGAGTTCTTGCTGCCGCTGACCAGGTCGCCCTCCCAGTGGCCAGGCACAGCCCTGTCTTCAGCCTCCGCAGGTCGCTCGCGAATGGAAACGGCATCGACGATTCCACCTCGCGGCAACACCACCAGCTCCTTTGATCGACGCATTCTCCGACGCGTCCTCAAATGCGAGCAAAGCTCCTTTTTCAAGGCGCCTCGAGCCTGTATGAACAGACTTCTATAGATCGTCTCGTGCGACACCCGAAGCGACTCCTCGGCGGGGAACTGTAGCTTAAGCCGCGCCGATATCTGCTGGGGAGACCACCCCAGAACCAGCTGCTTGGCGACGAACTGCCGAAGGACGGCGTTCAGCGCCAGCACGCAGGCCTTGGGCCGCCGGGCACGGTCCCAGGCCACATCATCCGCCTGGTTTGCGCGATAGTCCTTCCGCCCACCGTTACGACCAACTTCGCGGCTAATCGTTGACGCGGGCCGATCAAGCCGCCGGGAGATCTCCCGGTAGGAAAGACCGCCCGCCAAGCCCCTGGAAATTTCCTCGCGCTCCGCCAGGGTCAGGCTTTGACCGGACCGGCGGCGAGTCGGCGGCACGATGCCACCGTTCGCCTCCAGGATGAACCGGATCGCTGAGGGCGTGCGGCCCATGCCATTGCCTATTTCACGGATCGGGCGACCTACCTTCCACAGTCGCCAAACTTCCTGCTTCTGGGCTTCGCTCAGCCCAGGACGCCCGATTCTTGCCATTGGATTCTCACCTTCGCAGTGCCAACCAGACTACCGTTGCACTGACCGATTGAGACCACCGCGTCCATCCGGTTTTGGTGGCGGCCGACGGGCCGCGCGGTGGCAGGGTATCAGACGCGCTCATTTTTCCTTGCGCACCATGCGATGATGCCGGAGCTGTAAACAGGATGTTGTTTGCATGCGCACGTCGCAACCCACCGCAGAAAAGAAGGCTTGGGCACCTCATTTCCTCGGCCTCGTGCGGGAAACCCACCCCGGCTACGCCCTCAACGCAAAGGCCCGCGGCAGCCGTGCGGAGTGCCTGCGGCTGGCGGACGACGGGCTGTTCCACTCGCAGAACACGCTCTGCAGGTACGGCATGTATCGCCACGGATTCGCCGTTCTGCTGACGCCCGAGCTTACCAAGGGGCCGTACCTGACCAATCCGTTCCAGGCGGGCGGACGGTTTGATGCCCACTACACTGTCTCGCATGCCTTCTCCCGTGACCTGGTCGTGTCATCGCGGGATACGTCGCTGCCGCGGGCTCCGCATGACACCCATCACTGGCGCAGCGGCACCGATGACATCGTCCGCAAATGCGTGGCCGCCGCCGAGGAGCATCTCCCGGCGCTCTACCGCAGCTGGTTCCGCGCGGCCGCGCCGGAATTGCTTGCCATCATCGAAGCCAGCGCCTCGTTGGCGCCCGCGCTTGTGCAGGCGCCTGGACTCGCCGCCCACACACGGTTCCCCGACGTCTCGCTGCTCGACCTCGCCAATCGCCGCTCCGCCTGGCACGAGCTGCCGAGGCAAACGCGCTATTGCTCGCTGGTACACAGCAAACCCGAACTGTTCGCCGCCCAGCTGCCGCACTTGGACGCCATGGCGTCCAGGCTCGATGCCTTGCTGCGTGCCTGACCCGCTTTCGCCAACCCTGCTCCGGACAGACCCCATGGATTTCGAACTGATACTTTCCACCAGCTGGACCGTGAAGTTCGCCGACACGGCGGCCGACGGCTGGATCTTCGATCGCAGCAAGGGCGTGTGCTGGCTGAGCATCAACAGCATCGAGCAGCGGATGCGGCAGGACCTAGCCGGGGTGGATGTGGGGGGAGCGGTGGGCAAGTACCTGTTTGGCCTTGAGATCACCGACGCGCCGGCCGGGTTCGATTTCGACGAAACCCGGGATTACGTCAGCCATCGCCGCTCCATCCGCAGCCTGATTTCGGTGGGGCAGCTGGAGTGGCCGAAGATCCGCCACCTCGACGCCCAGGCCCAGTTCGCGATGTTCCAGGCCTGCGCGCTGGGCGCCGTAGAACGCGCCGCCACAATGAAACGACGCCCACGCGATTTCGACACCGCTGCCTTCCGGAAAGCGCTCAGCGACAGCGTGCTGGGCCTGGCGTGCGAACATTGCACCGTGCTTGCCTAGCGGCCCGTCTTCCGGAAAGGACAACGAATGGAGACCAGCGAATCCGTTGAGAGAACCCTGCCGTCATGGGTGGCCACGCAGCAAGGCGACGGGCTCTCGATCCAGGGCGTGGTGAGGTACCCCAACCGGTCGTCCACTGCAGGCCTGCGGCTGGTTCCCGCAACCGCGGGTGCAGCCGCCGCGCCCTGTTTTGTCCTGTCATTCGGGCGCGACAAGGAGCCCTATTGCTGGCCCAACCTGGTGGGTGAGGTGGCTTTCCACGGCGGTGGCTTCCCGGCAGGCCTGAAGGAGGTCATCGTCATGGACGGCGACACACGTCTGGTCATCCCGGTGCGTTCGGCCTGACGTCCCCAGCCACGGGGCAAGATGAAGCCACCGACATGACCACGATCAATGGCCCGCTGGAAATCGTCGTCCGCCTGGACCCGGTCACGGGCGAGCTGGAAACAAGGTTCGAATCCCCCGAGTGCTCGCTGCTGACTCCCGGCATGCTGTGGTGGGAAAGAGATACCCGCCACTACGTGGTCTACCAACCCGAAGACTTCTACGACATCCGCCTCAAGCAGCGGCTGGACACCGGCAACATGCTTTCCCCGCGGGATCCCCACGTGCGGCTGGTGCACGTGGGCGCGGTGTACGGCCCCGGACCCTGTCCACCCGGCTGGATCGAGTTGTCGCGCGGCAGGGCGGGGAAGACGCCCCCGGGCTGACCCTTGGCAACGCCGACGGATGGCTTCACACCCCGGCCACCCGGCGGGGGGCGGCGGGCCGGGTATAATTCCGAGTCTTTGCTCCAGCCCCCGGAAACCGCCCATGTCCGTCCCGACCCTGCCCGCCCCGCCCACGCTCGACCGCGAGTACGACCTGCAGTCGAAATACACCCGCGAAGAGGGCCGGATCTACCTGTCCGGCGTGCAGGCGCTGGTGCGCCTGCCGCTGATGCAGCAGATGCGCGACCGCGCCGCCGGCGCCAACACCGCCGGCTTCATCTCGGGCTACCGCGGTTCGCCGCTGGGCGGCTTCGACCTGGAGCTGTGGAAGGCCAAGAAGCACCTGGCCGCGTCGGGCATCGAGTTCACACCGGGCCTCAACGAGGACCTGGGCGCGACGATGGTGTGGGGCAGCCAGCAGACCAACCTGTTCCCGGGCGCCAAGTACGACGGCGTTTTTTCGATGTGGTACGGCAAGGGCCCGGGCGTGGACCGCTGTGGCGACGTGTTCAAGCACGGCAACGCCGCCGGCACCTCGCGCATGGGCGGCGTGCTGGCGCTGGCCGCCGACGACCACGCCTGCCGCTCGTCCACCCTGCCGCACGGCTCCGAGGGTGAGTTCGAAAGCGCGATGATGCCCATCCTCAACCCGGCCGGCGTGCAGGACATCCTTGACATGGGCCTGCTGGGCTGGGCGATGAGCCGATACACCGGCCGCTGGATCGGCTTCAAGACGATCGCCGAAACGGTGGAATCGTCGGCGTCGGTGAACGTCAACCCGCACCAGCTCGACATCATCCTGCCGGGCGATTTCGACATGCCGCAGGGCGGCCTCAACATCCGCTGGCCGGACCCGCCGCTGAACCAGGAAATGCGCCTGCACCAGTACGCGGTGAAGGCCGCGCAGGCCTTCGCCCGCGCCAACCACATCGACAAGGTGGTGTTCGATTCGCCCAAGGCGCGCCTGGGCATCGTCACCACCGGCAAGAGCTACCTGGACGTGCTGCAGGCGCTGGAATACCTGGGCATCGACCGCCAGATGGCCGCGGACATCGGCATCCGCGTCTACAAGGTCGGCATGACCTGGCCGCTGGAGCCGCTGGGCATCCGCGAGTTCGCGCGCGGCCTGCAGGACATCATCGTGGTCGAGGAGAAGCGCAGCTTCATCGAGCGCCAGATGAAGGAATACATGTACAACTGGGAGCATCGCCCCAGCATCATCGGCAAGTACGACGAGCAGGAAAACTGGGTGCTGCCCAGCACCAACGAGCTCACGCCCGCCACCATCGCCGGCGTCATCGGCCGCCGCATCCAGAAGTTCCACGACACCGAGCACATCCGCGGCGTGCTGCAGTGGATGCACGACAAGGAACACGAGCTGGCCCAGCCGCGCGCCAACTTCCCGCGCGTGCCGCACTACTGCGCCGGCTGCCCGCACAACTCGTCCACCGTGGTGCCGGAAGGCTCGCGCGCGCTCGGCGGCATCGGCTGCCACTACATGGTCACGTGGATGGACCGCAAGACCGACACCTTCACCCACATGGGCGGCGAAGGCGTGACGTGGTCGGGCCAGGCGCCGTTCACCGATGAAAAACACGTCTTCCAGAACCTCGGCGACGGCACCTACTTCCACTCCGGCTCGCTGGCCATCCGCCAGTCGGTGGCGACCAAGGTGAACATCACCTACAAGATCCTCTACAACGACGCCGTGGCCATGACCGGCGGCCAGCCGGTGGACGGCACGCTCACCGTGCCCGACATCGCGCACCAGGTGCGCAGCGAGGGCGTCAAGACCATCGTCGTACTCAGCGACGACATCGGCAAATGGAGCGACAGGTCGATCTTCCCGTCCGGCGTGGAGTTCTTCGACCGCGACGAGCTCGACAGCCAGCAAAAGCGCCTGCGCGAAGTGTCCGGCACCACCGTCATCGTCTTCGACCAGACCTGCGCGGCCGAGAAGCGCCGCCGCCGCAAGCGCGGCAAGGCCGTGGACCCGGCCAAGCGCATCGCCATCAACTCGCTGGTGTGCGAAGGCTGCGGCGACTGCGGCGTGAAATCGAACTGCGTGGCCATCCTGCCCAAGGAAACCGAGTTCGGCCGCAAGCGCGAGATCGACCAGAGCAACTGCAACAAGGACTACAGCTGCGTGAAGGGCTTCTGCCCGAGCTTCGTCACCATCAAGGGCGGCGGGCTGCGCAAGCGCAAGGGCGTGGGCAATGCCGAGCGCCTGGCCAACCTGCCGGCGCCGGAAATCCGCGGCAACCTCGACCAGCCCTGGAACATCCTGATCACCGGCGTCGGCGGCACCGGCGTGGTGACCATCGGCGCACTGCTGGGCATGGCCGCGCACCTGGAGAACAAGGGCGCCAGCGTGCTCGACCAGACCGGCCTGGCCCAGAAGGGCGGCGCCGTCACCACCCACGTGCGCATCGCGCGCACCCCGGCCGACATCCACGCGGTGCGCATCGCCGCCGGCGAAGCCGACCTGGTGCTGGGCTGCGACATGGTGGTGGTGAACGACTACTGGGCGCTGTCGAAGATCCGCGCCGACCGCACCGAAGTGGTCATCAACGACTACCAGGCCATGCCGGGCCCGTTCACCCGCATGCCCGACATGCAGTTCCCGGCCGCCGGCATCGTCGACGCCATCCGCACCGCCATGGGCGGCCGCGAGCCGCTGCAGATCGCCGCCACCGAGATCGCCACGTCCCTGATGGGCGACGCCATCGCCACCAACCTGTTCATGCTGGGCGTGGCCTGGCAGCGCGGCCTGGTGCCGATCAGCTTCGAAGCCCTCGTGCGCGCGATCGAACTCAACGGCGCCGCGATCGAAATGAACAAGACCGCGTTCGCCTGGGGCCGCCTGGCCGCGATCGACCCGCAGGCCGTGCTGGAAGCCGCCGGGCTGGCCGAAGCGCCGGCGGAAGCCGCGTCCGCCACGCTCGACGACGAAGTGCTGTCCACCACGCTCGACGAATCCATCGAGCGCCGCGTCAAGTTCCTCACCGACTACCAGGACCGCGCCTACGCCGGCCGCTACGTCGCCCTGGTGGACAAGGTGCGCCAGGCCGAGGCGCGCAAGGCGCCCGGTTCCACCTCGCTCACCGAAGCCGTGGCCCGCTACTACTTCAAGCTCATGGCCTACAAGGACGAGTATGAAGTGGCGCGCCTGTACACCTCGGGCGAGTTCATGCAGCGCATCGAGAAGCAGTTCGACGGCGACTACAAGATCCACTTCAACCTGGCGCCGCCGATGCTGTCCAAGCGCGATGCCAACGGCCACCTGCTGAAGCAGGAGTTCGGGCCGTGGATCTTCACGGCGTTCAAGCTGATCAAGCGCCTGAAGTTCCTGCGCGGCGGCGCGTTCGACCTGTTCGGCAAGACCGACGAGCGCCGCATGGAGCGCCAGCTGATCACCGACTACGCCAAGACGGTGGAGGAACTGCTGGGCACGCTCGACGACAACAACGTCGACCTCGCCGCGCAGATCGCCGCGGTGCCCGAGCACATCCGCGGCTACGGCCACGTCAAGGAAGCGCACTTCGCCAAGGCCAAGGCGCAGGAAGCCGAGCTGCTGGCCGCGTGGCGTTCGCCGGCCAAGGTCGCTTCCGCCGCCTGATGCGGCACGCAGGCGCGCACCGGCCCCGGTGCGCGCTTGACGGTTTCGCCCGCCGGATGGTTTGCTCACCGTGAGACGGGGCGCGGCCCCTGCACGGGAAGCCCGCCATGCCGCACCGCCTTTGCCTTTCCGCGGCCCTGCTGCTGGCCGCCACGTCACTTGCCCAAGCCGCGGCGGAACCCCCGCGCATCGAAGACGCGGAGACCGAGGACGACCGGCTGGCGATCGAATTCGACCAGCCCATGCTGACCTGGCGCGGCGAAAGCGACACCGCGGGCATCACGCTGGCGCCCCGGGTGGACTGCCGCTGGTACTGGGAACAAGACACGACGCTGGTCTGCCAGGTGCCGCGTGGCAGCGCCGCGCCGATTCGCGCCGCCACGGCGTATCGCCTGCAGGTGCCGGGCGGGCTTTGGTCGCAGGCGGGCGCCGAGCTCGCGCCCACGGCGCTCACCGTGGTGTCGTCGCGTCCGGAGCTGGAGCTGAAGGTAACCGACTGGCACGCCGGCCAGCCCGAGCTGTGGGTTGTTTCCCGCTGGATGCCGGTGACGGCGCAGGACGTGGCGCAGGTGCTCGAACTGCGCGTGGATGGCGTGCTCCTGGACTACACGCTCGCGGCGCCTACGGCCCGGAAGCTCGCCTCGATGTACATGGAGGAAGGCGGCAGCACGTTCAAGCTGGAGCCAAAGCGCTGGCCTACTTCCGTCGCCACGCTGGTGGCGTCCACGCGGGAGGGGTTGCGCAGCAGCGCCGGCCCCTTGCGCGGCGAGGCGCAAAGCCTGCTCAACACGCAGGTGAATCAACCCCTGCGCCTGGTGGGCCTGGGCTGCGGCTGGTCGCGCATGCCGATGACGCCGGCGGAAGCCGCCAAGTGGGGCCGGGACGATTGCGCGCCGGATGCCGAAGTGTCTCTGGTCTTCTCGCGCCGCCTGGCCAAGGGTGAAGCAGAGCGCATCGCGGCCGGGTTGCCCGGCCTGACCGCTTCGAACAGTTCCGTCAGTTGCCGTTGGGAGTGCGGCGACGGCCGGCCGAGTTTCCATGTCGGCTTCACCGCCAAGGCCGCAGGTGTTCGACTGCCCATCGTATTGCCGGCCGACCTGCGCGCCGATGACGGCAGCGTGCTGGAGACAGGCCCAGTGCCCGAACTCGTATTCCGCGACCATCCGGCCAGCGTGCGCGCCGCGCCGTCCGTTCGGCTGCTGCGCCCCGGCAGCGACGCCGCGCTGGCGCTGGAAGTGCGCAACCTCACCGCGCCCACCGACCTTGCGGAACTGGCCACCGGCCGACGCACGCACCTGCGCAACAGCAGGCTGCCGATCACCGGCATCACCAACCAGGTCCAGCCTTGGCAGGCCGCTCCGCCGCGCGGCGGCATCGCCCGTCAGGGCGGGCTGACCCTGGCCGGCGTTCGCGCATCCCCGGAGCCTGGCTTCGCCGTGGCCGTGGCGCCGTTCAACGTCATTGCCGCCGCCGACGCCAGCCGCGTGATGGTCTGGGCCAGCGACTGGGACAGCGCGGCGGCCATCGCCGACGCCTCCATCGAGCTGCTTCGGGTGACTTCGAAGGGCAAGGAAACCGTGCTCGCGCGCGGCCGCACCGGCGCCGACGGCGTGGGCTACCTTCCCACTGCCCAGTACGCGTGGGGCGACGAGCAGACGCAAACCCGCCTGGTGCGGGTGCGCCACGCCGGGCGCCAGTCGGTGATCCCCGTGCTGTCGTCATGGTCACAGCTGCCGGTGGAGGGAATCCCGGAAAAAGAGTGGGATTCCGACATTTATTACGGCGGCAGCGACACCGACGCCGTGTTCGGCGTCAGCGACCGCCTGCTCTACCGGCCGGGCGACACGGTGCACTTCCGCGTGTGGTCGCGGCAGCGCGACGGCAATCGCCTGCGCCCGCAGCCGGGCAAGGCCGGCGACGAAGCGCCGCTGGTGCTGCGCAACCTGGAAAGCCGCTCCGCCATGGATGCCTGGTCGGGCCGGCGCGACGGCTGGGGCGGCGCTGCAGGCGATCGCCCGCTGTCGGCCAACCTGGCGGACGGGACGTACTGCATCACCCGGGCCGACGACAGCAGCGGCGGCAACCGCCCCAGCGGCGCCTGCTTCGACGTGGCGCGCTTCGACAGCCAGGCCGTCTGGGTGCGCAGCGCGTTCGACCGCAAGATCGTGCGGGCCGGCGATGAACTCGCGCTGGACATCGAGGGCGGCTTCTATTCGGGCGGCGGTGCGGCGGGTGCGCGGGTGGAGGCCACGGCCTTCCTCGAGCCCACGCCGCTCGGCGAGCTCTACCCGGCCTTCGCGCGCTTCACCTTCGCCAGTCCCCTGGGCCCTGACGGCGAGGAATCCGACATCGATCCGCTGGCCACGCTCGCGCGCGTGGAGGTGCTGGACGGCCGCGGCAAGGCGCGCTTCGCGGGGAAGCTGCCGGCGCGCTTCGTGCACGGCGACAGCGACGGAAGCGACGAATCCCGGGCCGTGGCGATCGGCCAGATTCGCGCCAACACGTTCGTGACGATTCCCGGCGCTGCTTCCAGCGCCAGCCCCGTGGCGACCGCGGTATATGCGGCGCACGCGCGCTACGTGGGCCTGCGCAGCGGAGACTGGTGGCTGCCATCGAACAAGGATCCGCAGCTCGAGGCCACGGTGGTGACGGCCGAAGGCGTGGCGATGGCGGCGGGAACGGTGCGCGTGCGCATCGAGCGCGACGGCGAGGGCGACGCAGCCGAAGTGCTGGCGCGCTGCGAACTGGCCATCGGTGCCGTGGCGCCCTGCGCGTTCCGCGCGCCCGAGCCTGGCGAGTATCGCTTCGTGGCGGAGGCCGACGGCGCCGCGCCGTCGGTGATGACCCGCTATTTCTATGGCCAGGGGTCGCGCGACGACCGCGACGGCTCGGCCAAGGTCGAGCTGACGCTGCTGGCGACGCCCGAAGCCGGCGGCGACGCGGTGCTGCGGCTGCTGCAGCCGTATCCGCGCGCCAACGCGCTGTTCGTGGTCGAGTACGACAACGTGCTGCGGCATTGGGTGCAGGAAGTGGGCCCGGACTCCCAGGTGCGCGTGGCGATGCCGCGCGAATGGGCGCCCGGCGTGTCGGTGCGCGTGCTGCTGCGGCCGATCGGGCAGGCGCCGTCCACCGGTGCGATCGATGCCAGGCTGCCCAATGCGGTGGTGCGCGTGCCGGTGGCGCGCCAGGACACCGGCAAGGTGAGCGTGGCATTCGCCCCGGGCGCGCGCGCTCCCGGCGAGGACCTGGTGCTCAGGCTGGGCAATGGCACAAAGTCCCGCCGCCTGGTCACGCTGGCGATCGTGGATGATTCGGTGCACCAGCAGGCGGCGGTGCTGCACGGCGCGATGGATCCGAACGGTCAACGCTTCATCGGCATGCTCGAAAGCTGGACCGGCGCCGCCTGGCACGGCTTCGACGCCTGGAGCCGCGTGCCCAACCTCTTCATTCGCGAGAACAGTGGGGCGGCGCCGGATCCGCAGGCCTACGCGGCCGCTTCGTCGGGCGGCTACGAACAGGACGCCGTGAGCCTGGACACCATCGAGGTCACGGGCAGCCGCATCAAGCGCTCTGATCTGGTGGACAGTGGTGTCGTTGCCGGCCTCAGCGCGCCGCCGCGCGAGGCCACGTCCGCCGAGGGCCCGCCGGCGGCGCGCGTGCGCAGCCGCTTCCCGGTGACCGCCTACTGGAACGCCGGCGAAGAGCTCGCGCCGGGAGAAACCCGCGAGCTGCGCGTGCGCCTGCCCGACAACCTCACGCGCTGGCGCCTGGTGTACTGGACGAGCGACGACGGCGACAGCTTCACCCTGGGTGAGGAAACGTTCCAATCCACGCTGCCGCTGGAGATCCGCGCCGGATTGCCCACGCGGATCTTCCAGGGCGACCAGGGCAGCGGCACCGTGCTGGCGCGGGTGAACGCGGAGGGTGCCGCGGCCGTAACGCTGCAGGTGGACACCGAAGGCGCCGGCGCCGACGGCCAGGTGAAGGCGCAGGGCGTCGTGGCCCCGCAGGCCTCGCTGGCGCAGCGCGTTTCACTGGTGTCCGATGCCCAGGGCCGCATCGCGCTGCTGGCGCGCGCTTCCACGGCCACCACGTCCGACGCGCTCTCGTCCGCGGTGGAAGTGCAGTCGCGCCTCGCACCTGTTTCCATCACCCAGGCTGGCTGGCTCGAGGACGGGCCGCTGGCGCTGTCGCGCCCGGATGTTCCGCGCGGCGCGATGAGCCCCGTGCTGGCCGTCACCGTGGCGCAGGGCACCGATCCCTGGCGCGACGGCTGGCTGCGCGACCTGCGCGACTACCCGCACCGCTGCTGGGAACAGACGCTCAGCCGCGGTATGGGCGCCGCGATAGCGCTGGCGTCGCCCGACAGCGCGGCGGCCTGGCCCGATGCGGCCGAGGTGGTGGCGGCGACGCTGCGCGACGCCCCTTCGTTCGTGGACGACGAAGACCACTACCGCTACTTCGTCGGCGGCTACAGCGAATACTCCGAGCTTGACCCGATTCTGTCCGCGCACACGCTGCGCGGCTTCCAGGTGCTCGATTCGCTGGGCCACGCGGTGCCGCTGGCCTGGCGCGACACGCTGCGCGAGCAGCTGGGCTACTTCGCCAAACTCTCGCGCCAGGACGAAGTGGACCCCTGGGAAGCCGAGCGCGTGGCGATCGCCGCCGGTGCGCTGGCCACCGACGGACAGGCCGTCGGCGACGAAGTGGTTCGCTGGCTGTGGCCCCTGCGCGAACACATGAGCTGGTTCGGCCGCAGCGAACTGGTGCGCGCCGCCGCCGCCAATCCGCAGCACGCGGCGCTGGCGGCGCAGGGCCTGCAGGAGCTGCGCGACGCGGGCAGGCAGCGCGGCGCGCGGCGCATCCTCGAAGCCACCGGCGACACAAGCATGCTGATGGGCTCGCCGCTGCGCGACCAGTGCGCGATCACCGCCACGCTGTTCACGCTCGACCGCAGCCCCGAGCACCTGGGCGTGCGCCAGCAGTGGCTGCGCGGCCTGAGCGATCTTTACGCCGGCGGCACCGGCAGCCTCGACACGCAGTCCAGCGTGCAGTGCCTGCTGGCCCTGCGCGCCGCCGGTGCGGCGCTCGACACGACCGGCACCGCGCGCGTCGGCGTCACCGCCGGGCTGCAGTCCACCGAGCTGGCGCTGGCGGCCGGTGAAGAATCCGCGCGCTGGGAAACGCCGCTGGCGCCGACCGCCGAGGTCACGCTCACGCCCAAAGGCGGCAGCGACGGCACCCTGAACTACAGCGCGCAGGTGAGCTACGTGCTGGACCAGCGCGACGCCGTGGCCCAGGCCACCGGCCTGCAGCTGCAGCGCAGCTACCAGGTGATGCGCGGCGGCGAGTGGCGCGAGCTGCGCAGCGGCGCCGTCACCGAGGGCGAATGGCTGCGCACCACGCTGACCGTGGTGGTGCCGGCGATGCGCCACTTCGTGGCCATCACCGACACCGTGCCCGGCGGCCTGGTGACGCGCGACGTGCGCCTGGGCGGCGTGGCTGGGGAAAACCTGCAGCGCCTGGCCGACCCGGGATCATGGTGGTTCGACACCCGCCAGACCGGCGCCAGCGAAGTGCGCTTCTACGCGCAGCAGCTGCCGCCGGGCACGCATGACCTGCACTACTACACCCAGGCCACGCACGCCGGCCGCTACTTCGCGCCGCCGGCCGTGGCCGAGCTGATGTACGGCCGCAACAGCCGCGCCAGCACCGTGTCGAACGACCTGCAGGTGAAGCCCCGACCGTAAACACCCTGTGGGAGGGCCTTCAGGCCCGATGCTTTCCGGCGAAGGGCATCGGGCCTGAAGGCCCTCCTACATGCGGCGGTCAGCCGGCGATCGCGAAGCGGTCCAGCGCCTTCTCGGCCTGGCCGCGCTCGTGGTCGCCCAGGCCGCGGGCGGCGGCACGGTAGCGATCCACCAGCGCTTCGTCGGCGGGCATGCGCGCGGCGAGGTCACGCAGCACTTCGCTGGCGTCGAAGTCCGAGGAGATGGCGGCCACGGCGTCCAGCACCGCATTCGCCACCGCTACGTCCACGGGGCCGGCGTTGATGAGGGCCGACAGCGCCTGGCGCGACTCGAAGTCGGACGACAGCTCGCCCGTGCGCGACAGGTATGCCGCCAGCACGGCCGGGTTGCCGCGCGTTTGTTTCGCCGCGCGTTCAAGCACGTTGCGCAGCTCGAAGTCGCTGCGGATGGCTTCGGCCGATGCCAGCGCCAACTGCACCGTCGCCGGCGACACGCCGCGCTGGCCCAGCATGGCTTCCAGCACCCGGCGCAGTTCGAAGTCACTGCGGATCGACGCCAACGCCACGCGCCAGGCCGCGTCCACCTCGCCCGACGCGGGCAGCCGGCCGGCCAGCGGGATCAGCAGTTCGGCGAGCTCGAAATCCGAGCTGATGTCGATGGCCAGGGCAAGCACGCGGGCCTGGTGCACGGGCGAGAGCGGCTGCGAAGCCAGCGCTGCCTGCAGGGCCTGGCGCAGTTCGAAATCGCTGTCGATGGACCTGGCCAGTTCGAGCGAGCGCGCCAGCTGTGCGTCGTCGAGCTTGGCATTGGCGTACAGCACGCCCAGGTAGCGGGCCTGCGCATAGTCGGCCTTGATCAGGGCCATGTCCGCCAGCAGGGCGTCGGGGCCGCCCTTGGCGAGGATGCGCTTGCCGCGCGCCTCGGCCTGCAGGCCGCTTTCGCGCACCAGCGCCGGCAGCGTCCGCGCCAGCCACTGGCGGCCTTCGCCGTCGAGCGCGATTTCCTTGCCGTCGCGCCGGTAGCGGCGCTGGATGACGCCGTCCTTGCCGAACACCTCGATCTCCCGCTCTACCCCACCGCGCGACTCGGTCAGCTCGAGGCGCGCGCCGTTGCCCAGGCGCGCCACGTCGGTTTCGCCTTCGTTGAACTGGACGTCGCCGGCGACGCGCAGCTTCACGTGCACGGCTCCGCGGTTGTCGGTGTAGGTGAAGTTATGGCCGCCATTGAAGTCAATGCGGCTCATGATCCGGTCGGCAAAGTCTTCGGAAGCCACGGTGGTGATGACCAGGCCCGGCAGGGCGACGATAGCCACGATGGCCAGCACGAGGGCGGTTCGGCGCAGGCCGGGGGAAAGCGGACGCAGGGTCATGGCGGTGTTCTCCAGGAGATTGCTGACGCGTCGGACCACGGCGCCGGGATCGCCGGCCATGGCCACCGCGAGGGCGGGTTGACCGGCGCGAGCGCCGGCGTGGGAAAGACAGGTGGCCAGGCATTCGGCCAGCGGGCGGCCGCTGCCGAGCAGCTGCGCGGCGCGCGCGTCGCAGGCGTCTTCGGCCAGGGCGTCCAGGCGGCGGCTCGCGTGCCGGGCCAGGGGATGGAAGAACAGCGGCAGCGCGGCGATGCGCTGCGCGATCCGCCATGCCGGGTCGCGGCGCTGGAGATGGCTCAGCTCGTGGGCCAGCATCGCGCGCTGCTGGGCCGACGGCAGCGTCTGCGACCACGACGGCAGCAGCACGTTCGCGCCCGGAAGCACCATCGGGCTTTGCAGCTGCGGCAGCAGTCGCAGGGTGGGCGGGGCGATGGCGAGTTCGTCGGCCAGCGAGTGCGCGGCGCGGGACAGGCCGGGGCCCGGGACGGCACCGTGCTGTTTCGCGACGCGACCCAGGCGCCGAATGGCGATGACCTGCGCCAGCAGTCGGGCGACGCCCCACAGCAGTCCGGCAGCCCACGAGGCGAGCAGCCCCCACGCCGCGAGATCCGGCACTTCGCCGTCGGCGAGGCCGCGCGATCCGGTGGCTGGCCGGGTCGTCGGGTCCGGGCTGGGCCACGCGGATGGCGCGGAAGCGGGCGTCGCTTCGACCGTGCCGGCGGTGCCCGCGACGGTGCCGGTGGCGGGCACGGCCGGCGGCGCGTCCTCAACCGCCGGTGTCGACGCACGGGCCAAAGCGTGCGGCGCGGCCGATGCGTGCATCGCGGTGCGCGGCGTCGGCGCAACATCAGCCGGCAGCGGCACGAACTCCAGCGACGCCGACAGCAGCGCGCCAAACAGCGCCGTGCGCCAGGCCAGCTCGGCCCAGCCAGGATGCTTCAGGGCTCCGGCGCGCTCCAGCAGCCACACCGCGCCCAGCAGCACCGTGGCGTGCAGGGCCAGCGTCAGCAGGAAGGAAAAGCCCAGGTCGAGCGCGCTCACGGCTTGTCCGCCTTGGCGCCGGCCAGCAGGGCGCGCACGCGCTCGAGGTCGCCGGGCGCGACGTCCTTTTCGCTGACCAGGTGCGCCAGCAGCGCGCCCGGGTCGCCGCGGAAGAGGGTCTGGATCAGGTCGCCGACCATCGTGCGCCGCACCTGCGGCTCGGTGACCAGGGCACGGTAGTACAGCACGCGGCCGTCGCGGCGCTGGGCCACGGCGCCGCGTTTGGCCAGACGGGTGAGCAGGGTGGCGACGGTGGTGTGGGCCAGGCCGCGCTCGGCGGCCAGGGCAGCGGCGACGTCGGACACGCTGGCTTCGCCGCGCCAGAGCACGCGCATCACGTCCAGCTGCAGCTCGCTCAGCGCGATGTCATCGGAGGTTGGGTCGCTTGGAGCCATGGCCGCTCTTCTACAGGTGTCGTACTACACTTGTAGAACAAGACCACACTCTTTGCAACAGGCCAGAAGTCAGGGGCCGTGGAGTTCCCTGCCTCAGGGGTGCGGATCAGCCGGCTTCGAGGGTGTCCCACAGGCCGGGGTCGATCACCGGCAGTGCCTCGAGCGCCGGCCGCGCAAACAGATAGCCCTGGAACCGGGTGATGCCCATCTCGCGCAGCACGCGGTATTCGGCCAGCGTCTCCACGCCTTCGGCCAGCACCTCGCAGCCGAGCGACCGGCAGGTGGCGACGATGCCGCTGGTGATCGAGCGGCGCACGCGGTCCTGGTCCAGGCCGCGTATCAAGGCCATGTCCAGCTTGACGATGTCGGGCTGGAACTCGGCCAACAGGTTCAGGCCGGCGTAGCCCGCACCGAAGTCGTCGATCGCGGTGAGGAAACCGCGGTTCTGGTAATCCTTGATGATGCGAACCACGTGCGGGACGTCGCGAATCTGTTCGGATTCGGTGACTTCGAAGATGAGCTTGCGCGGGTCGAAGCCGCAGCGTTCGGCCGCCGCGAGCGTAAGGCGGATGCACGTGGCGGGCTCGTACACCGCGTTCGGGGCGAAGTTGATGGACAGCCGTGTGGCCATGCCCAGGCGGGCGGCGGTGTCGATGGCCAGCACCCGGCAGGTCTGGTCGAATCGGTAGAGCTGGTGCGGCGGCACCCGGGCGATGACTTCGCCGGCGCCGTCTCCGTTCTCGCCGCGCACCAGGGCCTCGTAGGCGTAGACGCTGCGCGTGGCCACGTCCAAGATCGGCTGGAAAGCCATTCGCACGGTGAAAGCCAGGAGCTCGTCACCCCTGCAGTTGACGCAGGGATGTGGGCTGACCACGTCACCGAAGAACTGTTTGAGATACATGGCGGGGCCGATGGCTTCCTTGGGGCCGGTGCCCGATTCTAAGCCAATGCCTGCGCGCCAGACGGGGGCGGTTCACGCTCCTGACAAAGCGCGTGCAGGTACCGCTGCGCGCTCGCTAGCGCGGTTCGGGTTTGGAGGACCGCTCCAGGAGCCGGTCCGCCCACGTTTGCTGACCCTGCCGATTCAACGAGGGCCAGGCCAGCGCCAGTGCGGCCGCGCAAGCCGCGGCAACGGCGGCGATCGTTGGGATGATGGCCGAAGAGGTTGCTTGGAACGCGAGCGGACCAGCGCCCTGCACGCCCAGGTAGGCCGCGAACACCATCGCCAGCTCGTACGGCCGCGGGCTTCGACAAAGCGCGGCCAGGGCCAGCCCCGACAGTGCCACGACGGCGGCCGTGCCCAGCAGGGCCAGCGCCATCGCTGGCGTTTGCCCCGCCAGCCGCAGCATCGCCGGCAGCGCAGGGCCCACTGCCAATGCCAACGCGACCGCGATGCGCGCGCCGAGCAGGCGCCCGTGGGCCTTCGGCGCGGTCATCACCAGGGCCGCCGTGCGCGTGTCGCGCTCGCGCAGCAGGCTGCGGCCGAACACGTCCAGGCTCGCCATCCACGCTACGATCACCGCGCCGGCCATGGCTTCGACCGGCGCGGCCAGCTGCACCACGGCACACACCGCGAGCGCGGCCCACCACCACAGCGGCCGGCCGCGCAGCACCAGCCGCAGCTCCGACGCCACCAGCACGCCGGCGCCGCCGCGCTCGATCGGGCGCAGCACGGCATCGAGCCAGCGCAGGCGCCGCCCCGCGTTCGCCGTGGCCTTGGCCGCGGAGGTATGGCGCGCGGCCAGGTCCAGGAACGGCGCCAGCAGCGCGGTGCCGAGCAACGACGCCAGCACCCACAGCCCGCGACCCACGAGGTCGGCCGCACCCACCTGCCATTGGGTCCAGGCAAACAGCCGCATCGGACCTTCGATGCGATTCCCGCCGACGTTCATGTTGGAGGCGTCCAGGCCGGGCGCGAGGGTGGGCAGCGCATCCATCAGGTGGCGCTGCACCAGGGACATGCCGCTGGGGTCGCTGATCCAGGTGTTCCGCGCCCACGCCGAGCCCGAAGGATCAAGCGTGCTCAGCGCCAGTGACAACATCAGCACCCAAACGAAGAAATACAGCACGTTGCCGGCGGTGCGGCGCAGGAAAGGCACCATGTCGAAGGCAATGGCGAAGAAGGCGGTGAGCGACAGCGACGGCAGCGTCAGCAGCAGGGACGGCTTCACCAGCTCCACCAGGTCGAAGCTGCGGTCCTCGGCGCGCACCCACTGCGCCGCCACGCCCACGGCCAGGCCCACGGCCAGCACCACGCAGAACACCGCCATGTGGCTGGTCCACTTGGCCAGCAGGTAGCCGGCGCGCGTCATCGGCGTGGCCACCAGCAGCTGCCAGACGCGGCTGTCGAAGTCGCGCACCAGGGTGCCGCGCACCAGGTAGAAGCCCAGCCAGGCCAGCATGGTCGAATACACCAGGGCCAGCGACAGGCCCGACCAGGCGCTGGAATACAGCCCGCGCGCCTCGTCGATGGACACCGCGACATAGCCGCTGTCGCTCGCGGGGAAGCAGGCCCAGCTGAGCGCGGCCATCACCGCCGGGATCACCCAGAAGCGCAGCGCGCGCGTGCGCTCGCGCAGGTCGGCGAGCACGATCGCGTTGAATCGCCGCAGCGTTTCCATGTCAGTGGGCCCCGGCGCGGGTGAGCAGCGACAGGTAGGCGTCCTCGAGGTCGGGCGCGCAGGGCGTGGCGTCCTGCGAGGGCCGGGTGTCGGACACGATGCGCAGCCGCACGCCGTCCGGGCGCCGGATCGAATGGCTGGTGACGAAGCGTTCGCGCAGTTCGGGCACGCGCTCGGAGGGCACGGTCCATTCCCACACCTGGCCCTGAGCCTGCGCCAGCAGCGACTCGGGCGCGCCGGCATGCAGCAGCCTGCCCTTGGCCATCACCACCAGCGCGGTGGCGCTGGCCTCGACGTCGGACACGATGTGGGTGGACAGGATGACCAGGCGGTCGGCGGCCAGGTCGGTGACCAGGTGGCGGAAGCGGCGGCGCTCCTCGGGGTCCAGGCCCACGGTGGGCTCGTCGACGATCAGCAGGGCCGGGTCGTTGAGCAGCGCCTGGGCGATGCCAACGCGCTGGCGCATGCCGCCGGAGAACTCGCCCAGGCGCCGGTCGGCGGCTTCGGCCAGCCCGACCTGGTCGAGGCACTGCGCCACGCGCGCGGCGATCCGGCCGGACGGCAGGCCCTTCACGGCGGCCAGGTAGGCCAGGAACTCGCGTGCGGTCAGCGCCGGGTACACCCCGAAGTCCTGCGGCAGGTAGCCCAGCGTGCGGCGAATCGGATCGGGATGCGCCGCCACGTCGGTCCCATTCCAGCGAACGGTGCCGGAACTGGGCTTGGACAGAGTCGCGAGGATTCGCATCAAGGTCGATTTTCCCGCCCCGTTCGGGCCCAAAAGGCCGACGATGCCGGTACGAAGCGACAGCGTGAGGTCGGACAGGGCAAGATGGCCACCGCGGTAGCGGAACGCCACCGCGTCCAGTTCAAGCCTGTGTGCGGACATCGGGTTCCCCTGGCCACCGGGCGCGAAAAGGCCGGCTTCTTCAATTGGTCGTGTTGGCAACTACAACACCATCTCACATGGGCCAATCGACAGGGGTCAGGCGGACTCGCTCTGGTTCTTGAGGATCAGGGCGGCCAGCCACGGCTCGCCTTCCGCCATCAGCTCCAGCGGGGTCTGGGCCCAGCCGGTGAGCACCATGGCCTCGGCGATGCTGAATTCAAGCTGGGCCTTGGAGAACTTGCGCTCACCGGCGATCACCGCCTCGAGCACGGCGCGGCTGGGCATCGGCGCGTCCATTTCGGCGGCCCGGGCGGCATCGGCAGCGCCCGGCGCGGAGGCGCCGTGGGTGGCGAGGTGTTCGATGCGGCGCAGGGCGTCGCTCTGGGCGTCCTTGCCGGCGGACACTTCCGGCGCGGCGGCGGCCAGGCTCTTTTGCAGGGTGTTGAGCTGGCCGGCCACCTTCATGCGCTGGAGGTTGGCGGCGTCGCGGGCGTGTTCGGCGTCTTCGACGTCCTGGCGAAGCCGCTCCAACTCGGGGCTGGGCCCGCCGGCGGCCGGAAGGGCCTGCACGGCAGCATCGATCAGGCCCAGCCAATCGGCGCGCTCGGGCAGGGCCGGGGCGGCTTCGATGCGGGATCGCAGGTCTTGCAGTTGGGCGCGGGGGTCGCTCATGGTCGAAGTATAGGCACGGGGCCGGTGACAATTCAGCCCCGCCCGCGCCTCGGCCGGATCAGCCGCCGCGCTTGACCGCGATCACGTCCAGGAACTCGGCGCGGGTCATCGGGTCGGTGCGGAAGGTGCCCAGCATCTTGCTGGTGACCATGCTCACGCCGGTCTTGTGTACGCCGCGGGTGGTCATGCACTGGTGCTTGGCCTCCACCACCACGGCAACGCCGATCGGCTGCAGCACGTCCTGGATGCAGCGGGCGATCTGCGCGGTCATCTTTTCCTGCACCTGGAAGCGGCGGGCATAGGTTTCCACCACGCGCGCCAGCTTGCTGATGCCCACCACCTTGCCGTCGGGCAGGTAGCCGACGTGGGCCCGGCCGATGATCGGGGCCATGTGGTGTTCGCAGTGCGACTCGAACTCGATGTCGCGCAGCACGATCATCTCGTCGTAGCCGGCCACTTCCTCGAAGGTGCGGGCGAGGAACTCGCGCGGGTCTTCCTGGTAGCCGCTGAACCAGTCGCCGTAGGCCTTGACCACCCGCTTGGGGGTGTCGAGCAGGCCTTCGCGGGCGGGGTCCTCGCCGGCCCAGCGCAGCAGGATACGTACGGCATCTTCAGCCTGGTCGCGGGTGACGGGATCGGTCATGGCTGGAGCCTCCTTGAGTAGAAATGCATCGTACCGCCACCGATGTCAGGCTCGCGTGGTGATGCGCCAGGCCAGCAGGCCCGCCAGCGTCACCAGGCCGGAGGCCAGCCAGAAGGTGGCGCCGGCCAGCGGGCCCTGCACCTGGTTGACCGCGACCGCGGCGAGGGTCTGGGTGAACAGGGTGGGGCCGAGGATGCCGGCGATCGAATTCAGGCTGCCGATGGCGCCCTGCAGGCGCCCCTGCTCGCTGGCCGAGACGCGCGAGGTCATGATGGCCTGCGTGGCCGGGCCGGCGATCGCCCACAGCGCCGCGATCGGCATCGCCGCCCAGAACCAGGTGCCGGTCGGCGCCAGCGCATAGCCGGCAAAGCCGACGCCGCCCGCCGCGGCGCCCAGCAGCAGGGTGCGGCGGTTGCCCAGCGCGCGCGAGATGCGGCCGATCAACCCGCCCTGCACGATGATGGTGAGCAGGCCCACCAGCAGCAGGGTCCAGCCCACCATGTCCAGGCCCCAGCCGAAGCGGTAGTCGGCGTAAAGCACGAACGTGGTCGGGTAGACCAGGTGCGCCATGGCCATCAGGAAACTGACGCCGGCCAGTCCAAACAGCTCCGGGTGCGCGCGCAGCAGCTTGAGCGAGGCCAGCGGGTTGGCGCGGCGCCATTCGAACGGCACGCGGCGGTCGGGCGGCAGCGACTCGGGCAGCACGAACCAGCCGTAGCAGAAATTCGCCGCGCACAGCCCCGCCGCCACCCAGAACGGCAGGTGCAGGTCCACCGCGCCCAGCCAGGCGCCCATCACCGGTGCCACCGTAAAACCGATGCCAAAGGCCATGCCCAGGCGGCCGAAGGCGGCGGCGCGCTGTTCCGGCGGCGTGACGTCGGCGACGTAGGCGTTGGCGGTGCTGAAGCTGGCCGACGTGGCGCCCGACACCAGGCGGGCGATGAACAGCAGCGGCAGCGTGTTGGCCATCGCCATGATGACGAAGTCCAGCGCCAGGCCGGCGTTCGACACCAGGATGACCGGGCGGCGGCCGAAGCGGTCCGACAGCGCGCCCTGGATCGGCGAGAAGAAGAACTGCATCACCATGAAGCCGGTGGCGAACAGGCCGTGCCAAACGGTGGCGTCGGCCAGCACGCCGCCGCTGATCTTCTTGAGCAGCTGCGGCAGCACCGGGATGATCAGCCCGAACGCCAGCACGTCCACCAGGATGGTGACGAAGATGAAGGCGAGCGCGGCGCGGCGCGCGGGCGGCGCGGCGGCAGGGGTGGGTGTGTCCAATCAGGGTCCGGGGGACGGGCGGAAGCAGGTGCGCAGTCTAGCCCAGGGCCGGCGCGGTCAAGGCGTCAGCCAGGCCGCGTCCCAGGCCTCGCCGGCGCGCTCGAACCGGGCGCGGCGGTGGCCGGCCGCCGACAGCGACAGCCAGTCCAGCGACTGCACGCGCAGCCGCGCGAAGGCGAAGTTGCTGCGCGCGAGGACGATGCCGGCGTCGTCCAGCGGTGGCGCACCCAGTCCGGGTGGGCCACCTTCGCCGGGCTCGTGCACGACGCTGCCGGGCGCGTTGCGGCCGGCGTAGTTCTGGCGCGCCGAACGCCGGCTGGCGGCCCAGGCGGCGTCGGCCTCGGCGTCGTCCAGGTGCAGCTGCACGGTGCCCGCCAGCCGCACCTGTTCGCCATGGCCGAAGAAACACCAGGCCGCGCGGGCGTCGGCCTGCAGCTGCGTGCACTTGGGGCTGCGGCGGTCGGTGTGGAAAGCCACGGTGGCGCCGCCCGGGTCCACCGCGCGCAGCACGGCATAGCGGGCCTGGGGGCCGTCGGCGGCGGCGTTGGCCAGCACGCCCTGGTGGAAGTCGTCGCTGCGGCCGCGCGCGCCCGCCAGCAGGCGCGCCCAGGCGTGGGTCCAGACGGCGTCGAGGGTGTCGGGCATTGGATTCATTTCGGCAGCCGGGCCGTGTAGGGGATGCAAAGAGCTATTCGACGCGGCAGAAGACCGCCTTGAGGTAGCGGCTTTCCTTCACGTGCGCCATGAAGGGGTGGTCGGCGCCGGCGCCGGCCACCTTCAGGATCTGCACGGTGCGGCCGGCGTAGAACGCGGCGCGGCGGATCATGTCCAGGAACTCCTCTTCGCCCACCAGGCCGGTGCACGAACAGGTGAGCAGCACGCCGCCGGGCTTGATCACCTGCATGGCGAGCTTGTTCATGTCGTTGTACTTCTTCAGCGCGGCGATCACCTGCTCGCGGTCGCGGGTGAGCTTGGCCGGGTCCAGGATCACCACGTCGAACTGCTCGCCGCGCTGGTGGGCGTCGCGCAGGTAGTGGAACAGGTCGGCCTGCACGAACTTGACCGCGGCGTTGTTCAGGCGCGCGTTCTTCTCGGCCACTTCCAGTATTTCTTCGTCCAGGTCGATGCCGATCACTTCGTCGGCGCCGCCGCGGGCCTTGGCGTAGATGGCGAAGCCGCCGGAATTGCAGCAGATGTCGAGCACGCGCTTGCCGGCGGTGAAGCGGGTGAGGTACTCGCGGTTGTCGCGCTGGTCGGCGAAGAAACCGGTCTTGTGGCCGCTGCCGGGGCTGGCGCGGAACTTCAGGCCGTGCTCGGTGATGACGCTGGGCTCGGGCGGCGGCGGCGAACGGAAGTCGAAGCTTTCCTGCTTCTGGACGTGTTCTTCCGAGAAGCTGTAGAACCGGCAGCCCGGGAACTCCTTGGCCAGCGCGGCGTAGATCCACTCGCGGTAGCGGAACGGGCCGGCCGAAAAGAACTCGACCACCAGCAGGTCGGCGTAGCGGTCCACCACCAGGCCCGAGATGCCATCACCCTCGGAATGCACCACGCGCCAGGCGTCGGTGGTCTCGTCCAGGTGCATCAGGTCGCGGCGCAGGGCCACGGCGGCGCGGATCTTGCGTGCGAACCAGGCTTCGTCGATGGCCTCGTCGTGGTTTTCGGTCAGCACCCGCAGGGCGATGCGCGAGTGGCCGTTGTAGAAGCCACGCCCGACCCAGTGGCCGGTGTTGTCCACGATGTCCACGATCGTGCCCGGCTTGGGCTTGGCCACCGGCTTGTCGACCATTTTCTGGAAGATCCAGGGGTGGTTGGACCGGCGCTCGATCTTGAGCTGGATGACGGGCAGGGCGGTGGTATTCATCCCGCCATGATACCGACCCCTGCCCGGCTTTACCGCGCGCCGCAAACCGGTAAAACCGGGGTCGGAGCCCGATTTCCAACCCGGGCTTCGCCAAAAGGCACCGCATGCCGCGGGGAATCGGGCTCTGACCCCGGTTTTCCGTTACGCGGGGCTCACTGGTTGTGCCAGACTATGGGGTAGAAGGGGAGTAGCTCCCGCTGCCGACATCGTCATCACGGACCCGCAAACAGGTCCCGGTCCGGCAGACAGGTCCCAGGGGCCTGTGAGCGAGACCTTCGCCCGCCAGCGGCGAAGGTCGTTCCGTTCCGGAACGTCGCGTGCGCTCGCGGTTGCGAGGCTTCGCCACCGGAGACTGTCTTGGAAACCATTGCCACACCCCTGATGTGGGTCATCTTCACGGCCTTCGTGGTCGCTGCGCTCATCGTCGACCTGCTGGTGCTGCGCCAGAACGGCCCGCATAAGGTGTCCACCCGTGAAGCGCTGATCTGGTCCGCAGCCTGGATCGGCCTGGCCATGGTCTTCAACCTCGGCCTGTGGTGGTACCTGCAGGGCCGCCTGCCCGATGCCGAGGCCGAACGCATCGGCCTGGAGTTCCTCACCGGTTACCTGGTGGAGAAGGCGCTGGCGGTGGACAACATCTTCGTGTTCCTGATGCTGTTCACCTACTTCGGAGTGCCGGCGCAGTCGCAGCAGCGGGTGCTGATCTTCGGCGTGCTGGGCGCGATCGTGCTGCGCGCGATCATGATCTTCATAGGCGCGGCGCTGATCGCCCAGTTCCACTGGGTGCTGTACATCTTCGGCGCCTTCCTGCTGCTGACCGGCGCCAAGATGCTCTGGGCCGCGGGCCAGGAGCCGGACATGGACAAGAACCCGATCCTGCGCTGGATCACCGCCCACCTGCCGCTGATCCGCCGCTACCAGGGCGAGGCGCTGTGGATCGGCCAGGGCAAGCGCCGCAAGTACACGCCGCTGTTCGTGGTGCTGATCATGATCGCGGTCACCGACGTCATCTTCGCGGTGGACTCGATCCCGGCCATCTTCGCCATCACCACCGACCCGTTCATCGTGCTGACCTCGAACGTGTTCGCGGTGCTGGGCCTGCGCGCGCTGTATTTCCTGCTGGCCGGCATGGCCGAGAAGTTCCACCTGCTGGCCTATGGCCTGGCGTCGGTGCTGATCTTCATCGGCGCCAAGATGCTGATCGTGGACTTCTACAAGATCCCGGTGGCGGTGTCGCTGGGCGTGGTGGCGGCGACGCTGGCCGCGTCCATGCTGCTGAGCCTGGTGATCAAGCCCAAGCCCGCCCTGGCCGGCTGACCGCCCGGGTGGGGCTTGCGCCGCGCGGCGCCGGCCCCACCTTTGTCGGATGGACGCCTCTCCCCAGCAGCACGCCAACGCAGTCCGCGGCCGGTTCCAGAATGCCCTGCTCGCCAGCATGGCTTTCGTGGCAGTGCTCGGTGCGATCTTCTTTGCCGGCCCGTGGCTGGGCGACACGCGGGCGTTGAGCCTGGTGCCGCAGAGCTGGCCGGGCCTCTTGGGCGTGCTGACGGCGCCGCTGCTGCACGGTTCGGCCGGCCATTGGCTGGCCAACAGCAGCGCGCTGCTGATCCTGGGCACGCTGGTGGGCACGGTGTACCCGAAGGCGGCGCTGCGGGCGCTGCCGCTGATCTGGGTGCTTTCGGGCGTGGGCACGTGGCTGATCGGTCGCCCGTCGTTCCACATCGGCGCCAGCGGCCTGACGCACGGGCTGCTGTTCCTGCTGCTGTTCCTGGGCCTGCTGCGGCGTGACCGCGCAGCCATCGCCGCCGCGCTGATCGCCTTCTTCTTCTACGGCGGCATGCTGCTCACCGTGCTGCCGCGCGAGCCGGGCGTGTCCTGGGAATACCACCTCAGCGGCGCCGTGGCCGGCACCGTCGCCGCTTTCATCTGGCGCCGCGCCGACCCGCAGCCGCCGCGCCAGCGTTACAGCTGGGAAGACGAGGAGGCGGCCGGGGACGCGCTTGACGACACCGCCACCCTGGAGCCGCCTCGCCCGGAGACGGTGCCGGTGCTGTGGCATCGGCAGGACCCACCCACGGGCGTGGTGCTGCCGTTCCGGCAGCGCCCGGCACCCGGTCGCGACGACGGCACGAACTAGCGCGGATTCGGGGCCTGCGCACGGGCGTGGCCTTCACGGCAGCCGGTGCGCCTTCCCGCCGTGGATGGCCGGCTCGGCCGGGCTTGCGCCTTGGTCGCAGCAATGAAAGGCTGGCGCGGCTGCCGCTCCCACGCCACGAGGCTTCGCCCGATGGAATGGACGTTCGACATCCGCTCGGCCCTGCTGGTCGGTGCGGTGCTCACCCTGATGATCGGCGTGGTGCTGCTGGTGGTCGGCCGGGCGCTCTCGCCCGCCTATCGCCCCAGCATCCACTGGTGGGTGGCGGCGACGCTGCTGCAGCCGGCCGGTTTCGTGCTGCTGAGCCTGCGCGACACCCTGTCGCCCTTCTTGAGCATCCTGGTCGCCAACACCTTCATCGCGCTGGGCATGGCGGCGTACGTGCTGGCCCTGCAGCGGTTCTTCCGGCTGCCGACACGGCGCGGCCCGCTGGCGGCGCTGGTGGTGATGGGGGTGATGGTTTCCTTCTACTGGGGCCTGGTGGACCCGAACCTCACCCAGCGGCTTATGTGGATCTCGGTCGTGCTGGCGGTGTTGCTGGGCGCCAGTGCGGCCATCATCTACCGCCACGGCGACGGCCCGGTGCGCCACGTCGCCGGCGTGGCCTTTGCGGGCGCGGCGGCGATCATGGCGTACCGCGCCGTAATCCTGGTGTTCGATCCGACCCAAGTGAGCGGTGTGTTCCAGCTCACCCACGTCCAGCTGCTGACCTACGCGATCGGCAGCATGCTGCCGGTGATCGGCACCATCGGCTTCCTGCTGCTGTGCACCGAGAGAAGCCAGCACGAACTGGAACGCGCCGCGCGCGTGGACTACCTCACCGGCTGCTACAACCGCCGCGCCATCGAGGAACTGGCCACCCAGAACATGGCGTCGGCGCGACGGCACGGCCTGCCGCTGTCGGTGCTGGTGCTGGACATCGACCACTTCAAACGCATCAACGACGAACTGGGCCATGCGATCGGCGACCTGGCGCTGGTGGAATCGGTGGCGCGCATGCGCACCACGCTGCGCGCCGAGGACGTGCTGGGGCGCTTGGGCGGCGAGGAGTTCATCGTGCTGATGCCCAACGCCGACGGCGCCAGCGCGGTGCAGGCCGCCGAACGCATCCGGCAGAGCTTCTCGGCGCGGCCGCTGCGCATGGACGGCCACGACCGCAGGGTGACGCTTTCGATCGGCGTGGCGACGCTGGCGCCGATGGACCGGGAGTTCTCGCCGCTGCTGCAGCGCGGCGACCGCGCCATGTACGCCGCCAAGAACGCCGGCCGCGACCTGGTGATGCCCGATGCGATGACCGGCTGGGACCCGCCGCCCACCGAGCGCGCCGTCTAGCGCAGTCCCAGCTGCCGGTCGTGCACGCGGGCCAGACCCAGCTGGGCGGCGAGGGCGCCGCAAAGTGCCAGGAACATGTCCCACTGCGTGTCCCAGACATCGCCCTGGGTGGCCAGGAAGGCGTCGGCGTCGCCGCCCCACACCAGCGCCGCCCACCATTCGATCAGTTCAAAGAAGGCGCTGAACGACAGCGCCGCCGCCACCACCAGGTAGAACAGCCAGCCGCCGCGCTGCAGCGGCGTGCAGCGCAGCAGCAGTTCGCGGGCCAGGATGGCCGGGACGAAGCCCTGCGCGAAGTGGCCCAGGCGGTCGTAGTGGTTGCGCGCGAGGTCGAACGTGTCCTGGAACCACAGCCCCAGCGGCGTCAGGGCGTAGGTATGGGCGCCGCCGTAGATCAGGACCAGCGCGTGCGCCACCAGCAGCCAGGCCAGCAGCCGGCTCAGCGGGAAGCGGCTCCAGGCCCAGGCCACCAGCGGCAGGCCCAACACCACCCACACCACCTCCAGCACCCAGGTCAGGCGATCGTGCGGGGCGATGCCCGACCAGGCCAGCGCACCCACCACGATGGCGACCAGCAGCCAGGCTTCGAAGCGGTTGGGCGGGGTGAGGGTTCCGGTGGTGGCCATGGCGGTCCCGTGGGTTGTGCACGCCGCCATCATTCCACGGGCGGCGGTGCGGTGTTAGTTTCCGACGTCGTCTCCGGAGCCCACCATGATCCCGTCCCCAAGACTGCTGCTTGCGCCGCTCGCCCTCTGCATCGCCGTTGGCTGCAGCCGTGCGCCTGAAACCGACGCCCCAGCACCGGCGGCCGCCGCCCTCCCGGCCGATCCCGGCGGCGCGCGCCGCATCGAGGCCGACGTGCGCTTCCTCGCCGACGACCTGCTGGAGGGCCGCGCCGCCGGCACTCGCGGCTACGACCTGGCGTCGCTGTACGTGGCCAACCGCTATCGCGCCATCGGGCTGGCGCCGGCAGGCGACGACGGCACCTACTTCCAGAAGGTGCCGCTGCTCGAGGCGCGGCGGGTGCGCGAGGGCGCCGCCTTCACCGTGCAGCGCGCCGACGACGACCTGGCGTTCGCCTTCCAGGACGAGTTCCTGCCGGGCATGAATTTCCACGCCGCCAGCCATGCGGTGACCGCGCCGCTGGTGTTCGTGGGCCAGGCGGTGCACGCGCCCGAACTGGGCCACGACGACTTCAAGGACGTGGACGTACGCGGCAAGGTGGCGGTGTATTTCTCCGGCGCGCCGTCGGGCTTCGGAAACACCCAGCGCGCCTTCCACGCTTCGGGTCGCGAGAAGATGGCGCAGCTGGCCGCGCGCGGCGCGGTCGGCGCGATTGGCATCGGCAATCCGGTGGACGACAAGAAGTACCCCTGGGCCCGCGGCGCGCGGACCTGGGAAATGCCCGGCATGCGGCTGGTGTCGGCCGACGGCGCGCCGCTGGAAGCCTGGCCCGAGCTCAAGGCCACCGCCTCGCTGAGCGTGGATGGCGCCCGCAAGCTGCTCGCCGGTGCGCCGATGCCGGCCGATGAAATCTTCGAGCGCCGCGAAACCGGCAAGCTGCAGTCCTTCGACCTGCCCGGCCAGGTGACGCTGTCCGGCGCCACCACGCTGCAGCGCGTGGACAGCCGCAACGTGGTGGCCAAGCTGCCCGGCTCGGACCCCGTGCTGGCGGCCGACCACATCGTCTACACCGCGCACCTGGACCACATCGGCGTGGGCGCCGAAGTGGACGGCGACGGCGTCTACAACGGCGCCTTCGACAACGCGCTGGGCATCGCCGTGATGCTGCAGGCGGCGACCGAACTCAAGGCCGATGCCGCGGCGCCGCGGCGTTCGCTGCTGTTCGTCGCCGTCACCGCCGAGGAGCGCGGGCTGCTGGGCGCCACCCACTTCGCCCAGTTCCCGACCGTGGCCAAGGACTCGCTGGTGGCCAACATCAACATGGACATGCCGGTGTTCCTCACCGAGGTCACCGACGTGGTGCCGATCGGCATCGAGCACAGCACGCTCGAGGCCGACGTACAGGCGGCCGCGGCGCAGCTGGGCGTGGGCCTGACCGCCGACCCGAAGCCCGAGGAAGTGGTGTTCGTGCGCTCCGACCAGTACGCGTTCGTGCGCGAGGGCATCCCGGCGGTGTACCTGGACGCGGGCATCAAGGCCCGCAACCCGGCGATCGACGCGCTGGCGCTGTACGAGGACTTCCTCACCGGCCACTACCACCAGCCCAGCGACGAAACCGACCTGTCGATCAATTACGACAGCGCGGCGATGCTGTCGCGGCTAAACGCCGCCATCGGCCGCCGCGTCGGCGACGCCGACACCCGCCCCGCCTGGAAGCAAGGCGACTTCTTCGGCACCAAGTTCGCCAGCCCGTAAGGCCCGGAACGGGGTCAGGTTCACTTATTTTCACTAACTTCGGTTAGTTAAAAGAAGTGAACCTGACCCCGTTCTAGTTGGCGAGGTGGCTTAGGGGGAGGGCGCGGGGCTGTTTGACGGTGCGCAGGACGAAGCTGGAGTTCACGTCGGCCACGCCGCTGGCGTTGAGCAGGTGGTCGAGCAGGAAGCGCGAGAAGTGGGCCAGGTCCTGCACCACCACCTGCAGCAGGTAGTCCATGTCGCCGGTGAGTGCGTGGCAGGCCACCACTTCGTCCCAGCCGGCGACGCGCTCGGTGAATTCGGCGATGGCGTCGGTGTCGTGGCGGGCCAGCTGCACCCGCACGAAAGCCTGCAGGCCCAGGCCGACGCGGGTGGGGTCGATCAGCGCGGCATAGCCCGCCAGCACGCCCTCCTGTTCGAGCCGCTGCACCCGGCGCAGGCAGGCCGAAGCCGACAGGCTGACGCGCTCGGCCAGCTCGGCATTGCTGATGCGGCCCTCGCGCTGGAGGATGTCCAGTAGGGCAAGATCGGTGCGATCCAAGCGGGCAGCGGCCATATTCGGCTCCATAAACCTTGATGGCGCAATTATATTGCTGGAAACGGCTCGGCATGCGCAACAACGCAAGCCCGTTGCGCGACCCGGACGCTAGACTGTCCGCTGTCCCGGAGGCCCCAGCGATGAACCCGCCCCAGCGCGTCGAACACCAGATGACCGACAAGGGCTACGTGCCCGTCTACACCACCGGCGTGGTCGAGCAGCCCTGGGCCAGCTACACCGACGAGGACCACGCGGTCTGGGCAACGCTGTTCGAGCGCCAGCGCCAACTGCTGGTCGGCCGCGCCAGCGACGAGTTCCTGCACCAGCAGCAGGCAATGGGCATGACGCCCGACCGCATCCCGAAGTTCGCCGACCTCAACCCGGTGCTGCGCGCGGCCACGGGCTGGGAACTGATCGGCGTCGAAGGCCTGCTGCCCGAACTCACCTTCTTCGAACACCTCGCCAACCGCCGCTTCCCGGTGACGTGGTGGATCCGCAAGCGCGACCAGCTCGACTACCTCGCCGAGCCCGACCTCTTTCACGACCTGTTCGGCCACGTGCCGCTGCTGATGAACCCGGTGTTCGCCGACTACATGGCCGCGTACGGGCGCGGCGGTGTCAAGGCGCACGCCATCGGCCCCGAGGCGCTGGTGAACCTGACGCGGCTCTACTGGTACACGGTGGAGTTCGGCCTGATCCGGCAGCGCGACGGCCTGCGCATCTACGGCAGCGGCATCGTGTCGTCCAAGGGCGAATCGATCCACTGCCTGGAATCGGCCGCGCCCAACCGCATCGGCTTCGACCTCGAGCGCATCATGCGCACCCGCTACCGCATCGACAGCTACCAGAAAACCTACTTCGTCATCGACAGCTACGAACAGCTGATGGACGCGACCCGGCCCGACTTCACGCCGATCTACGCGCGCCTAGCCGGCCACGACAGCGTGCCGGCCGGCTCGGTGCAGCCCGGCGACGCCGTCTTCCAGCGCGGCACCGGCGAGGGCTGGCCCGAAGGCGCCGACGTCTAGCCGGCGACGGCGGAGCCCGCGGCCGGCACCGTGCGGCGCTTGGGCAGGTACTTGCGGGTCAGGTACACGCCGGCGATGAACGCGACCACCAGCGGCGCCAGCCAGGCCAGGTTGAGCAGGCTCGAGCCGGCCAGGAACGGCAGCACCTTGGGCAGGCCGATGGTCAGGAAGGCAATGTGGGTGGCGATGCCGTTGCCCAGCATCGCGCCCAGGTGCTGGCGCAGCGGCCAGCGCGCGTCGTCGGGCTGGCGGCGCGAGAACCGCCACATGTTCACCGCGCCGATGATGCCGATGCTGGAGAAGGCCACGAAGATCACCTGCATCTGCGTGGTGATGAACAGGCCCACGTAGGCGATCGCCAGGCCGCTCACCAGGTTGGCCGCCATCAGCACGCGGTAGACCGGGCCGGTGAAGCGGGACCAGTCGCGCTTGTCCTTCACCGCGCGCCAGCTGGTCCACACCGAGGTGGTGGTGATGATGACAAGGTAGGCCAGGAAGCCGCCCGCCACCGGGTTGCGCGCGGCCAGCTGCACCGTCAGCGGTATCGCCGCAAGCAGCAGGCCCGTCATCGCCAGCAGGTAGAGCTTGCCCGAGAGCCGGTGCACCGGGCTGCCCTTGCGGCTCAGGCCCGAGGTCCAAAACGTGGCCAGGGCCAGGATGCCCAGGCCGACGTGGACGAAGTAACTCAGGGTGTGCAGGGTCATGGCGGTGTCCTCGGGTGTGGCCACAGTGTTGCCGCGCCGGGGCGGCCGATCAGGTGCCGGCGGTCATCGGCGCGCGGTGCCGGAAGTCACTTTCTTCGCCGGCGGCCTTGAGCGCGGCCTGCCGCAGGGCCAAGCTGGCGCCATGAACGATCGCCTCCGTGCCCTGCTCTCGCCGCTCAACTTCGCCGGATACCTGGCCTGGGGCGCCATCGGCTTCGAGATGCTGCTGGCGCACCAGCCGGCGGACAACGGCGCGTCCCTGCCCCTGGCCACCGTGGCCGCGCTGCACCTGCTGTTCCTGGCGCTGTTCATGGCGGTGACCTCGGGCCGGCAGGCCGACCGCACGACGCAGGCGATGGTGCTGGCGCAGGTGGGGCTGGCCTTCGCGCTGATGATGCTGGTGCGCTACACGTCGGTGCCGATCCTGCTGATCCTGTGCGTGGTGCAGCTGGTGCGGGTGTTCAGTGCGCGCACGTCGGTGTGGATCATCGTGCTGATGAACGTGGCGGTGTATTTCATCTACCGGGAGCTGTGGCAGCTTCGCTCGCCGACGATCTCCACCCTGATGCACATGAGTTTCCAGGGTTTCGCGGCGCTCACCGCCTGGTTCGCCTTCAGCGCCGAGCGCACCCGCGACGAACTGGCCGCCACCAACGCCGACCTGCTGGCCACCCGCTCGCTGCTGGCCGAAAGCGCCCGCGATTCCGAACGCCTGCGGCTGTCGCGCGAGCTGCACGACGTCGCGGGCCACAAACTCACCGCGCTGAAGATCAACCTGGCCGCGCTGGCGCGCGATGCCCGCTTCGCCACCGACCAGCGCGTCGCGCTGTGCGCGAGCCTGGCCGACGAACTGCTGGCCGACATCCGCGGCGTGGTCCAGCAGATGCGCCAGGACGAGGGCCTGGACCTGGCCGCCGCCATCACCACGCTGGCGCGGCCGTTCCCGCGGCCCCGGCTGGAGCTGGAGATCGCCAACAACGTCCGCGTGGCCACCGTGGCGCAGGCGGAGGCCGTGCTGCGCGCGGTGCAGGAAGGGCTGACCAACGCGGTGAAGCACTCGCAGGCGCACACGCTGTGGGTGGTGCTGCGGCGCGACGGCGACGCGCTGCGGCTCGACATCCGCGACGATGGCCGCGGCAGCGGACCGCTGCACGCCGGCAACGGCCTGTGCGGCATGCGCGAACGGCTCGAGGCCATCGGCGGCGGGCTCGACATCCAGCGCACCGAAACCGGCGGCGTCCACCTGCAGGCCTGGCTGCCGGTGGCCGCATGACCGGCGCTGCGCGCACACCGCTGCGGCTGGCGCTGGCCGACGACCAGGCCCTGGTGCGCAGCGGCCTCAAAGCGCTGTTGGCGGGGTTCGACACGCTGCAGGTGGCGCTGGAAGCCAATGACGGCCAGGCCCTGCTGGACGCGCTGGTGGATTGCCGGGTGGACGTGGTGCTGTCGGACATCCGCATGCCGGGCCTCGACGGTTTCGGCCTGGTGCGCGCCCTGCGCGAACGCGGCGATGCCACGCCGGTGGTCCTGCTGACGACGTTCGACGACGCGGCGCTGCCGCTGCGCGCGGCCGAGGCCGGCGCCCAGGGTTTCCTGCTCAAGGACGCGTCGCCCGAAGACCTGCTCGAGGCGATCACCCGCGTCGCCGCCGGCGAAACACTGCTGTCGCCGGTGCCCACCGACCCGGTGCGCGCGCGCTACGCCTACCGCGACCAGTCGGCGCCCACCGACACCTTCAGCGAACGGGAGGTGTCGATCCTGCGCCTGCTGGCGGGCGGCTATTCCAACCGCGAAATCGCCAAGGCCGTGTTCCTGTCCGAAGGCACGGTGAAGAACTACGTGTCCGACATCCTCGACAAGCTGGGCACGCGCGACCGCACCCGCGCCGTGCTCAAGGCGATCACGCTGCGCATCATCTGAGCGCGCGGGTCAGTCGGCGGTCCCGTCGCGCGGGGCCAGCGGCGGCGGGAGGGCGGCCGTGTCGTAGTACCAGTCGTTGATTTCGATGCCGTCGCGGACCTCGCCCGGCGCAAGGGTGAGCGCGAGCAGCGCATGGTCGTCGCAGCCTGCTTCCGCACGCGCCAGGCAGGCGCTGGCGGCGCTCACCAGGCCCGGGTCACCGGCGGTGCCGGTGTCGTGCGGCCACGCCAGCAGCCACCAGTCGCCGGGCGGCACGTCGAAGGAAAATTCGGCCTGGCCGGTCACGGTGAACACGCACAGCGCGCGGCCGGGGTCGCGGCTGTCGAGCGCGCAGACGCGCATCGCAGGAAAAAACCGTGTTTCATCTTCCCTCTCCTTCGCCCCAAATCAACAGCAGGACGGCGGCCGCCGCCAGCACCGACAAGCCCAGGCCGGCGCCCACGCGCAGCCCGTAGCCGCGGCCGCCGCTTGCCCAGGCCACGGCGGTCTTGGCCAGGCCGCTGGCCAGCAGCAGTGCGACCACGCCCACGCGCGCCTCGTCCGCGGTAAGCACGCCGCTCCTGAACAGGTTGCCCAGCGTCGCCACGGCGGCGTGCAGTTCGGCCAGCGCCGCCACCACGGCCACCGCCATCGCGCCGCGCGGGCCCACCCAGGCATTGAGCGCCGCCGACAGGAACAGCACCGCGGCGATCACCACGGCGAACACCAGCGCATGGCGGAACTGGAACATCCTGGTTTCAGACGTCGGCGGCGCCACCGCGTCGGCGCCGTTGCCGCGCAGCCCCAGCAGGCCACCCGCCATCAGCACCGCCGCCACGGCGGCCAACCCGGGCCACAGTTGCTCCAGCAGTGCCGGCGACACCGCCATCAGGATCGGCACGAACAGGCTCAGCGAGGCCAGGTTGGCCAACATCGCCGCGCCCACGGCGGGCCGCAGCAGCGCCGGCGCCGCGCGCACCCGCTGGCCAAAGCCCGCCACCGCCGCGGTGGACGACACGTAGCCGGCGAAGAACCCGGCGATCGCCAGCCCCCAGCGATTGCCGACCACGCGCAGTGCCACGTGGCCCAGCGCGCTGATCGCCATCACCAGCACCACCAGCGTCCACAGCACCGACGGGTTGAACACGTCGAAGGGCCCCAGGGTGCGGTCGGGGATCAGCGGCAGCACCACCAGGGCCGAGGCCAGCAGCACGAGGCCGTCGTGCACCTCGCGTTCGCTCATCCGTTCGCGGGTGAGCCGGTGCAGCGGCGTCTTGGCGTACAGCAGCACCGCCACCACCACGCCCAGGCCGGCCGCCAGCGGCGGCGCGCGCATGGCCAGGCCACCCAGCAGGCAGATCGCCACGAGGGCGATTTCGCTGGTCAGCCCCGGGTCGCTGTCGCGGGTCTCGCGATAGCTCAGGGCCACGAACGCACCCACCAGGGCCACCGTGACGGCGAAGGCCAGCGGGTCGATCCACAGCGACACGGCCCCGGCCATCGCCGCCAGGGCATGGGTGCGCAGGCCCGCCACGATCACCGCGTCGGCCTTGCGCCGCTCGCGCACGGCGCCCACCAGCAGGCCCACGCCCAGGGCGGTGGCGAGGGCCTTGGCGGTTTCGAGGTCGAACGCGGGCATGCCGGGATTCTGACACGGGCTTGCATGGCCGGCGCCAGCCCGGACAATGCCCGCTTCAGCCGCTGCCCGGTCCCGCCATGACGCCGATTTCGCTCACCCGCTACCTCATCCAGGAACAGCACGCCGGCCGCATCAACGCCGACCTGCGCCTGCTCATCGAGGTGGTCGCCCGCGCCTGCAAGACCATCTCCATCGCCGTCGGCAAGGGCGCCCTGGGCGGCGTGCTGGGCGACGCCGGCAGCCCGGGCCAGCAGAGCATGAACATCCAGGGCGAGGCGCAGAAGAAGCTCGACGTGCTCAGCAACGACATCCTGCTCGAAGCCAACGCCTGGGGCGGCCACCTGGCCGGCCTGGCGTCGGAAGAAATGGACCACAGCCAGCCGATCCCCGACGCCTTCCAGCGCGGCAATTACCTGCTGCTGTTCGATCCGCTGGACGGCAGCTCCAACATCGACGTCAACATCTCGGTGGGCACCATCTTCTCGGTGCTGCGCTGCCCGGACGGCGTGACGTCGCCCGGGGATGAGCATTTCCTGCAGCCCGGCACCGCCCAGGTCTGCGCCGGCTACACCACGTACGGCCCGAGCACGATGCTGGTGCTGACGGTCGGCCACGGCACCCATGCCTTCACGCTCGACCGCGAGGTGGGCAGCTTCGTGATGACCGCGCGCGACATGCAGATCCCGGCGGACACGCGGGAGTTCGCCATCAACATGTCCAACCAGCGCCACTGGGAGCCGCCGATGCAGGCCTACGTGGGCGAGCTTCTGGCGGGCAAGGAAGGTCCGCGCGGCAAGGACTTCAACATGCGCTGGGTGGCCAGCATGGTGGCCGACGTGCACCGCATCCTCACCCGCGGCGGCGTGTTCTTCTACCCCATCGACGCCAAGTGCCGCGCCCAGGGCGGCAAGCTGCGGCTGATGTACGAGGCCAACCCGATGAGCTTCATCGTCGAACAGGCCGGCGGCGCCGCCAGCACCGGCCACCAGCGCATGCTCGAAGTGCAGCCCTCAGGCCTGCACCAGCGCGTGCCGGTGATGCTGGGTTCGCGCGACGAAGTGGCCGAGGCCGTGCGCCACCACGCCGCCTTCCACGTCGCCGGGGGCGCCGGGTGAGCCAGGCCGGCAACGACTTCATCGAGGTCTACGACGGCGCGCTGTCGCGCGAGGCCTGCGCGCAGCTGGTGGCGGCGTTCGAAGCCAGCGGCGCCGCCGTGCCCGGCCGCATCGGCGGCGGTGTGATGCCCGAACTCAAGGACAGCCGCGACATCCAGATCAGCGGCCAGGCCGAATGGCGCGAGGCCGAGAACGCGCTCAACAACGCGGTGTTCAGCGGCCTGCTGGCCTACCTGCGCAAGTACCGCTACGCGCTGATCGCGCCGCTGATGCTCCAGGTCACCGGCGCCGACGGCAAGCCGCGGCGCATCGCCGCCGAAGACTTCGACGCCATGGACGACGGCGCGCTGGCCAACCTGGTGCGCACGGTGCTGCGCCCGGGCGCCATCAACCTGCAGCGCTACACCGCGGGCAAGGGCGGCTACCCCTATTGGCACTGCGAACTGTCCCCGCGCGATCCGACGGCGGAGACCCTGCACCGGCACGTGCTTTGGACCGTCTACCTCAATGATGGCTTCGAGGCCGGCGAAACGGAGTTCTTCCACCAGGAGCGCAAGGTCACGCCGCGCGCGGGCAGCCTGCTCATCGCGCCCGCCGCCTTCACCCACACCCATCGCGGCAACCGGCCCGAGGGCGGCGACAAGTACATCGCCACCAGCTGGATCCTGTTCCAGCGCGCCGAAACGCTGTTCGCGGCCCGCTGAGCGCCGGCGCGCAGGCCGGCGCGCCCATCGCGCCCATCGCGCTCGCCGCTTGCGCCGCGGTCAGCCCAGCAGTTCGTCGTAGTCGCCGACCACTTCGGCGTAGCACTCGCAGGACGCCGCTTCCAGCGCCGCGCGGTCGAGCACCTGGACCTTGCCGCGGTGGTAGTGGATGACGCCCTGCTCCTGGAGCAGGCCGGCGGCGATGGTCACCGCGCTGCGCCGCACGCCCAGCATGTCGGCCAGGAACTGATGGGTGAGCTGCAGTTCGTCACCGGCCGTGCGGTCGTGGGTCATCAGCAGCCAGCGCGGCAACCGCTGGCTCACTTCGTGGAAGCGCGTGCAGGCGGCCGATTGCGCCAGCTGGGCCAGGATCACGTAGAGATAGCGCTGCAGCGAACGCTGCAGGGCCGGGCAGTCCCTGAGGCAACGCCGGAAAGGCCGCAGGCCCAGGCGGATCGCCGTCCCGGCGCCCTGCGCCACGCCGCCCAGGGGCACGGTGTCGACGCCCAGCACCACGGTGGCGCCGAGCATGCCTTCATTGCCGATCAAGCCCATTTCCAGCGGCGGATGGTCCTTGACCAGGGCGACGAGGGACACGAAGCCGGTGACCGGGAACCAGACGTTGGCGTGCTTGTGCCCCGGCTCCACCAGCACTTCGCCAAAGGCGATGTCGACCAGGGTGGCCTCGCTGGCGAACCGCTCGCGCTCCTTGCGGGGCAGCGCGGCAAGTAGTTGGTTCTGCGCTATCGCATTGATCAAGACCGGGGCCAGGCAGCGCGAAAATGGCCAAGGCAGGCGGGGGACGGGTGCTGCGCAATCCCCTGCCCGCAGCATGCAGAGCGCGGACATCGCCGTCCGTTCGGTGCAACACCGACGAGCCCGCCATTGCAGCCACTCCGATCCTAGGCGTCGCTGGTGGCGCGCCGCTCGGGCGCCGGCAGCAGGCGGTCGGTTTCGCGCTTCACCACGGCATAGCACTCGCAGCTCAACTGCTCCAGGCCCGATCGGTTGAGCACGGTGATCTGGCCGCGCGAGTATTCGATCAGGCCCAGGCGCTGCAGCTTCCCGGCCGCGTCGGTAACGCCTTCGCGGCGCACGCCCAGCATGTTGGCGATCAGTTCCTGGGTCATCGTCAGGCGATTGCCCGGCAGGCGGTCGAGCGAGAGCAGCAGCCAGCGGCACAGCTGCTGGTCGATGGAGTGGTGGCGGTTGCACACGGCGGTCTGCGCCATCTGCGTGATCAGGGCCTGGGTATAGCGCAGGATCAGGAACAACAGTTCGCCGTGGCGGTTGAACTCGTCCTTCAGCCGCTGGCCCTTGAGCCGGTAGGCGGCGCCGGCGCTCTGGACCACGGCGCGGCTGGACGTGCTTTCGCCGCCCATGAACACCGCCACGCCGACCAGCCCTTCGTTGCCGACCACCGAGATCTCGGCCGAGGCGCCGCTCTCCATCACGTAAAGCAGCGACACGATGCAGTCGACCGGGAAAAAAACGTGGCTCAGGCTGTCGCCCGCCTCGTACACCACCTCGCCCAGCTTCATCTGCACCAGCTCCAGGTGCGGGAACAGCCGGTCGCGGATCTCGGGCGAGAGGGCTGCCAGCAAGTGGTTGCTATGGGGCGGGAATCTGGACGTCATCGAAGGTCTGGGTCATGGGCTTGAGCGTGGGGTCGCCGGGCGATGGATTCTAGGCGGCCTGCCGGGCGCGCTACGTACGGTACCGCACGAAGTAAAGCCAGCCGTTCAGCCCGCCAGGCGCGGGCAAGTGCGGCACAATGCGGCGGTCGCCCGGCCCTGGCCGCGGCGACCCTGGGAGAAAGCATGTCGTTGGACCCAATCTGGCCCCTGCTCAAGCCCGCGCTGGTCGCCGCATGGGTCGTTTACCTGGTGGTGCTGGCGGGCTGGATCGTGCTGCAGAAGCGCGAGCCCATTGCCACGCTCAGCTGGCTGCTTTCGCTGGCGCTGCTGCCGGGGCTGGGGCTGTTCATCTATCACTTCCTGGGCCCGCAGCGGATCCGGCGCCAGCGGCTTCGGAGAGCGCGTTCGCGGGCCAGCCTTGACGACACGCTGCCGGCCGGGATCGAGGCGAACGACGACTCCACCACGGTCGCCCGGCTCGGTCGCTCGGCCACGGGCTACGCGCCCAGCACCGCCTCGAGCATCGAACTGCTGGTGGGCGGCGGCGCCACCTACGATGCGCTGCTGGTGGCCATCGCCGGGGCAAGCCACCACCTGCACGTGGAGTACTACATCTTCGAGCCCGACCGCACCGGAACCCTGGTGCGCGATGCCCTGGTGGCCGCGGCCGGGCGCGGCGTGCGGGTGCGGCTGCTGCTGGACGCGATCGGTTCGAGCCGGCTCGGGCGTGCATTCCTGGCGCCGCTGGAAGCGGCGGGCGTCGAGGTCGCCTGGTTCCACCCGGTGCGCCTGCGCTGGCTCTGGCGGCCGCGGATGAACCTTCGCAACCACCGCAAGGTGGTGGTGGTGGACGGGCTGGTCGGCTTCACGGGCGGCATCAACGTCACCGACGAGGAAAACGAGCAGCTGCGCAGCGACGCCTTCCATGACCTGCACCTGCGGCTCGAGGGCGAAGTGGTGCGCTGGCTGCAGCTGGCCTTCCTGGAGGACTGGCACTACGCCACCGGCATTGCGCTGCGCGATCTCAGGCTTTGGCCCGACATCGCGCCCGGCGACGTGTTGGCCCAAGTGCTGCCGGCGGGCCCGGATTCGCCCTGGGAAGCCATCCACCGGGTGCAGGTCGAGGCCATCCACCAGGCCAATCGCCGGGTCTGGCTGGTGACGCCCTACTTCGTGCCGGGCGAGGCGGCGCGCATGGCGCTGACGTCGGCGGCCCTGCGCGGCCTCGACGTCCGGGTGATGGTGCCGGCGCGGTCGGACTCGGTGATCGTGTCGGCCGCCGCGCGCTCCTATTACGACGACCTGTTGGCGGCGGGCGTGCGGGTGTTCGAGTACGGGCCGCGCATGCTGCACAGCAAGGCCCTGCTGGTGGACGCAGACCTGTGCCTGTTCGGCAGCGCCAACTTCGACCACCGCAGTTTCCGGCTCAATTTCGAGCTGAGCCTGCTGGTGAACGGCCGCGGGCTGGCTTCGACGCTGGAAGCGGTCCTGCTCGAAGACCTGCGCCAGTGCCGGGAAGTGAAGTCCGACCGACCGGCGGCGCCATTCGCCCGCCGGTTGGGCGAGGCCTGCGCCCGCCTGCTGTCGCCCTTGCTCTAGTCTGTCGGGGCATTGCCGCGGCCGGCCCGGCTTGGGCTAAACTCCCGGCAAAACACGAGGTGTCCCATGCACTGGATCTATCTGCTGGCGTCGCTGGCCTGCCTGGGCCTGGCCATGGTCCGCACCATGCCGACCTTCGCCGTGCTGGTCTTCGTGGCCGGCTCGATGGGCTTCATGGTGGCCTGGATCCTGGGCTGGGTGTCCTCGCGCATCTCCAGCCAGTCGCGCGATGTCAGCTACATCATGAGCGGCGAAGAGCTCAAGCGCCTGCGCGAACAGGCCGAAGCCCGCAAGAATTCGCAGGCCGGCCAGGCCACCCCCGGCGACAGCGACCGCGCCGGCTGACGCTCCGCCACTTGCCGCAGGCGCCGGGGCCCCGCGTCAGCGCGGCGTGCCGCGCCGGCAGGCGTCCGAACAGTAGATCACCTGCGGCCAATCGCGCTCCCACTTCTTGCGCCACTGGAAGTCGCGGCCGCATACCGGACAGGTTTTCGATGGGCGCGGCGCGCCGGGCTTCCGACGCTCAGCCGGCATCGGCCTCGACCCGGTTGCGGCCGGCGCGCTTGGCCGCGTACAGCGCGTCGTCGGCACGGCGCAGCAGCGAGTCCGGTTCGGCCTGCACGTCCGGCACGTAGCCGGCCACGCCGATGCTGACGGTCATGCCGGCATCGCTGGCGGCGATCGCGGCGCGAATGCTCTCCGCGCGGCGCATTGCCTCGGCCTGGTGCACGCCCGGCAACAGCAGGGCAAATTCCTCGCCGCCGTAGCGCGCCAGCAGTTCGCGCTGCGGGTCGTGCTGCTGGCTCAGGCGCTGGGCGATGCCGCGCAGCTGCACGTCGCCTTCGAGGTGGCCGTGGGTGTCGTTGTAGGCCTTGAAATTGTCCACGTCGATCATCAGCACCGACAGCGGCCGGCGTTGGTCCAGGCAGCGGAACCACTCGCGGCGCATGCCGTTTTCCAACGCGCGGCGGTTCGACACGCCGGTCAGCGCGTCTTCGGTGACCAGTTCGGCCAGCTTGCGGTTGACCTCTTCGAGTTCACGCGTGCGCTCGGCGATGCGGGCCTCGAGCCGGCGGTTGGCCGCCAGGAAACGTTCCGTGCGCTGGCGCACCACCCACAGCGTGGCCGCAACCGAAAGGCTGGCGAAGGCCACCAGCAGCAGCGCCAGTATCCACCACTGTTCGTGCCAGCGTGGCTCAACGCGGAAGTGGTAGCTCATCGAAGGGGCCTGGCGGCCGTTCAGCGTCCGCGCCTCGACCTCCAGAACGTAGTCTCCGGCGGGCAAGGCGCGCACGAACAAGTCGCGGTCGGTCCAACTGCTCCAGTCCGGCGTCACGCCGTGCAGCATGTAGCGGAACTCGGCGCCGCTTTCCATGCTGACCATCGAGAAGCGCAGGTTGAGGCTGTAGCCCGGTGGGACCGACACCGGCGTCGTGTCGCTCTGCGGCGGCAGCCGCAAGACGCTACCCTCGGGGCCGCGCGCCTGCACGCTTTCCATCGACAGCCGCAGCGGCTGCGGCTGCGGCGCGGCCTCCTGCGGATTGAACTGCAGGATGCCGTTCCAGGTAGCGATGCGCAGCACGCCGTCGCTGCCGTAGCGCAGGTAGGAATAGCCGGCGGCGCGCTGCTCGCCCGGGTAGAGCGGCTCCCACTCGCCGCCGTCCTTGGCCCGGTGCCAAAGCTGGCGCGAGGTGTAGGCGTAGTCGCCAAGCGGCGTTTCCTCGACCGAAAGCTCGTACGGACGATCCACCAGGGTGAACGGTGGCGCGGCGTCGGCGACGAAACGATCCCCTTCCAGGCGGAACCCGGCGCTGCCGCTGACCGCATGGATGCGTCCATCCAACTGGTAGACGCGGGTACCCGACAGCGGGTCCACGGCCAGGCCGCGGGCGTCGTCGAAGACTTCGCGTTCGACCACCTTGCCAGCGTCCAGATCGAGCTGCCAACGCTGAAGCGGACCGCGGGTGTCGCCAAACCACAGCACGCCGGGCGCGGACTCCTCCATGCCGTAAGTGCTGATGCCGTCCAGGGAGATTCTCGACTGCAGCTGCCAGCGGCCCTGGATGAGGCGAACCAGCAGCAGCTCGGTCGGGGTCATGGCGTAGGCGAGGCCTGCGACGTGGACCGAGGGGTCGATGGTGAACACGCCGTTCTGGGGATCATGGAAAAGCGAGCGGGGCACCGTCGTGCCCGGCTCGAGCACCATCAGGCCCTCGCGCAGCCCCACCAGCAGGCCGGCGTCGGTGGAATACAGCGCCTGGCCTTCGAACTCGGTCCAGGGCAGCAGCGTGTTGGTGAGCTTGCCGTCGGCGGCGGAGGTCATGCGCGAGATGCCGCGGGTGGACGCGATCCACAGCGCACCCTCATGCCACTCGAAATCAATCGGGCTGCCGAGCACGCCCTGGTCTTCGCCGATGGCGGTCCATGGCGACGGCAGGGAAACGCGCACCAGGTCGCCGTCACTGGCGACCCAGAGGCCTCCCTCGCGGTCCAGGCCCATCGCCTGCACGCCGAACGGGCCCAGTTGAACCTGCTCGCGCAGCTGGAAATCCTTGGTGACCCGGAACAGTTCACCGTCCAGCGTTGCCACCACGAAACTCTCGTCCGCCAGCAGCTGCACGACGTAGTTGCGTTTGCCCTCGAGCAGCGTGCCGGATTCGCCGGGCAACAGGCGGATGCCGGATTCGTCGCCACGGTAGAAGCCGTCGCGGCTCACCAGCAGGCGCCAGTCGCCACGATCCACCATTCCCACCAGCATGCGCTTGGCGAAAATCTCGCCGCCGGGCACCAGAATGAATTTTCCGTCTTCATAGCGGCAAAGGCCGCGGCCTTCGACGCGCGCATAGAGTTTGCCGCCGGCGGGGAAGAAGCTGCGCACGTCGCCATCGAGCGGCCAGCGGCTGGCTTGGCCGGCCTCGTAGGGCAGGTAGTGCATCGAGTGCTCGGCGCGGAAGTACACCCCGGTTTCGGTGGCGATGGTTTCCCAGACGACGCCGACGAAGCGCTGGTCGTCGCGGAGACCGGCCCGCGTCAGCAGTTCCTCGTAGACGAAATTGCCGTCGGCGTCGCGCGCCAGGCGACCAAAGGTGTCGTAGCCACCCACGTACACCAGGCCATCGGTTCCGGTGGCCAGCGAGCGGCCCGGGGAGCGGCCCGGTAGCGTGATGATTTGCCAGTCAACGCCGTCGTAGCGCAACACGCCCTCGACGTTTCCGACGAACAGTTCGCCATTCACCCCGGTGGTGATGGCCAGGTGGGTGGGCGTGGCCTTGGTGTCCTCGGCGCTGAAATGCCGAAGCATCGGCTCGCCCGGGATGGCCTTGGCGAACACGGCCACCGGCAGCAGGCAGGACAACGCCAGCAGGCAGGCTTGGAGCGTATGTTTCAGGCGCATGGTTTCATTATCCACCAAAGCCGATGGGCTGAAACGTGCGCCTGTCGGGGTTTTCGGCCGCGTCCGCAGCGGTTACGCTGGCGGCATGACCCTGCTCAGCGTCAACGTCAACAAGGTGGCCGTGCTGCGCAACTCGCGCGGCGGGGCCGAGCCCAGCGTCGTGGCCGCGGCCGAGGCGGCCATCGCCGCCGGCGCCGGCGGCATCACCGTGCATCCCCGGCCCGACCAGCGCCATATCCGTCCCGACGACGTGCAGGCGCTGGCCGCGTTGGTGGCCGGACGGGTGGAGTACAACCTCGAGGGCAATCCGTTCGCGCCGCCGCGGCCCGGCTACCCCGGTTTCCTGGCCATGGTGGCCCAGGTACGGCCGCACCAGGCCACGCTGGTCCCGGACGGGGACGGGCAGCTGACGTCCGACCACGGGTTCAACCTGCGCCGGGACGCCGGTCGGCTGCGTCCGCTGGTGGCCGAGCTCAGGTCGCTGGGTGTGCGCGTTTCGCTGTTCATGGACGCAGGTGCCGAGGACCTTGGCCTCGCGGCAGCGATGGGGATCGACCGCATCGAGCTCTACACCGGGCCCTACGCGCAGGCCCACGCGGCGGGCGATGCCAGTGGCGCGCTGGCGCTTTGCGCCGTCACCGCGCGCGAGGCGCGGCAGCTCGGCCTGGGCGTCAACGCCGGCCATGACCTGAGCCAGGCCAACCTGGGCGATTTCCTGCGTGGCGTGCCGGAGGTGCAAGAGGTCTCCATTGGCCATGCGCTTTTCAGCGAAGCCCTGCATGCGGGCCTGGCGCCGACGGTGCGCGCTTACTTGGCGATCATCGCCGAGGCGACGGGCCGCTGAGGCGGGGGTGGGGCTCCACCCCTCGCCTGCGACCGATCAGGGTTCGATCAGGCCGATATGCTCGACGCCCGCCCGCCGGGCCGTGGCCATCGCCGTGGCGGCCGACTGGTAGTCGGCGTCAGGGCTGACCGCCAGCTTCAGGACGCCTTCGGGCTGGGCCTGCTGCCATTCGGCCAGGACCCGCTGCAGGACGGCGGGCGTCATCGCCACGCCATCCAGGCGGAACAGGTCACCCGGCTCCACGGTCAGCTCGCGCTCGACGCGCGGCGGCGGCGGCTGGTCGTTGGGTTGCGACAGACCCATCCCGATCCGCAGGTCCATCAGCGGCGCCGTGACCATGAAGATCACCAGGAGCACCAGCATCACGTCCACCAGCGGCGTGATGTTGATGTCCGACATCGTGTCCGAAGCGTCCCGTGGGGCGGTGAAGGCCATGGTGCGTCTCCTTTGCGTGAGGGGCACCTTCCTTCTACGCCCGCGCAGCCGGGCACTGCAAGGGGTCAGTCGTGCTTGGGCTGGAAGCTGGTATTGACGTAGGTGAGCGTGATGCCATTGCTGGTGAAGGTGCGCTCGGTACGCATCTCGTTCTCTTCTGCGACGGAGAGATCGGAGAAGCTGCAGTACGCTTCGGTATCCGCCGGCAAACCATATTGCTGGCGAGCGTAATCCCCAAAGGCCTTGGCCTGTGGGCTTTCATCGACGGGTGCCTCGCCTTCATATCGGAACGCGTAGGACGAGTAGACGTTGCCGTTGTGGTTGATGTAGCAGACCGCGGCCGCATGCGCGGCATCGGGACCAAACACGGAAGCGATGATCATTGCCGCGGCTAACCAGGTCTTCATGGCGTTTCCTTGTCGTTGGACGGGGAGTGGCGTGGTGGCAGTGCGGCCAGACTATCTTGGATGGCGGCGCTCGCGTGCGGCGGTCAAGCAAGGCGCGCGAGGTTTCGACCGCCATGTCCCGGCAAGCGGGACAACAACCAAAAAAAACGCCGCCCGGAGGCGGCGCTGCTGCAGGTTGCGGGAAACCTGGCCTTACTGGCCGGGATCCACGAAAGCGATCTTTTGCAGGCCGGAGTTCTTGGCCCGGGACAGGACCTTGGCCAGCATTTCGTACTGCGCGTCCGGGTCGGTCTCGATTTCCAGGGTCGGCTGGACGGCGCGCTGGGCTTCGACTTCCAGCGACGACTGGAGCACCGAGATCGGAATCGGCGAGTTGTTCCAGGTGACGGTGCCACCCGCTTCGATCCGCAGGCGGATCGGCTCGGGCGGATCCTTCGGCTGCGGCGGCGGGTTCGTGGTCCGCTGCGGCAGGTCGACCTGGATCTGGTAGGACAGGGCGGGGGCGGTGACCATGAAGATGATGAGCAGCACCAGCATGACGTCCACCAGGGGCGTCACGTTGATGTCGGCCATCGGGCCACTGCCGGAGTTGGAGGTGAATGCCATGCGGGTATCTCCTCAGCGCTCGGGCGTGGACACGAAGCCCACCTTGCGGATGCCGGCCAGGCGGACCTTCTTCACCACGTCGGCAATGACCGAATACTTCGTGATGTTGTCGGCGCGCACGTCCACCTGCGGCTGCGGCGTGCGCTGGGCCAGGACGGCCAGGCGCGCATCGAGCATGTCAGGGTTCACTTCCTCGTCGTTCCAGTAGACCTTGCCGGCCGCCGTCACCGCGAGGGTGATGGGCGGCTGGTCGATCTTCGGCTTCTCGGCGAGGGTGGCCTGGGGCAGGTCGACCTTGACCTTGTGCGACATCAGCGGCGCCGTGATCATGAAGATGATCAGCAGCACCAGCATCACGTCCACCAGGGGCGTGACGTTGATGTCGGCCATCGGGCCACCACCGGACGAATTGCTTGAAAAGGCCATGCCTGCGACTCCTGGTTGGACCTAGTGACTCAGCGCTTGGCCGGCATGTCGCCGACGCGCGAACCGGTCGCGAAGAAGTCGTGCAGGTCGTGCGCGAACGTGTCGAACTTGGCGTAGGTGTTGCGGTTGGCGCGGTTGAACGCGTTGTACGCAAGCACGGCCGGGATCGCGACGAACAGGCCCAGAGCGGTCATGATCAGTGCCTCGCCGACCGGGCCGGCGACGGCGTCGATGGACGCCTGGCCGGTGGCGCCGATGCGGATCAGGGCGCCGTAGATGCCCCAGACGGTGCCGAGCAGGCCGACGAAGGGCGCGGTGGCGCCGACGGTGGCCAGCCAGGTCATGCCGTTCTCGAGCTTGGCGCTCTCGCGGGTCACGGCCTGGCGCAGGGCGCGGTCGATGAACTCCGAGCGGTTCAGGGCGTCGACCAGGCGGCTGCCCTCATGGCGCTGGTGGTGCGCAGCGGCCTGGGCGCAGTCGAGCGCGATCTTCGAGAAGGGTTCGTTCGACGGCTGCTCTTCCATGAAGCGGATCGCGTCCTGCGCGTTCGGGGTTTCCCAGAACGTGCGCACGACGGTATCGGCGCGCTTGGCGACGACCGCGTTCTTGATGGCGTTGACGACCGTGTACCACCACGAGCCGAACGACATGATGACCAGCATCAGGAAGACGACCCAGGAGACGAAGAAGTCGCCCGGCGAAGCCAGCATCTCATCCATCAGGTGGGAGAAGCCCATCTTCGACAGGGCTTCGGCGTTGTTGGCAGCGCCGCCAACAGCGGCCGCGGCGGTAAGGAGGATGTCCTGCAGCATAAGAGTGCCTTTCTTTGTGATTAACCGTTACGGGAATGTCGGCGGGGCATGGATTACGGGGGGGTGAACTTGACGGGGACGAGGACATCGCCTCCCACCTTGACGCCATTGCGCATGCCGGCATTGAACTTCCAGCGGCGCGCGGCGTCCATGGCCGCACGGTCAAGGTTGCGGTTGCGGCTCGACTTGTCGACGACCACGGCAAGCACATTGCCGGCGGCGTCAATGGTGACGCGCAGCATCACGGTGCCGCCCACGCCTTCGCGCAGTTCCTTGGCCGGGTAGCGCGGCTGGTTCAGGGCGCGGCCGCTGATGTCCTCGGACGGCGTGTAGTCGGACGGCGGGGCCGGCGGCGACGGCGGGGCCGGCGGCGGGGCCTCGATGTCGATCGGGCTGGGGTCGTCGAACACCACCGGCGGCTCTTCCGGCGGCGGCGGAACCGGCGTCGGCTTGGGCTGCTCGATGATCTTCTGGACCACCTTGGGCGGCTCCGGCGGCGGCGGCGGCGGCGGCGGCGGGGGCGGCGGCGGCTCGATGAAGCTGACCTGGGTCACTTCGTCGTCCTTGTCCGGCGCATCCGGGGTGGCCACCGGCACCAGCATCAGCATGAAGGCGATCGCATGCAGCGCGATGGCAAATGCGTTGCCGCCGATGCGAGCCCAGCTGATGCCCTGGGGTGTGTTGTCGTGGTTGTAATTCTTGTCCGTCATGCGGGTGGCGGCTCGAGCTCTCTGTCGGTCGGCATTCAGCCGTGACCCGCCGGGGACCGGCGGGAACTTATTAGCTTATACGAAGGTGTCCGGTTTACCAACCGATCAACGTGAGATCTGGGCAAGGGCTTTCTGGGCCTCGGCCTTCGTGCCGGGGTCCTTGGCAGCTTCACGGTAGGCCGCCTGGGCCGCCGCGAGGTTGTCCGAATAGTACTCGGCCCGGGCGATGGCCATCCATGCGGTGCCCGGGCTCTTCAGGCCCTTGGCCAGCGCCTGCTGAGCGGCGGCCTTGGCCTCGGCGTTGCGGTCTTCCTGGCCCAGGATCTGGGCGAGGAACAGGGCAGCCTCGCCGTCGGTCGCCAGCGGCGCCGACTTCTGCGCGGCGGCGATGGCGGCGGGGATGTTGTCGCTGAAGTAGTGCGCCTGGGCCAGCAGCGCGTAGTTCTTGCCGTCGGCCGGGACCACGCCCTTGGCCATGCCCTCCTCCAGCACCAGGGCCGCGTCCTTCTCGCGGTCCATGCCGAAGTACATGCTTACCAGGCGCTGGTAGTCGGCGGCGTCGTTCAGCATGCCCTTCTTGCGCGCCGAGTCGAGCAGGGCCGCTGCCTTGTCCTGCTGGTCGGCATTGCTGTAGATGCCGGCGAGCATCATCAGGGCGCGCTTGTCGTCCGGGCTCTTGCGCTGCAGCTGCTCGCCCAGGGCGATGGCGGCCGCGTTGTCCTCGGTTTCGGCGTAGCAGGCCAGCAGCATCTGCAGCCACTGGTCGTCCGGCGCGTCGGGCTTGAGCTCGATCGCGCGCTTGAGGGCCGGGATGGCTTCGGCGAACTTGTCGTTGTTGTAGAAGCTGGCGCCCTGCAGGCCGTAGACCTGCGCGTTGGTGGTCTTGGTCTCGGCGATCACGCGGGCGATCAGCGGGTCGGCCTTGGCATAGTCGCTGGCGTTCACGTGCACCGAGGCCAGGCTCAGCATGGCGGTGTAGTGGTTGTCGTTGGACAGCGCGTTCTCTTCGATGGCGCGGGTGAGGTAGCTGATGGCGCGGGCATCGTCTTCCAGGCCAATGGCGGCGGTGCCGGCGAGCAGCGCGGCCATGGCGCGGTCGTAGGGCTTGGCCTTGTCGTTGGCGATGATTTCTTCCGCCGCGGCGATTACCTTCTCTTCCTCGCCGTCGGCCTCGTAGGCCTTCTGCAGGCGCGTGACCGGCTTGGCAAGGCGCGGCGAGAATTCGCCCTTGGGGTCTTCACGGGTGGCGTCCGGGTACTGGGCTTCGCGCTGCTCCTTCTTGCCGCCGCTGCGGTCGCGCTGCGCCTGGGCTTCGGGCGCGGCGACGGACAGCGCCAGCAGCATCAGCGAAGCGAGCTTGAGGGAATGGGTTGCCTTCATGTCCGAAACTCCTGGAAGCCGCGCTTGCCGCGGCAGTGGGTCAGCAAGGGTAACGGGGAATGGAGCATTTGCTCAAGTGAGCGGTCATTTCGACCGTTCGCCACCGTATCCATTTCCTGTCCGGAGCTTGACGGGTTGCCTGCCTGCCGTTCTTAAAAGCGCGTGAATCCGTGCGACGCGTTCAGCCGGTGGTGGGGAAGTTGGCAATCGCGAAAGCCACGCGTTCCGCAGGGTCGGTCGAAAGTTGACCGCCGTCACGCAAAGCCTCGACCTTGTGCAGCCGGCCCTCCAGGCCGTTGCCATTGGCCATCTGGATGGCCAGCCCCGGGCGGGCATTGAGCTCCAGGATCAGCGGGCCCTTGTCGCGGTCGAGCACGAAATCCACGCCCACGTAGCCCAGCCCCGACAGTTCGTAGCAGCGCGACGCCATCTGCAGCAAATCGGTCCAGTGCGGAATGGCGAGGCCGACGATCGTGTGCTCGGTGTCCGGGTGCTCACGGATGATCTCGGTGCCCCAGACGCCACGCTTGGTCTTGCCGGTCGGGATGTCGATGCCGACGCCGATGGCGCCCTGGTGGAGGTTGGCCTTGCCGTCGGACAGGCGCGTGGGCAGGCGGATCATCGCCATCACCGGGTAGCCCAGGAACACGATGATCCGGATGTCGGGCACGCCCTTGTAGCTGACGTTGTCGAAGATCGGGTCGAACTGGACGCAGTACTCGACGATCAGGTGGTCAGGCTGGCCGCCCAGAGAGAACAGCCCGGACAGGCCGTTGGACAAGTGGTGTTCGAACTCATCGCGGCTCATCAGCGAGCCGTTGGCCCGCCGGTACTTGTCGCCGCGGCGGCCGGAGATGACCAGGATGCCGTCGCCGCCGGAGCCGTGCGCGGGCTTCACCACGAAGCTGTCGCGGCACTTGAGGATTTCGTGCAGCTCGGCGATCTCGTGTTCCTCGCGCACCACCGCGTAGAGGTCGGGCACGGGCAGGCAGGCCTGCAGCGCCAGCTTCTTGGTGAGCAGTTTGTCGTCCACGCGCGGGTAGAACTTGCGCGGGTTGTGCATCAGCACGTAGTGGGCGTTGCGCTGGCCGATGCCCATCAGCCCGATCTGGCGCAGGCGCTTGGCGACGCGGAAGGGGTTGAACCAGCCCATGGCTCAGGCCTTGGCCTGGCTGTCGGCGGTGCCGGTGGCGTCGTCGGCCGCGGGCGGCGGCACGATCGGGTCCGGCTCGCGGGCCAGCGCGCGGAAGCGCAGCAGTTCGCTGAGGCGGTAGCCCGAGTAGCGGCCCAGCAGCAGCGCCATGGCGAACAGCACCAGCAGCACTTCCGGGAACACGAACACCACGTGCTCCAGCGGCTGCCAGCTCATCACCAGGTAGGCCAGGGCGGCCACCACCAGGGTGCCCACGCCTTCGCGGATGGCGGTGCCGGCGCCGCGCTCGTCCCAGGCCACCGACATGCGCTCGATGGTCATCGCCATGATCACCATCGGGAACAGCGCGACGGACAGTCCCACCTCCAGCCCCAGGCGATTGGACAGTACGCTTACCGCGGCCATCAGCAGCACCACCAGGATCAGGATGGCGGTCAGGCGCGGCACCAGCAGCAGGCGCAATCGCTCCAGGTAAAAACGCACCAGCAGGCCGAAGCCCACCACCAGCACGAACAGCGTGACGCCGGCCACCAGCGCGGTCTCGCGGAAAGCCAGCGCGATCAGCACCGGCATGAAGGTGCCGTAGGTCTTGATGCCGACCAGGTTGCGCAGCAGCAGCATGATGAAGGCGCCGATCGGCACCATCAGCAGGATGCGGTAGGTTTCCTGCGCCTGCAGCGGCAGGCTGAGCAGCGAGTAGCGCACCAGGTTGGCGTCCTGCACCTCCAGCCGGCGCTCGGCGGTGGCCATGGCGTCGGCGAGGTTGCTGCGCACGGAGAACATCAGCGCCGACGGCGGCGCGCCGTCGATGGTGAGCATCGGCTCGCCGCGACGGCTCCAGACGAACAGGTCGCTGGGCTTGCCTTCGGCCGCGGTGCGCGGGTCGAGCATGGTCCAGTCCACGCCGTTGTGGACGATCAGCCAAGACTGCAGGCGCGACTCGGGGTCGCGGTCCACGCCGGTGAGGCGGATACCGTAGACAGTGCGCGCGGGGATGCTGCGGCTGGCCAACAGTTGGACGATGAAATTGCTGCGGGCGACGTCGTCGTCGCCGAAGCGTTCGCGCAGCAGCGCCACTTCTTCGCTGGGCGAGGCTTCGCTCAGGCGGCCCAGCAGCTCGCGGGCGAATGTGATGGTGTTCGACGAGCGCTCACGCACCTGGTCGAGCAGGGTCTGGGCGGCGGTGGCGTAAGGTTCTTCGAGGACCGGGGGTTCGGGGATCACCGGGTCGAGTCCGCTGGCAGGCAGGGCCTGGTGGTCGTCGGCACGCACGATGGTGGCGCGGTAGTAGAGGTCCTGTTCGCCCACGACGCGGCGGATGGCCCACTGCACTTCGCGACCGTCGTCGTCGGACTCTTCGAGCTTGGAATAGTTGCGGGCGACGAAGCGCTCGTCCAGCACGGTCCAGCCTTCCTGCGACAACGCTGGCAGCTGCAGCGTGACGGTGTTGGCGCCGGTGCGCGGCTGGTATTCGACGTGTGCCTGCACGGTCCACACCTGCACCGTGGCGTCGGGCTGCAGCGGGAACTTCAACACGCTCCATTTGTAGTACATGGCGGCCAGGGCGACCGCGATGATCGAGAAGGCCAGCAGGTAAAGGTGGCGTTTGCTCATGACTGTCCTGGTCGTGTTGCCGTTGTCGCCGCTCCGCTCCCCGGGTGGCGAAGCCCCAGTGTAACCCCGGAGTCAGGAAGCCGAATACGCCGCCAGGAGAAGCGCCGCGGCATTGCAGGCGGCGTGCGCCAGGAAAGCGGCGCGAAAGCGGCCCGTGCGCAGGTACACCCAGGCGAACGCAGCGCCCATGGCGGTGTACATGGCCAGGCCACCAAGCCAGGCCGCCATGCCGGCCTCGGTGGGCACCGGTTCGTGCAGCAGCGCGAACGCGAGCGACGTCAACACCAGCCCGATGCCGGCGTAACCCGCCACGGCGAAGCGGCGCAGCAGCACGTGCCGCATCAGCAGTTCTTCCGCGAACGGGCCGACCACGACCACCAGCGCCCAGGCGATCCACGGCGCGGTGCGCAACAGTGCAGTGACCGGTTCGGCGTTGCTCGGTTCGGGGCCGGCGCCCGACTCTGCCAACAGCCAGGCAACGGCCTGCGTGCCCAGCTGGATCGCCACGCCCGCGACCAACGCCAGGCCATAGGCCGGCGCCGGCGCCATGCGCGGCAGCGTGCCGGGCAGCGCCCGGCCGCGCAGCCACCACGTCAAAACCGCGGTGAGCAGCATCGCGAGGATGGCGGCAGCCGTGATCGCGGGCATGACCGCGGACAGGTCGGGCGAAGCGGCGATGGCTTTTCCGCCGGCCGTGAGTTCGGCCATGTGCAGCAGCACGACCGGCATGATGAACAGCACCGACAGGCCAACCAGCAGCATCCCCGCCAGCAGGCCATCGACCAGGAAGCCCCGCCAGGGCAGCGCGATGCGATCCGCCGGGACGACGGCCACGGCGTCGCCCGCAACCACCGCGGACGGCGCCGGCTCAGACGTCAAGGTTGGCGACTCGCAGTGCGTTTTCCTCGATGAACTCGCGGCGGGGTTCGACCACGTCGCCCATCAGCGTGGCGAAGATCTGGTCGGCGGCGACGGCGTCCTCGATGCGCACCTTGAGCAGGCGGCGCGTTTCCGGATTGACGGTGGTTTCCCACAGCTGCTCGGGGTTCATTTCGCCCAGGCCCTTGAAGCGCTGGATGGTGCGGCCTTTCTTGGCCTCCTCGAGCAGCCATTCCTGCGCCTGCAGGAAGGTGGACACCGCGAAACTCTTGCCGCCGCGCGCGACGCTGGCGCCGGCCTGCAGCAGGCCCTGCAGCGTGCCCGCCATTTCGTTCACCTGGCGCAGCTCGCCGCCCAGCAGCTGTGGCGCCGCGAGCACCTGCGTGGCCACGAGGCCATGGTGCTGCTTGCCGATCACCAGCGCACCGGCGTGGCCTTCGTCGCTGGCCGGCTGGATGCTGAAGACGTAGCGCGCGCGGCCCAGGCCGGTGGCGTTGAGGCGCTTCTCGAGCTCGCGGCACCAGGGCGCCAGCGTGTCGGCGTCGGCGAAGTCCTGGGTCTTGAGCGGCGGCATCTCCAGCATGGCCTCGAGCACCTGCGTGTCCACGCGGTGGGCGAAGCGGGCGATGGTTTCGCGCGTGGCCACGAAGTCGAGCAGCAGCTTCTCGAGCTGGGCGCCGGCGATCGCAGGTGCGCCTTCGGCGATGCGAAGCTCGGCGTTCTCGACGGCGTTGTTGACGAGGTAGGCGTTGAGCGCGCCGTCGTCCTTGAGGTACATCTCGTTCTTGCCCTGCTTGATCTTGTACAGCGGCGGCAGGCCGATGTAGACGTGGCCGCGCTCGATCAGTTCCGGCATCTGGCGGTAGAAGAAGGTCAGCAGCAGCGTGCGGATGTGCGAGCCGTCGACGTCGGCGTCGGTCATCAGGATGATGCGGTGGTAGCGCAGCTTGTCCGGGTTGTACTCGTCCTTGCCGATGCCGCAGCCGAGCGCGGTGATCAGCGTGCCCACTTCGGCCGATGCGAGCATGCGGTCGAAGCGTGCGCGCTCGACGTTCAGGATCTTGCCCTTGAGCGGCAGGATGGCCTGGGTCTTGCGGTTGCGGCCCTGCTTGGCCGAGCCGCCGGCGGAGTCACCCTCGACGATGAACAGTTCGGACAGCGCAGGGTCTTTTTCCTGGCAGTCGGCCAGCTTGCCCGGCAGGCCGGCGATGTCGAGCGCGCCCTTGCGGCGGGTAAGGTCGCGCGCCTTGCGGGCGGCTTCGCGCGCACGCGCGGCGTCGACGATCTTGCCGGCGATGGCGCGGGCTTCGTTCGGGCGCTCCTGCAGGAACTCCTCGAGCTTGGCGGCGATCACCGCTTCCACGGCCGGCCGCACTTCGGACGAAACCAGCTTTTCCTTGGTCTGCGAACTGAAGCTCGGGTCGGGCACCTTCACCGACAGCACGGCGATCATGCCTTCGCGCATGTCGTCGCCGCTCAGGGTGATCTTGGCCTGCTTGGCGATGCCGTTCTGTTCGATGTAGTGGCTGAGCGTGCGGGTGAGGGCGGCGCGGAAACCGATGAGGTGGGTGCCGCCGTCCTTCTGGGGGATGTTGTTGGTGAAGCAGAACATCGTTTCCTGGTAGGCGTCGGTCCACTGCACGGCGATATCAACGACGATGCCGTCCTTCTCGCCCGAAGCGGAGATAACCGATTGATGCAGCGGGGTTTTTAGCGCCGCCAGGTGCTCCACGAAGCTCTTGATGCCGCCTTCGTACTCGAACAGGTCGCGCTTGCCATCGCCGCGCTCGTCGATCAGTTCGATCTTGACGCCGGAGTTGAGGAAGCTCAGCTCGCGCAGGCGCTTGGCCAGGATGTCGTAGTGGAATTCGGTGTCGGTGAAGATCTCCGAATTCGGCAGGAAGCGCAGCTCGGTGCCGCGCTTGGCCGAAACGCCAACCTGCTTGAGCGGATACACCGGCTCGCCCACCGCGTATTCCTGCTGGTGGTGCTGGCCGTCGCGCCAGATGTCGAGCCAGAGCTTCGACGACAGCGCGTTGACCACCGAGACGCCTACGCCGTGCAGGCCGCCGGAGACTTTGTAGCTGTTGTCGTCGAACTTACCGCCGGCGTGCAGCACGGTCATGATGACCTCGGCCGCGGACACGCCCTCTTCCTTGTGGATGTCGGTCGGGATGCCGCGACCGTTGTCAGACACCGAGCAGGAGCCGTCGTTGTGCAGGGTCACCACCAGGTGGTCGCAGTGCCCGGCCAGGGCTTCGTCGATGCCGTTGTCCACCACCTCGAACACCATGTGGTGCAGGCCGGTGCCGTCGTGCACGTCGCCGATGTACATGCCGGGCCGCTTGCGGACGGCCTCCAGGCCGCGCAGGACGGTGATCTTGCTGGAATCGTAGGTGTTGGTCGGGATCTGCGGCGGAATCGTTTCGTCGGTCATCGCTGGCGCTGTCTCGCGTTGGGCCACACCGGCGCTAAGGCAGCCCGGAAGGCCGCAGCGCGCCTATTTATAATGAGTTCCCAGTATAGCGCGTGAGCGCCGCGACAGCGTACGCGGCCTGCCCTGCCGCGTGTAGGCAGGTGGCGTCAGGAGTCTGAGAGAACCCCACGTTCCACGTGGAACCTGGCGTCCGGCACGATGCCGCCCGGCAGCACCGCGGGCGCCTCGGTGGCCGTCAGCAGCACCTGGGCGCCCGAGGCCAGCACCGAGGCCAAGGCTTGATGCTGATGCGCGTTGTCGAGCTCCGAGGCCAGGTCGTCCAGGCACACCAGCGGCCACTCCCCCCGGTCCATCGCGAACGCCCGCGCCTGGGCCAGGATGCAGGCCAGGGCGGTCAGCTTCTCCTGGCCGCGGGACAGGGCCTCGCGACCGGGCAAGCCCACGTAGTCAATCCGCCAATCGGCCCGGTGCGGGCCAACGCCCGTGTAGCCGAGCGCGAGGTCGCGCTCCCGGGACAACAGCAGCGCGTCTTCCAGCGGGCTGTCTTCCCGACGCCAGCCAGGCAGGAAACGAAGACCCGCTTGGCCGAGTTCGGGCAGGAACTCGCCCGCCGTTGCCGCCAGCACCGGCTCGAGCCGGGCCAGGTAGTCGCTGCGCAGGCTGCTCAGCAGTTCGCCCGCCTCGGCCAACTCCCGATCCCAGGGCGCCAGGGTGGCGGGGTTGGGATTGCGCTTGAGCAGCGCGTTGCGCTGCTTCAGCGCCCGGGCATAGCGCCGCCAGACCGGCAGGAAGGTGGGTTCCACGTGGAACAAGGCCCAATCGAGGAATCGGCGGCGGTGTTCGGCACCCCCGGCAATCAGCTCGTGGCTTCCAGGTTCAAATGTGACGACCGCCAGTTCAGCGCACAGCTCCGTCAGGCTGGGCGCCGGCGCGCCGTCCAGGCGCGCCTCCCAGTCGTTGCCCGAGTGGCGCAGGCCGGCGCGCCGGGCCCGGCCCTGGCCGTCCAGCCACTCGGCATAGAGCTCCAGGTTCGGGCTGCCGCTGCGGATCAGGCCGTCGCGGACCCGGCCCCGGAAGGATCGGCCATAGCCCAGCAGGTGCACGGCCTCGATCAGGCTGGTCTTCCCGGCGCCGTTGCCGCCGGTGATCAGGTTGAGCCCGGGGGCAGGGCGGAACTCTGCCCGCTCCAGGCAGCGCAGCCGGCTGACGTCCAGGCGGGTCAGGCGCATGTGACCGCCTTGAGCCGGACGCCGGGACAGCGCGCGGGCGGCGCAGGACCGTCAAAACGACGCCGCCCGGCATGGGCCGGGCGGCGTGGGCTTGCGCAGGGCCGGTGGGTCACAGGCGCAGCGGCATCACCACGTGGCGGCTGCGCTCATGGCTGGCCTCACGCACCAGCGCGGACGAGTTGGCGTCGCGCAGGTTGATGATGACGTGCTCCTCGCGCAGGGCGCTCAGCGCGTCGAGCAGGTAGGTGACGTTGAAGCCGATGCTCAGGCCGTCGACCTTGGTCTCGGCCTCGACTTCTTCCTGGGCCTCTTCCTGCTCGGGGTTGTGCGCCACGATGCGCAGCTGGCCCGGGCTGATTTCCAGTTTCACGCCCCGGTACTTCTCGTTCGACAGGATCGCGGCACGCTGCAGGGCGGCACGCAGCGCCTCGCGGTCGACCTTCACTTCCTTGTCGGCGCCGATCGGGATCACGGCGTCGTAGTCCGGGAAACGGCCGTCAATGAGTTTGGAGGTGAACGTCACGTCTTCACGGCGCATGCGGAGGTGGTTGCGACCCACTTCCAGTTCGACCTCGCGGTCGCCGCCCTCAAGGAGGCGCTGCAGTTCAAGCACGCCCTTGCGCGGCAGGATGATCTGCTTGCGGGTCTGGGCGCCGGCCGGCAGCGGGGCTTCGCACAGGGCGAGGCGATGGCCGTCGGTGGCGACACAGCGCAGCGAATCTTCGCGCAGGTCCAGCAGCAGGCCGTTGAGGTAATAGCGCACGTCCTGCTGGGCCATGGCGAACGCCGTGCGTTCGATCAACTCCTTCAGCGCGGCTTCCGGAACGCGGATGCGCTCGACCAGGTCGAGGTCTTCCACCGCCGGGAAGTCGTTGCCGGGCAGGGTTGCCAGAGTGAACCGGCTGCGCCCGGCCTGCACCGTGACCTTGTCACCGGCCTGGGTGATGGTGACGCGGCTGCCGTCGGGCAGAGCGCGCACGATTTCGAAGAGCTTGCGCGCCGGGATCGTGGTCTCACCCGACTGGGCGTCATCCACGTCGGTGCGCGCGACCATCTCGACCTCGAGGTCGGTGCCGGTCATCGACAGCTTGTTGCCTTCGACACTGACCAGCAGGTTGGCCAGCACGGGCAGGGTCTGCCGGCGCTCGACCACGTTCACGACCTGCTGCAGGGGTTTGAGTAGGACTTCTCGCGTCAGGCTGAAACGCATGCAGATCCCCAAGCTCCAAAGAGTGGATATATCTAAAAAGTGGTGGTGGTAGAGCCGGGATTTTCTCCGGATAACACACACAACCCGTTGAAATTATTCGTTTTAAACCGACTCACAAGGCTGTGTGCCAAGCTCGGGACAGGGTGGCACAAGCTGTGGATAAATTTCCGGCCGCCGCACTTCCCCCCACTTGTCCACAGGCCATCCCCAGGGCTCCTGCGGCCTTCATTCGCTCAGCTTGCGCAGCAGTTTGTCCCAGTCCTCCCGCAGCTTGCCGTCGGTCTCGCGCAGTTCGCGCATGACCTTGCAGGCGTGCATCACGGTGGTGTGGTCGCGCCCCGCGAAGGCATCGCCGATCTCCGGCAGGCTGTGCTCGGTGAGTTCCTTGGACAGGGCCATTGCCATCTGCCGCGGCCGCGCCAGGGAGCGCGTCCGCCGCTTCGACAAAAGGTCCGCCATGCGCAGCTGGTAGTAGTCTGCCACCGTTTTCTGGATATTGCTGATCGACACCGCCTGCTGCTGCGCACGCAGCAAATCGCGCAGCGTTTCCTGGGCGAATTCGGCGGTGATCGGCTTGGCCATGAAGTTCGAGCGCGCCGCCAGCGTGTTCAGGGCGCCTTCGAGGTCGCGCACGTTCGAGCGCATGCGCTTGGCGATCAGGTAGACGACGTCTTCGGGCAGCTTCACGCCGCGCTCCACCGCCTTGGCGGTGATGATGGCGGCCCGGGTCTCGAAGTCGGGCGGCTCGATCGCCACCGACAGGCCCCAGGTGAGGCGCGTCTTGAGGCGCGTCTCGAGGTTTTCCACTTCGCGCGGGTAGCGGTCGCAGGTCAGGATGATCTGCTGCTTGCCGTCGAACAGCGCGTTGAACGTATGGAAGAACTCTTCCTGGGTGGTGTTCTTGCCGGCGAAGAACTGGATGTCGTCGATCAGCAGCGCGTCCACCTGCTGGAACTGGCGCTTGAACTGGTCCATGGACTTCTCCTGCAGCGACTTCATCATCGCGCTGAAGAATTGCTCCGACCGCAGGTAAAGCACCCGCATGCCCGGGTTGTTCTGCCGCATCAGGTTGCCGGCCGCGTACATCAGGTGGGTCTTGCCGAGGCCCGAACCGCCGTACAGCAGCAGCGGGTTGTAGGCCTTGCCGGGGCTCTGGGCCACCTGCAGGGCCGCGGCGCGACCCAGCTGGTTGCTGCGGCCCTCGACGAAGTTTTCGAAGGTGTAGTGGCTGTCGAGGTTGCCGGCGAAGGCCACCGGCGCCGCCACGCTGCCGGTGCGGCTGGCGCTGACGGGGCCCGCCGCCGCCGCCGCGATGTCGGCGCGCTTGATTGAGCCCACCGCCAGCGCCACCGGGGCCGGGCCGCCGACGTAGTGCGCCATCAGTTCGCGGATGCGGGCCAGGTAGTGCTCACGCACCCGGTCCACCACGAAGGCGTTGGGCGCATACAGCGTCAGCCCGTCGGCGCTCGATTGCGCCTGCAGCGGGCGGAGCCAGGCGTGTACCTCTTCGGCCGGCAGTTCGGCTTCCAGTCGTTCCAGGCAGCGGGGCCAGGCAGCATCCATGTTCAAGCGAAAGTCCGGGGAGCAGCGGCGCCAGGGCGCAGCTGTGGATAAGTGGTCGGGGCGTGCAGCATAGCGCCGCCGGCTCCGGCCCGCCACGCGCATCTGGCTTGACGGACCTGCCGGAGAGCCGCTATAGTCCACGGTCTTTTCCGCCCAAAAATCAATCGAGTGCCATCATGGCGACCAAGCGCACCTACCAGCCCAGCAACCTCAAGCGTAAGCGCGACCACGGTTTCCGTGCCCGCATGAAGACCGCCGACGGCCGCAAGATCCTGTCGCGTCGTCGTGCCAAGGGTCGCTCCCGCCTGGCAGTCTGACGAGTTGCCGCCGGTCAACCGGCGGCGACCCAGCGGGCCGTGACCACGACCCCGCCCGCGAGGCCCCATTCGTTCCCCCCGAGCGTGCGCCTGCACGTTTCCGCCGAGTACCAAGCGGTGTTCAAGGGGGCGAAGCGGCTGACCAGCTCCCACCTGCGACTGCATGCCCACGTCCGGGCCGAGGCCACCGTGCCACGGCTCGGCGTCACCGTGTCCAAGAAAGTGGACAAGCGCGCCGTCGGCCGCAACCGCATCAAGCGCGTGGCCCGTGAATTCTTCCGGCACGAAAAAGCCCGGCTGCCGCCCGGCGACTACGTGCTGCTGGTGCAGCCCGGGGCCAAGCTGCTGAGCAACGAAGAGATCCGGCAGCAGCTGCTGCCGCTGTTCGAGCGCGCACGGTCGTTGAAGCCCGCGCCCACGCCCGGCACAATGCCGGCCTCCCCCGGCGCGTCCGAACGCCCCGCCTCCGATTCCTGACCGAGACCTTGTGCCCGGCCCCGGCCCCACGCCGGCGCCAGCAGCCTCCCCATGAACCAGACTCGCTCGTTCCTCCTGATTGCCTGGGCCGCCGTCGCCTTCCTGCTGTTCCTCGAGTGGAACAAGGCCCCCGCGGCTCTGGAACCCACCACGGCCAGCCAGCCGGCCGCCGTCGCCGCGATCCCTGCGGGCACGGCCATCCCGGACGCCAGCGCCATTCCCTCGGCCGCCGCGATTCCCGGCACCGTGGTTCCCGGCGCCGCCACCCCAACGGCGGCGGCCGCAACCGCGGCCGCTGCGCTGAACATCACCACCGACGTGCTGCGCGTGCAGATAGACGCGCGCGGCGGCAGCCTGGTCGGCGCCGAACTGCTGGCGTATCCCGTCAACAAAGACCAGCCCGACATCAAGGTGAAGCTGCTCGACAGCGACCCGCGCCACTTCTCGGTCGCGCAATCGGGCCTGGTGGCCGTGGCCGGCAGCGTTGGCACCGCGCCCAGCCATGAAGCGACCTTCCGTTCCGAAGACGGCGGCCGCGACTACCGCCTGGCCGACGGCGCCACCCGGCTGGAAGTGCCGCTGGTCTGGACCGATGCCGCCAGTGGCCTGACGGTGCGCAAGACCTACGTCTTCACCCGCGGCTCCTATGCCATCACCCAGCGCCAGGAAATCCGCAACGACGGCGCCGCCCCCTGGCGCGGCGCCGCCTACGAGCAGCTGCTGCGTTCGCCGCCGCCGCCGGCCTCGCGCACGTCCGGCCTCACCAACCCCGAGGCCTACAGCTTCGTCGGCGCGGCCTGGTACAGCCCGACCGAGAAGTTCGAGAAGTTCAAGATCCCCGCCATCTTCGAAGACGGCCCGCAGTCGCGCGACGTCACCGGCGGCTGGATCGCCATGCCGCAGCACCACTTCGTGCTGGCCTGGGTGCCCGACAAGAGCGAGCCGCAGAGCTTCTCGCTGGCCGGCCTGGACGGCGGCACCCGCTACCTGGTGCGCGGCGTCAGCGGCCAGATCGAAGTCGGCCCCGGCCTGTCGGTGACCCGCGAATCCACGCTGTGGGTCGGCCCGAAGCTGCAGGGCCAGCTCGAGGCGATCGCCCCGGGCCTCAAGCTCACGCTCGACTACGGCATCTTCACCTTCCTCGCGCAGCCGATGTTCGACTACGTGCTCAAGCCGCTGCATGACCTCACCGGCAACTGGGGCTGGGCGATCATCCTCACGGTCCTGATCATCAAGCTGCTGCTGTACCCGCTGTCGGCCAAGCAGTACCAGAGCTTCGCCAAGATGCGCGCCATCCAGCCGCGCATCGAAGCGCTCAAGGAGCGCTACGGCGAGGACAAGCAGAAGTTCCAGATGGCGATGATGGAGCTGTACAAAAAGGAGAAGGTGAACCCGGCTGCCGGCTGCCTGCCGATCCTGATCACCATCCCGATCTTCATCGCGCTTTACTGGATGCTGCTCGAGAGCGTGGAGATGCGCCAGGCGCCATGGATCGGCTGGATCCAGAACCTCACCGCGCCCGACCCGTACTTCATCCTGCCGGCGATCAACCTGGCGGTGATGTACCTGACCCAGAAGATGACGCCGACGCCGGGCATGGACCCGATGCAGAAAAAGATCATGACCTTCATGCCGCTGGTGTTCGGCGTGATGATGGCCTTCTTCCCGTCCGGCCTGGTGCTGTACTGGTGCACCAACGGCATCCTGGGCCTGGCCCAGCAGTACGTCATCGGCAGGCGCCACGGCCAGGATTCGACGGCCGTCGCCACCAAGTAAAGGCTTTTGCCACGGATTCACGCGGATGGACGCGGATGAAGGGCGAAGAAAATAGCAAAGAAGGGAGGCGGACATCCGCCTCCCTTTTTCTTTGGCCGTCGTTGGCTCTATCCGCGGTCATCCGCGGTCATCCGCGTGAATCCGTGGCCAATATTTTCTGCCACCATTGCCCCATGACCCCACGCGACACCATTGCCGCGATCGCCACCGCCGCCGGCGCGGCGGGCGTGGGCATCGTGCGCCTGAGCGGGCCGGGCTGCCGGGCCATTGCCGGCACCTTCCTGGGCCGTCCGCCCGAGCCGCGCCACGCGCATTACCTTCGGTTCCGCGACGCCGACCGTTCGCTGATCGACGACGGCCTGCTGATCTTCTTCCCGGGCCCGCAGTCCTACACGGGCGAGGATGTGCTGGAACTGCAGGGCCACGGCAGTCCGGTGCTGCTGGCCCAGCTGCTGCGCCGCTGCCTGGCCCTGGGCGCGCGGCCGGCGCGGCCCGGAGAATTCACCGAGCGCGCATTCCTGGAGGGCCGCCTGGATCTGGCGCAGGCCGAGGCTGTCGCCGACCTGATCGCCGCCGGCAGCGAAGCGGCGGCGCGCGCGGCAAGGCGGTCGCTCGAGGGTGAGTTTTCCCGCCGCGTGGACGCCACGCTCGAAGGCCTCACCGCGCTGCGCGTCTGGATCGAGGCGGCGCTGGATTTCCCCGACGAGGAGATCGACTTCCTGGCCGCGCCCGAACTCGGCCAGCGCCTGCAGGCCGTTGCCAACGACCTGGCCAAGCTGCGCGCCGACGCCGAGCGCGGCAAGCGGCTGGTGGACGGCCTGCACGTGGTGATCGCGGGCGCGCCCAACGTCGGCAAGTCGTCGCTGTTGAACGCGCTCGCCGGCGAAGACCGCGCCATCGTCACCGAGGTTGCCGGCACCACCCGCGACCTGCTGCGCGAAGACATCAGGCTCGACGGCGTCGCGCTGACGCTGGTGGACACCGCCGGCCTGCGCGACACCCAGGAGCCGGTGGAGCGCGAAGGCATCCGCCGCGCCCACGGCGAGCTGGCCAAGGCCGACCTCGTGCTCGCCGTGCTCGACGACAGCCGGCCCGTGCTGCCGCTGCCGGCGATCGACGTCGCCGCGCCGGTGCTGTGGGTGCACAACAAGGCCGACCTCAGCGGCCAGCCGCCCCATGCGCAGGACCGGCCCGACGGCCGGCACCTGTGGCTGTCGGTGCAGACCGGCGAAGGCCTGGGCGCGCTGCGGGAGGCGCTGCGCAAGGCCGCCGGCATGGGCGAGGGTGGCGAGGGTGGCTTCAGCGCCCGCGCCCGCCACCTTGACGCCCTGGCGCGCACGGCCGCGGCGCTGGAGCGGGCCGCGGCCCAGCTTCACCGCGGCGCCGGCGAACTTGCCGCCGAAGAGCTGCGCCAGGCCCAGGACGCCCTGGGCGAAATCACCGGCCGGGTGGACGCCGACGCGCTGCTGGGCCGCATCTTCGGCGACTTCTGCATCGGCAAGTAGCCGGCGTCAGGGCGGCGTGGTTTCCCGGAAACGCCAGAACGGACCGCTGGGCTTGCGGTCGCGCACCAGGCCGTCGCGGCGACCCGCCGGCAGGCTGTGCCGCAGCAGGTTCAGGATGTCGCGGAACACCGGTTTGGATTCGACGAAGTAGGAGTGGGCAAGGATGCTTTCGTCCACGCCCGAGGCGTCGATGGTTTCCAGGCCGCGCATCAGCACCAGGCCAGCGCCGCTTTCACCGGCGCGCGGATAGCCATGCACTTCCTTGGACGCCTTCAGCGCCAGGTCGTTGGACGAGGCATACAGCGTGACGCGCTGGCCGGCCTGGCGCAGCGCCGGGGCCAGGTCGCGGCGGAACACTTCGGCGTCCACGTCCGGCGCGGCCAGGATGATTTCCCGGAAGCGGCCGCGCAGGTCCGGCCGCTCCAGCATCAGCACCTGCAGGGCGCGCGCCATGCCGCGGTTGCCCATGCTGTGCGCGATCAGGTACAGGTTCTTCGCGTCCGACTTCTCGGCGAAATCCACCAGGAACTGCTTGATGTGGGCGGTGGACCACTCGATGTTGGACTCGTCGATGGTGTAGCCGGGCAGGGACGCCTGCGAGGGCCAGCTGTAGAACACCGCCGCGCCGTCGAACGACAGGTCGTAGGACATCTGGGCGGTGCGCCGCGCCGCGTCG
>JANOJQ010000115.1:0-3067 GCA_031418815.1 Lysobacteraceae bacterium
GCCATAAGCCTTTGTTCCTTGGTTGTTATAAGGCTGGTTAATAGTAAGTATCAAAACATTTGTTTTGTCAAAGTTGGCTGACAGGCCTAGCTTCGAGCTCCGGAACATGAGGAGCACGACCATGGCAGGCGACGCAGCGCGGACGATTTCACCGATGGAACTGCACGGCCCGCGACTGGCCGGCCAGGAAGACCTCCTGACCCCGGCGGCGCTGGGCTTCCTGATTGACCTGCAGCGGGCCTTCGAGCCCGAGCGCCAGGTCCGGCTCGCCGCCCGCAAGCAGCGCCAGGCCCGTTTCGACGCCGGCGAGCTGCCCGATTTCCGCGCCGACACCCGCGCCATCCGCGAGGGCGACTGGACCGTGGCGCCGCTGCCGGCCGCACTGCTCGACCGCCGCGTCGAGATCACCGGCCCGGTGGACCCGAAGATGGTCATCAACGCCCTGAACTCGGGCGCCAACTGCTACATGGCCGACTTCGAGGATTCGACCTGCCCGACCTGGGAGAACCTGCTCACCGGCCAGCGCGCGCTGCGCAAGGCCGTGGCCGGCAGCCTGGACTGGATGGCGCCGGACGGCAGCAAGCACTACGTGCTCGACCCCACGTCGAAGACGGTGCTGATCGTGCGCCCGCGCGGCTGGCACCTGGACGAGAAGCACGTGCTGGTGGACGGCCGCCGCATGAGCGGCAGCCTGTTCGATCTGGGCCTGTTCGCCTTCCACAACGCGGCCACCCTGCAGGCCAAGGACCGCGGCCCTTACTTCTACCTGCCCAAGCTGCAGTCGATGGAAGAGGCGGCGCTGTGGAACGACGTGCTGGACTTCATCGAAGCGCGCCTGGGCCTGCCCACCGGTGCGATGAAGGTGACGGTGCTGATCGAGACCCTGCCGGCCGCGTTCGAGATGCACGAGATCCTGCACGCCCTGCGCAGCCGCATCGTCGGCCTGAACTGCGGCCGCTGGGACTACATCTTCAGCTACATCAAGACCTTCCGCCGCCACCGTGACCGCGTGCTGCCCGAGCGCAGCCAGGTCGGCATGACCCAGCCGTTCCTGAAGTCGTATTCGGAACTGCTGATCCAGACCTGCCACCGCCGCGGCGCCCACGCCATGGGCGGCATGGCCGCGCAGATCCCGATCAGCGGCGACCCGGTCGCCAACGACGAAGCGCTGGCCCGCGTGCGCGCCGACAAGCTGCGCGAAGCCAGCGCCGGCCACGACGGCACCTGGGTGGCGCATCCGGCCCTGATCGCGATCGCCCGCGAGGTGTTCGACGAAAAAATGCCCGGCCCGAACCAGCACGATGTGCGCCGCGACGACGTCGCGGTGGACCGCGACGCCCTGATCCGCCCGAGCGTGGGCACGATCACCCGCAAGGGCTTCGACAGCAACGTGGAAGTCTGCGTGCGCTACCTCGCCGCCTGGCTCGACGGCCAGGGCTGCGTGCCGATCCACTGGCTGATGGAAGACGCCGCCACCGCCGAGATCGGCCGCGCCCAGCTCTGGCAGTGGCTGCACCACGGCGACCTGCACCTGGACGACGGCTCGCCGGTGGACTTCTCGCTGTTCGACCGCGCCCTGCTGGCGCTGCCGTCCAAGCTGGCCGACCGCATGAAGCTGCCGGGCGGCAGCCGCATCAACGAAGCCATCGCCCTGCTCGACGAACTGACGCACGCCAGGGAGCTCGCCGAGTTCCTGACGCTGCCGGCCTACGAGCGCCTCGACTGATTTTCCTGATTCCCTTTCCCCACTTCGAAATACAAAGGACACCGCCATGACCACGACCCTCCCCACCGCCGAGCAGCTGAAGAAAGAGTGGGCGACCGACCCCCGCTGGGCCGGCATCGAACGCGGTTACTCCGCCGAGGAAGTGGTGCGCCTGCGCGGCACCGTCGCCGTCGAGCATTCGCTCGCCCGCCTGGGTGCCAACAAGCTCTGGAAGTACCTGGGCGAGAAGCCGTTCGTGAACGCGCTCGGCGCGCTCACCGGCAACCAGGCCATGCAGCAGGTGAAGGCCGGCCTCAACGCCATCTACCTGTCGGGCTGGCAGGTCGCGGCCGACGCCAACGTCGCCGGCGAGATGTATCCCGACCAGTCGCTGTACCCGGCCAACTCGGTGCCGCTGGTGGTCAAGCGCATCAACAACACCCTGCTGCGCGCCGACCAGCTGCACCACGCCGAGGGCAACGACAGCATCGACTTCCTGCAGCCGATCGTCGCCGACGCCGAAGCCGGTTTCGGCGGCGTGCTCAACGCGTTCGAGCTGATGAAGGCCATGATCGAGGCGGGCGCCGCCGGCGTGCACTTCGAGGACCAGCTGGCCTCGGTGAAGAAGTGCGGCCACATGGGCGGCAAGGTGCTGGTGCCGACCCAGGAAGCCGTGCAGAAGCTGATCGCCGCGCGCCTGGCCGCCGACGTCTCGAACGTGCCCACGCTGGTGATCGCCCGTACCGACGCCGAAGCCGCCGACCTGCTCACCAGCGACGTGGACCCGAACGACGCGCCGTTCTGCACCGGCGAGCGCACCGTCGAGGGCTTCTACAAGACCCGCCCGGGCATCGACCAGGCCATCAGCCGCGCCCTGGCCTACTCGCCCTACGCCGACCTGGTGTGGTGCGAAACCGGCAAGCCCGACCTGGAGTTCGCCAGGAAGTTCGCCGAGGCCGTGCACGCCAAGTTCCCGGGCAAGATGCTGGCCTACAACTGCTCGCCGTCCTTCAACTGGAAGAAGAACCTCGACGACGCCACCATCGCGTCCTTCCAGCACGAGCTGGCCAAGCTCGGCTACAAGTTCCAGTTCATCACCCTGGCCGGCTTCCATTCGCTCAACTACTCCATGTTCAACCTGGCCTACGGCTACGCCCGCAGCCAGATGAGCGCGTTCGTGGAGCTGCAGGAGTCGGAGTTCGCGGCGGCCGAGAAGGGCTTCACCGCGGTCAAGCACCAGCGCGAGGTCGGCACCGGGTATTTCGACTCGGTCACCCAGGCCATCCAGGGCGGCACCAGCTCGACCACGGCGCTCAAGGGTTCGACCGAGGAAGAGCAGTTCCACGGCGACGCCAAGGCGGC